>JAAVHT010000053.1 GCA_014799565.1 Clostridiales bacterium
CCCAGGTGCTTCTGATCGGGAACATCGACTATTTCATCATGGACGAGTTCCTGCTGGAGGGCTGAGCGTATGGTATTCAGTACTCTGCCTTTTGTATACGGCTTTTTCCCCCTGGTGTTCGTGCTGTACTTTGTTTGGAACAACCGGGTGTGGCGCAACGCGGTGCTGTTGGCGGCGTCCCTGGTGTTCTACGCCTGGGGGGAACCCCGGCTGCTGATTTTGATGCTGCTGGCCGCTTTTGCGGCCTACGCCGGCGGCCTGCTGATGGAACACTGGCGGGAGGATCAAAAACGCAGGAAAATCGCGTTTATCGTTACCGTGGTACTCCTGACGGCCAACCTGTTCGTGTTCAAGTACCTGAATTTCGCGGCGGACAACCTGAACCTCCTGCTGGGCGGGCGGCTGTCCGTCCCGGCCATCACCCTGCCCATCGGCATCAGCTTCTACACCTTCCAGATCCTGTCCTACGTCATCGACCTGTACCGGGGCAAGGTGGCGGTACAGCGCAATTACTTCTACCTGCTGCTGTACGTCAGCTTTTTCCCGCAGCTCATCGCCGGGCCCATCGTCCGCTATCAGACGGTGGAACACGAGATCCGCACCCGCCGGGAGACCCTGGACGACGCGGCGGCGGGGATGCGGCGGTTCATCCAGGGGCTGGCGAAAAAGGTCATCATGGCCAACTCCGCCGCCGCCCTGGCGGAGACCATCTACGCCGGGGATCCGGCCCTGTACGGCACCGCCATGTACTGGGTGGCAGCGGTGGCCTATACCCTGCAAATCTACTTCGATTTCTCCGGCTACAGCGACATGGCCATCGGCCTGGGCCGCGTTTTCGGCTTCCACTTCCTGGAGAACTTCGACCACCCCTATGTTTCCACGTCCATCACCGACTTCTGGCGGCGGTGGCACATCTCCCTGTCCACCTGGTTCCGGGATTACATCTACATCCCCCTGGGCGGTAACCGGGTGGGCCGGGGCCGCTGGATGCTGAACATCCTCATCGTATGGGGCCTCACCGGTTTCTGGCACGGGGCCCAGTGGAACTTCCTGCTGTGGGGGCTGTACTACGCCGCGCTGCTGGTGGTGGAAAAGCTGTGGCTCCACAAACTGCTGGACAGGCTCCCCAAATTCGTGGGCTGGCTGTACGCCATGTTCTTTGTGACGGTGGGCTGGGTGCTGTTCAACCTGACCGATTTCAACCAGCTCCTGGCGGCGCTGAACCAGATGTTCCTCTACCGCCCCACCGACTGGGTGGCTATGGCGGCGGCGGACCTGTCCGTGCTGTACGGGCTGTTTTTCCTCCCCCTGGGGCTGGTGTGGATGCTGCCCATGCCCCGCAAACTGCGCCTCAGTGAGTCCGATTCCTCCGGGGCTCTGGCGGTGAACAACCTCATCCATCTGGCTCTGGCCGGGGTGTGCATTATTATCATCATCAGCTCCAAGTACAATCCGTTCATCTATTTCCGCTTCTGACGGGAGGCGCGGGGGAGGGGGATGCTCATGGACTATCGCTTTGCCATCTGTGACGACGACGGGGACTACGCCGAATACATTGACCAACTGGCGGCCCGGTGGGCCCGGCAGACAGGGGCCGCGGTGGAGACGGAACGTTTCCCGTCGGCGGAGGCCTTTTTGTTCCGCTATGAGGAGCGCCGGGACTTCGACGTGCTGCTGCTGGACATCGAAATGACCGGCATGGACGGGGTGGAGCTTGCAAAAACCGTCCGGCGGGCCAGTGACGATGTGCAGATCGTGTTCATCACCGGCTACACCGACTACATCGCCGAGGGCTACGAGGTGTCCGCCCTCCACTACCTCACCAAACCCGTGAATGAGGACAAGCTCTTCCAGGTGCTTGCCCGGGCTGTCAGCCGCTTAGCGCGGAACGAGCCCGCCCTCACCCTGGAGCTGCCCGGGGAGACGGTGCGCCTGGCGCTGGGCAAGATCCGTTGGCTGGAAGTGCTGCACAACTACGTCACCATCCACGCGGACCAGGACTACACCGTCAAGCGCCCCCTGGGAGAGCTGGAAAAAGAGCTGGACAACCGGTTCTTCCGGGTGGGCCGCTCCTATATCCTGAACCTGACTTACATTCAGCGGGTCACCCGTACAGAGGCGGAGCTGTCCACCGGAGAGCGCGTCCCCCTGCCCCGGGGGCAGTACGACAAGCTGAACCGGGCCATCATCCGGCAGATTTGAGAGAGGTAAGAGGCATGAGACTGTTCGACCGGCTGCTGGACCGGCGTCTGGCCGCCTACCAGCGGGAGCTTATCGAGATCCACTACGCCGAGGTGGAGAATATGTACCGGCAGATGCGGGGCTGGCGGCACGACTACCGCAGCCACATCCAGGTGATGAAAGCCCACGCCGCCCAGGGGGACTGGGAGGCGGTGGGCGACTACCTGGACGCGCTGGAGACCGACCTGGCTACGGTGGACACGGTGGTCAAGACGGGTAACCCCATGGCGGACGCGATTTTGAACAGCAAAATCTCCCTGGCCCAGGCCAAGCACATCCAGGTGCGGGCGGACGCCAGCGTCCCGGTGGCGCTGGACATCTCCGAGCTGGATCTGTGCGTCATCCTGGGCAACCTGTTTGACAACGCCATCGACGCCAGCCTTGCCCTGCCCGAGGGGGAGCGGCTAATCCGGGTGTATGTGGACATGAAGGGCAACCAGCTCTACATCTCTTTCACCAATTTCACCGCATCGGGCAAACGGACAAAGCACGAGGGCCGCTTCCTCTCCACCAAGGGGGAGGGCCACGGCTTCGGGCTGGTGCGCATCGACGCCATCGTGGAGCGGCTGGGGGGATACCTGACCCGGAACAGCGAGGACGGGGCGTTTACTACGGAGATACTGTTGCCAGTAGGCGGCCGGAAGGCCGCTGGCGTTAGGCCGTCTTCGGCGGCCCAGCCCTAAGCCGGCCAAAGGCCGGCCCACGGGGCCGGTCGTTGGGCCGCAGGCCCAATGACGGCCCTGAGACGGTTCAGCCCCCAGATTTGACGTTTCAGCCCCTGGCTCGCACGGCCGGGGGCTTTTATGTTAGAATCCCCCTCGAGGTGAGAGACATGGAAAAAACCAAAACCGACAAACAAAAGCCCGTCTACGGCATGGCGTCCAACTGCGCCTTTATGATCCGCCGGGCGTGGCGGGACTGCAAAAGCGTGCTGGTCATCTGCGCGGGACTGATTTTCTGCGGCGTGGCGGCCAACCTGCTGGAGCTGTTCGTGGTGCCCGCCGTGCTGGACGCGGTAGGCCGGGGCGTCAGCCCCCAGGAGCTGGTGCGGATGATCCTCTGGTTCACCCTGGGGCTGGTGGCGGTGTACGCCCTGCGGACCTATCTGGATGAAAACGCCCTGCTGGGGCGCGTCCATGTGCGCATCGAACTGGGCCAGGACGTCCACATGACCTTCTGCCGAACCTCCTACCCCCACACGGAGGACCCCGACTACATGAAGCGGACGGTCAGGGCCAACAGGGCCCTCAACGACAACCGCGCCGCCGGGGAAGCCATATGGGAAACGCTGACCGGCCTGGCCTCCAACCTCATCAGCTTTGTGGTCTATCTGCTGCTGCTGGCCCAGGTGGGGCCGCTAGCGGCGGCGCTGTGCGTCGCGCTGTCCGCTGTGGGCTACTTTGCCGGGGAGCGCATCCGCGCCTGGCGCTACCGTCGCCGGGAAGAGGAGGGCGAGCTCTTCCACAAAACCAGCTACTGCATCTCCTGCGCCCGGGACGTCAAGCTGGCCAAGGATATCCGCATCTTCGGCCTGGCCCCCTGGCTGACCGAGCTGTACGACAAGTACACCCGGCTGTTTGCGGACTTCTATGCCAAAGCTCAGCGGTACTATCTGTGGGCCGACCTGCTGGACGTGGTGCTGGCCTTCCTGCGCAACGGCGCGGCCTACGGATGGCTCATTCTGCTGGCCCTCCGGGGGGAGCTGAGCGCGGCGGAATTTGTGCTCTACTTTTCGGCGGTCAGCGGCTTCACCCAGTGGGTGACGGGCATTTTCACCGGACTGGGCGCCCTCCACCGGCAAAGCCTTGACCTGTCCACCCTGCGGGAATTTTTGGAGACGCCGGAGCCCTTCCGCTTCGAGGACGGCAAGCCCCTGGCCGTCAAGCCGGGCCACCTGTATACCATCGAGCTGCGGGACGTGTCCTTCCGCTACCCAGGGGCGGAGAAGGACACCATCTCCCACCTGAACTTGACCATCCGCCCCGGCGAAAAGCTGGCGGTGGTGGGCAAAAACGGCGCGGGCAAGACCACCCTTATCAAGCTGATCTGCGGCTTCTATGACCCCACGGAGGGCCAGGTGCTGCTGGACGGGGAGGACATCCGGCAGTATGACCGCCGGGACTATTACAAGCTTTTCTCTGCCGTGTTCCAGCAGTTCTCCCTGCTGGCGGGCACCATGGCGGAGAACGTGGCCCAGAGCGCCGAAGTAGACCTCCCCCGGATGTGGGACTGCCTGGAGCGGGCGGGGGTGGCGGACAAGATCCGCTCCCTGCCCCAGCAGGAAAACACCCACCTGGGCCGGGAGGTGTACCTGGACGGCGTCGACCTGTCCGGTGGGCAGACCCAGCGGCTGATGCTGGCCCGGGCGCTGTACAAAAACGCGCCGGTGGTGGTGCTGGATGAGCCCACCGCCGCCCTGGATCCCATCGCCGAGAGCGACCTGTACCAGCGCTACAGCGACCTGACGGGGAACTGCACCAGCGTGTATATCTCCCACAGATTGGCCTCCACCCGCTTCTGCGACCGGGTGCTGCTGGTCGAGGACGGCGGCATCGCCGAGGAGGGCACCCACGAGGAACTGCTGGCCCGGGGCGGGCGGTACGCCTACCTGTTCGGCGTTCAAAGCAAATACTATCAGGAAGGGGCTATGGACGATGAATGAAAAACAAGACCGCCTGCCCTTTGGGCAGGCCATGGCTTACACCCGCCGGGCCTTCTCCATCTGGTGGGAGGTCGCGCCCGAGATCTTCGTGTCCGCCACGGTGCGGCAGGCGGTGGACGCCCTGTCCCCCTATGTGCCGCTGTACTTCACCGCCCGGCTGGTGAACGCCATCGCCGGGGGCGGGGACGGGGGGACGGTCTGGCGCACCTTATGGCTGCTGCTCCTGTCTACGGCGGCGGCTGGCGTGGTCAGGGCCGGGGTCACCTGCTGGGACAATGGCTTGCAGGACAGCCGCCAGTGGCCCGCCTGGAACCGTGTCTTCTTCAACAAGCTGCTCTCCATGGATTTCTGCGACGTGGACGACCCAAAGATTCAGGCCCTGTTTACCCAGATCCAGGAGATCAACACCTGGGGAAACTGGGGCCTGATGCGGGTGTACACACGCTACTGCTGGCTGGTGGAGGAGGTATTCCGCATCCTGGGCGCGCTGGCCTTGTCGGTGACCTTGTTCACCATGCCTGTCCCGGCGGATAGCCCGCTGGCCTGGCTGAACCACCCGGGCTGTCTGGCGGCTATGCTGGCCCTGCTGGTGCTGACGGTGCTGGTGTCCCCCCTGCTCTACGGCAGGGCGCAGGCATATTATGCCAAAGTAGATGGGACCCAGGCCAACCGGTTTTTTGAGTTCTTTGGCTGGGCGGCCATCGGCGAGCCCCATCGGGGGACGGACATCCGTACCTATGGGCAGGATATCTATTTCCAGTCAAAGCACGAGGAAGAGGAGCCGACTATGCCCTACGGCATCAGGTCGCAGTATGCCAGGGACTGCTGGGGGGCCGCGGGGGCGCTCTTCGCCGCCTCCAAGGCGGTGGATCGGACCTTTGCCGGGGTGATCTACCTCTTTGTGGGCCTGAAGGCCCTGGGCGGGGCCTTCGGCGTGGGCTCCGTGACCCAGTACGTGGGTGCGCTGGCGGGGCTGGCCAAGGGCGTGTCCAATCTGCTGGTGTACATCGGCGCCCTGCGGGTAAACGCGGAGTACCTCAAGCCGGTGTACCAGTTCCTGGACACCCCCAACAATATGTACCAGGGCAGCCTGACCACCGAGAAGCGCTCCGACCGGAACTATGAAATTGAGTTCAAAGACGTCTCGTTCCAATACCCCGGAACCGATGCCTGGGCCCTGCGCCACGTGTCCATGAAGTTCAACGTGGGCGAGCGTCTGGCAGTAGTGGGCGAAAACGGCTCGGGCAAGACCACCTTCATCAAGCTGCTGTGCCGTCTGTACGACCCCACCGAGGGGAAGATCCTGCTCAACGGCATCGACATCCGCAAGTACCGCTACGACAACTATCTGGCGCTGTTCTCCGTGGTGTTCCAGGACTTCAAGCTGCTGGCCCAGCCCTTGGGGGCCAACGTGGCCGCGGCGGAGGAATACGACCGGGAGCGGGCGGAGCAGTGCCTGGTCAAGGCGGGCTTCGGGGCGCGGCTGGGGTCGCTGCCGAAGGGGCTGGACACCTGCCTTTACCGGGAGTTTGAGGACGACGGCGTGGAAATCTCCGGCGGCGAGGCCCAGAAGATCGCCCTGGCACGGGTGCTGTACCAGGACGCGCCGTTTATCGTGCTGGACGAGCCCACGGCGGCCCTTGATCCCGAGGCGGAGGCCGAGATTTACACCAAGTTCAACGACATCGTGGAGGACAAAACCGCCATTTATATCAGCCACCGGCTGTCCTCCTGCCGGTTCTGCGACGAAATCGCCGTGTTCGACCAGGGCCGGGTAGTTCAGCAGGGAACCCACGACGGCCTGGTGGAGATAGAGGGGAAGTACCAGGCCCTCTGGGAGGCCCAGGCGCAGTACTATAAAAAGGAAGATTGAGGGCGGGCAACGCCGGCTAAAACACCAAAGGGCGGAGCGGCCAGGGGCCGCCGGAACCCAAAAAGAAAGACACGTCTTTGACGTGTCTTTCTTTTTGGTGACCCAGCGGGGACTCGAACCCCGGACCTTCGCCTTAAAAGGGCGTTGCTCTACCAACTGAGCTACTGGGTCAAATTTTATTTGGTTCCTCACGCGAGCCAGACAAATCCAGCTCGTGTGGGGAACAGGGCTTTGCGCTTCAAAAAGCCCCGGCCCGCCGCCCCTCAGGCGGCCTGGGGAGAGGAGGTGACGGACTTTGCCCTAAATGGGGCCCCCGAATCGCCGCCCTCCAGGCGGTCTGGGGAAAGGAGGCGCAGCGAAGTGAGTGAGCTCTCCCGCCCGCGGGGGAGCGAGCGATACGCAGCTTGCGCCGACGTGGCTGGGATGGCTGGACTCGAACCAGCGAATGCGGGAGTCAAAGTCCCGTGCCTTACCACTTGGCTACACCCCAATGTGGAAGTGCGGCAAGGGCCGGAGCGGACGCTCCGGCCCTCAGCCACAGTATGGGGTGGGTAATGGGGCTCGAACCCACGACACCCGGAACCACAATCCGGTGCTCTGCCAGCTGAGCTATACCCACCATATGGAATTGTTGCTGACGGGAGGGAAACGCTGTTGTGAGCCGTCATTTGCCTACGCTATGGACGTTATCCACTTGTAGTGAACGAGTGAACCGTCATTCGCCTGCGCTATGGGCCATTATCTGCTTGTAGCGAACGGGTGGGACGTCATTCGGCTCCGCCGAACGACCGTCCCGGCAGTCCTATGGACTGCCTTGGCACGCCTGAAGGGACTCGAACCCCTGGCCCACTGCTTAGAAGGCAGTTGCTCTATCCACCTGAGCTACAGGCGCGTATGGAGCGGGTGATGGGAATCGAACCCACGCGACCAGCTTGGAAGGCTGGGATTCTACCATTGAACTACACCCGCCTAAATGGGCGCATCCGCAAACATCAGCCTAAATAAGATAGCACAAAACCCCAGCCTTGTCAATCCCTTCGGCGTGAAAAAACTTCAATATCTTGGCCGCAACCTGAAGTCGTGCTGCGAAGCCTCCGCGACGGGGCCTAAGTCCGCCGATTGCGCAAAAATCATTTGGGGCCTTCAGCCCCTCCTGATTTTCGCTCCACTCTGGCCTTAGTCCCCTGCTCTCGGCTTCTCCGCAACCTGTAGTTGCGGAAATTCCAGCCCAATTTGGTTGACCGCAAAGGGAAAAACAGCTATCATTGAGGCACGCTAGCGAACCCAGTGGCGCCTGCCGCATTCAGGAGGTATATCACCATGAGACTAGGAGAAAAATTGCAGCAGCTGCGCAGGCAAAGCGGCCTGTCCCAAGAGCAGCTTGCCGCTCAGCTCACCGTGTCCCGGCAGGCGGTGAGCAAATGGGAGCTGGACGAGACCATGCCGGACACGGAAAACGTGATCCAGCTCAGCCGCCTGTTCGGCGTGAGCTGCGACTATCTGCTCCGGGACGAGGTGGACGAGCAGGGCGCGCCTTTGTCTGCCGCGCCCGGGGACCGTCATTCGCCTTCGGCGAA
>JAAVHT010000054.1 GCA_014799565.1 Clostridiales bacterium
ATATGGGCCACGGTCCCATTCAGATAGTAAAACACGATGATCTCTCCAAATGTTCAATGTATATTTTGCAGCAGTGAGGTGGCGGAACGGGCGTGGCATAAGGCGATGGCCACCGCGTCGGCGGCATCGTCCGGTTTAGGAACCGCGTTCAGCTTCAAAAGCCGCTTAGTCATGTCCATCACCTGCCGCTTTTCCGCCTTGCCGTAGCCCACCACAGCCTGCTTCACCTGGGATGGATTGTACTCGTGAATGGGCAGACCCAGTTTCTCCGCTGTCATCAAAATGACTCCCCGGGCCTGGGCCACACCGATGCCAGTTGTGACATTGTGATTAAAAAAGAGCTCCTCAATAGCCATTACGTCCGGGTGAAATTTCCCGATAAGCTCCTCCAGATCGGTGGCGATCCGCCACAGCCGGGCAGGCAGCCGAACCCCCGCCGGGGTATTGATGGCGCCGCAAGCCACCATGCGGTATTTCCCCTGAGCAGCTTCCACCAAACCAAAGCCCACAATGGCGTAGCCTGGGTCGATTCCAAGGATCAGCAATGGCACACCCTCCTGACAAGATTCCGTTACCATGATACCACAGATTACGGGTAAAGACAAGCAAAAACGGCGGATGATGCTGTCATCCGCCGTGATCGTTTGCGGCTCAGGCCCGAGGATGGGCCTTGGCATAGACATCCCGGAGCTTTTGGTTCACTACCTGGGCGTAGATCTGGGTTGCGGAGATGTCGGCGTGGCCCAGCATCTCCTGAATGGACTTCAGATCCGCCCCGTTTTCCAACAGATGGGCGGCAAAGGAGTGGCGCAGGGTGTGCGGAGTAATGTCTTTGTGTATGCCTGCCTTGTCCTGATAGCACTTGACAATTTTCCAGAAGCCCTGGCGGCTCATGCGCTCCCCGTTCATGTTGACGAACAGGGCGGTTTCCTCTGGGTTCTCCAACAGCTGCGGCCGCACATCATTGACGTAGTTGGCCACAGCCCGCACTGCCCCTTTGTAGAGGGGAACCACCCGCTCTTTGCTCTTGCCCCGGCAGCGCAGAAAACTGGCGGACAGGTTTAGGTCTTGAACATCCAGGGAAATGAGTTCGGATACCCGAATCCCGGTGGCGTAGAGCAGCTCCAGCATAGCTTTGTCCCGACAGCCTTTGGCGTCGGAGGAATCAGGCTGCTCCAGAAACAAATCCACCTCGCGGTTGGAGAGGATGGCGGGCAGTTTACGCTCCACTCGGCTGGGGGTAAAGCCCTTTGCGGGATTGATCTGCATCGCCTTGATGGATATCATGTACATATAGAAGGACTTCAGCGCCGCCACGGATCGAACTACGGTAGCGTTGGACTTGCCCTTTTTCTCCAGGTGTTGAGCGTAGCGCTTTACGTCCTCTTGATTGATCTGGGTGAGGGTCAACCTCTCCTCCTCCACCCACTGGCCAAACTGGCGCACATCTCGCAGATAGGAGCTGAGCGTATTGGCAGCGGCCCGTTTTTCCTGAGCCAGCCAAATCTCATAGCCAGAGATATGATCCAATTTTACTCAACTCCTTTCTCATGAAACAAACAGGCGGGCGCATACCGCCGTCAGCAGCGCGGGCATCAGCGTCTGCTGCAGCGCCACAGCCAGCACCAGCAGGCCCGCACACGGGGTCAGCGCCTGGACACGTTGGCTCCAGGCTGGAGCCCGTTCGCCGGAAAGCCGCCCCAGCGATTGGCGAAAAGCATCCGCCGCGACAACAAACAAAACCGGCACTCCTATCAAGGCTGTCACACCAAAAGAGGCCAGAGACGCCGCCATACCGGGCAGACCAAACAGCCGGGCAAAGCTGGCGGCGGAGAACGCCAGCAGGAACCCCCGCGCTCCCAACAAAATCGGGATACCCA
This sequence comes from Clostridiales bacterium, assembly GCA_014799565.1. GTDB lineage: Bacteria > Bacillota > Clostridia > Oscillospirales > Oscillospiraceae > Enterenecus. The sequence goes on from JAAVHT010000054.1 coordinate 1,881, forward strand.
CCGCGCCTGCGGCGGTGCCACCGAGGAGGAAGGCCGCCAGCGGCCAGCGGGTCAGATCCCACACGGAAGCCCATAGCGAGGGCTCTGCGCCGTTCCCCTGGCCCGCCATCTGAAAATAACGGCGGAGATAGTCCAGCAGCTCTGGATCGCCCCCGCTTTGGCCGGAGAAGAAAAACCCGCCCAACGCGCCGACTGCAAAGCAAATGCCTAAAATGGCCAGCTGGGTCAGCCCGTCCCACACGGGGGCAAGCTTGATCCGATTTCCCATTCTGCGGATAGTCAACCTCATCACCCCCGCCTCATATCATAATTTGGAATCAAGCTATGATATGACGTGGGGACGTTGTATATGCCAGCCACCATAGGTATCAACAAAATGCAGCCATCAACATTTTGTCACCCTTCTTTTGACACGAATACTGAGAGTGTTCACGGGGGCAGCTTTCGCTTGCTGATCCAGGAGCAGGGGCAAACCACAGCAAGCGGACAAGGGTGGTGTTTCTTTAATATAGACCTATTTTTCTGGAAACGCAAGAGAAATCCGCCAAATTTTTTCAAAAAATTTTTTATGTCAAAATATTATGTAAATTATATTATGTCTACCGTCGGAACAAAGCAAGCCTGAAATTCTCGAAAACACAGGATGTTGTAGCACAAAAGCCTGCGGTCTCAAAATGTTGAGGCCGCAGGCTTTGTGTTGATTTTTTGCATTTTTTAGGGCAGCTGCTCACTCCCCTGCCATGCCCGCCCGGATGGCCTTCATGGCAATGGCGCACTCCAGCCGCTTGCGCTGCATATCGCAGCCAAAGCGGTTCGGTTTTTTTATGTCGCCGTTGACAAGCAGGTTGGAGGCGGAGCACCCCCCGCTGCAATAGAACCTGGCCCAGCAGTTTTTGCAGTCGGGCCGGGTATAGATGTTCAGCCCCGAGAATTTCCGGGACAGTTCCATGTCAAAGGTGCCGTCATAGAGATTGCCCAGCTTATACTCCTCATTGCCCACAAACTGGTGGCAGGGATAGATGTCCCCCTCGGGGGTGATTGCCACATACTCGCACCCTGCCCCACACCCTCTCATCCGTTTGATGACACAGGGGCCCTGAGACAGATCCACATTGAAATGGAAGAAGTTCACATCATCCCGCTTCAACAGCTCCGTCGCCAAGCGCTCATACTCAGCCAGAATTTCGGGCAGATCCTCCTCCCGGAAAGCATAGTCGCAGTCCGGGCTGCCCACCACCGGCTCCACCGACACATGGCGGAAGCCCTGGTCGGCGATATGGATCACGTCGGCGGCAAAGTCCGAATTGTGCCGGGTGAAGGTGCCGCGCAGATAATAGTCCTTCTCCCCCCTGCCCTCTACCAACTTCTGAAATTTAGGCAGGATCACGTCGTAGCTGCCGCCGCCGCTCACCGTCTTGCGCATCCTGTCGTTGACCTCGGGCCGCCCGTCCAGGGACAGAACCGCGTTGGACATCTCCCGGTTGATGTATTCGATGTTCTCGTCGTTGAGCAGCACGCCGTTGGTGGTGATGGTGAACCGAAAATTCTTCCCGCGCTCCTTCTCAATGGAACGGGCATATTCCACGGTAGCTTTGACGGTATCCATGGCCATCAGCGGCTCTCCGCCGAAAAAGTCCACTTCAACGTTCCGGCGATTGCCGGAGCGTTCAATGACAAAGTCAATGGCCTTTTTCGCCGTTTCTATGTCCATAGTCATGCGGTGACCGGTGCCGAAATCACCGGTGGAAGCGAAACAATACTGGCAGCGCAGATTGCAGTCGTGGGACACGTGGAGGCACAGGGCTTTGATGGGGGCGTCCTGCTGCATAAGAGTGGCCGCGGCCGGGTCGATGTAGTTGTCATCGGTAAACAGCAGGCCGTTTTTTTGAAGCTCCAGCAGCTCCGCCCATGCCTCATCTACAACGGCAGGGGTATACTGGGGCAGCTTGCCGTAGAGCTCCGGGGGACAGGCGTCAGCCATGGGGGCGTCCTGCAGGGACAGCACATCGTAAGCGGCACGATCCAGCACGTGGACAGCACCGCTGTTCACGTCCACCGCCACAGGAACCCCCAGACAGATAAATGTATGAACCATTTTGGCTCCTCCTTTGATACGCAGAAAAAGGGTGGGACAAAGCCCACCCTTTCCGGCGCTCTCATAAATTACTTGTTATTCTCGCACTTCTGGTTGGCTACGGTGCAGGAAGTCTTGCAGGCGGACTGGCAAGAGGTCTGGCACTCGCCGCAGCCGCCGTGGGCCGCGCTCTGCTTCAGCGTTGCACCGTTCAGAGTCTGGATATGAGTCATAGGTAATTTCCCTCCAATTCAAAATGTTGCCTTATTATACCACACCATTCGCCGGAATTCAATACCATTATTTTATCGATATTTTTCTGTGCAGATATGCGGCTTATCTGACGGTAAGAAGATTGGCCGATGCCGCAAAAGATTTCCCTCTTAATGAAATCTTTTGATTTTCCCCTCTGGCTTCTTAACCCTTTTTCTGTATACTGTCCGTACTGAGACAGATAGTACAGTTTAGAGGCGCGGAGCTTAGGCGCAGCGTGACAACACGGAGGTAATCTTATGTCAATTTTGGAAGTCAATCATGTAAAAAAGGTCTATTCCACCCGCTTCGGGAGCCAGAAGGTAGAGGCCCTATCTGATGTGTCCTTCACAGTGGAGGACGGGGAATATGTGGCCATCATGGGCGAGTCCGGCTCGGGCAAGACCACCCTGCTGAATATTTTGGCCGCGCTGGACAGGCCCACCGCCGGCTCGGTACTGCTGGGCGGGCGGGATCTAACCGCGGTGCGGGAGAAGGAGCTGGCCGCCTTCCGGCGAGATAATCTGGGCTTCGTGTTCCAGGACTTCAACTTATTGGATACCTTCAGTTTGAAGGACAACATCTTCCTCCCGCTCGTGCTGGCAGGGAAAAAGTATCCCGAGATGAATCGCCGTCTCGTCCCGCTCGCCGAAACGCTGGGCATCGAGAAGCTGCTGGAAAAATATCCTTATGAGGTATCCGGCGGACAGAAGCAGCGGTGCGCCGTGGCCCGAGCCCTCATCACCCAGCCTCAGATCGTGCTGGCCGACGAACCCACTGGGGCACTGGACTCTCGGGCGGCGGACAGCCTGATGGATCTGTTCACCAAGATCAACCGGGCGGGTCAGACGGTACTGATGGTCACCCATTCCACCGCCGCCGCCAGTCGGGCGGGCCGAGTGCTGTTCATCCGGGACGGCATGGTTTACCACCAGCTCTATCGGGAGAATCGCACCGACGGACAGATGTACCGCCTCATCACCGAAACCCTAACCCGGCTTACCGACGGAGGTGAGAAGCGTGCGTAACGGTCTCTATCCCAAGCTGGCGGCCCGGAGCATGAGGCAGAACCACCGCTTCTTTGTCCCCTATCTGCTGGCGCTGGCGGGGCTCACCGCCGCCTTTTACGTCATGGCCGCGCTGGTGTTCGACCCGGGTGTTATCACCATGCGGGGCTTCGCCTATGTCCAGGTCATGATGCAGATCGGGATGTTCGTAGCAGGCATCCTGTCCGCTGTGCTTCTGCTGTATATCAACAGCTTTTTGATGAAGCAGCGCAAAAAGGAGCTGGGCCTGTACAATATTCTGGGCATGGGTAAGGGGAACATCGCCCTCATCCAGTGTTGGGAAAGCTTGTACACCGCACTGACCGGCATCGTGGGCGGGCTTGTGCTGGGCGTAATTCTCCACAAGCTGGCCACCATAGCGCTGACCTCCCTGCTTCAATTCTCCATTCCCTTCCACTCCTCCTTCTCCCTGCCCGCCATAATCGTGACAGCCCTGTTTTTTGGGGCACTGCTGGTGCTGGCATTGCTGCTCAATCTGTTCCGGGTGCGGCTGAGTAAGCCCATCGAGCTGCTCCATGGCGGGAACGTGGGTGAAAAGGAGCCGAAAACCCGCTGGCTGATGGCGGCGGTGGGTGTACTCTCTATGGGCGCAGGCTATGTCATCGCAGTTACCACCAAAGACCCCGCCCTTGCCATGGCCTTCTATTTTCTGGCTGTCATCCTGGTCATCATCGGCACCTACTGCCTGTTCACCGCCGGCAGCATCGCCCTGCTGAAAATGCTGCGGAAAAACAAGGGCTTCTACTATCAGACCGGCCACTTCATCGGTGTGTCCGGGATGCTCTACCGCATGAAGCGCAACGCCGTGGGGCTGGCCAACATCTGTATTTTGTCCACCATGGTGATGGTCATGATCTCGGGCACCCTGTCCCTCTACCTGGGACAAGGGGAGATCATCGCCGCCCAGTACCCCGCCAGCCTGAACATGACGATTGGATTCAGCCCGGTGGAGCAGTCCCCCGACCTGGAGGGGGCGGCGGCGCTGACCCAGCGGTTCGCGGAGGAGCACGGCGTCCCGGTGACTGGCCTGCGCGCGGGGCAGTATCTGCGCTTCGTCGGCAGCGAGACCCGGGAGGGCTATCCCTTTCCTGATTCCAAGCCCGGGTTCAGCACAGCCACCACCAGCGACAATACTGTCAACCGCACCTTCTTTATTCTCACCGCCAAGGATTACGCGGGGTTGTCCGGCCAGCACTCCCCCGCTCTCTCTCCTGGCGAGATGTCAGTCTGCGGCGTGGGATGGTCGTCGGATTCCTTTACCTTTACCGACGTGGAAGGCCACTCCCTGTCCTTCGCTGCCGCCCAATCCCTGCCGGCTCTGGACGTGTTCTCCGTCACCACCGATATGACCGAGCCGGTGTGCTTGGTTGTGGCGGATGAGACCGCCCGCACCACCCTGCGGGAGTTCGTGCAGTATAATTTCACCGCCCGTGCCC
>JAAVHT010000055.1 GCA_014799565.1 Clostridiales bacterium
CGTTTGAAATACAGCGGCTGCTCATTTCACGCTCTCCTTTAGGTAAGTATCGCACCTCAATGTGCGTACTTGACGTTTCCGTTGTTCTTGCTATGATAATACTATCAGACGCGGGGAAAGTCAAGCCCGCAGAATTGGAGGACAACATCATGAGCAAGAAAATCGTAGTCATCACCGGCAGTCCCCGGAAGAACGGCAACAGCTTCGCCATGACAGACGCGTTCATCAAAGCGGCGGAGGCAAAGGGACACACCGTCACCCGTTTTGACGCGGCCATGAAGAATGTGGGCGGCTGCCACGCCTGCGAGACCTGTTTCAATACCGGGAAGGCCTGCTCCTTCGACGACGACTTCAACACCATCACCTCCGATATCCTGGAGGCGGACGCCGTGGTGTTCACCATGCCGGTCTACTGGTATTCCATCCCCGCACAAATCAAGGGTGTCATTGACCGGCTGTTTTCTTTTGTAGTGGGCGGCAAGGATATCGCGGGCAAGGAGTGCGCCATGATTGTCTGCTGTGAGGAAGATGATATGTCCGTTATGGATGGCGTCCGCGTTCCCCTGGAGCGCTCGGCCGCGCTGCTGAAATGGCATATGGTCGGCGAGGTGCTGGTTCCCGGCGTCCTCAACGTGGGCGATATTGAAAAAACGGATGGCTGTGCCCAGGCGGCGGCTTTGGCGGATAAGTTCTGAGAAAACGGAGGACGGATCTGTGGCTAAAAGCATCGTTATTTTGAACGGAAGTCCCCGGCAAAAGGGCAATACCTCCATGCTGGTCAAGGCGTTCACCGAAGGTGCGGAGAGCACGGGGCATACCGTGACTGAATTCTTCCTGGGCGGCATGGACATCCACGGCTGCAAGGGCTGCTTCGGCGGACACAGCGGCAAAGAGTGCCCCTGTGTCCAGCATGACGACATGGACAAGATCTATCCGGCGGTGAAGGGCAGCGATGTGGTGGTGCTGGCCAGTCCGCTGTATTACTGGACGATGAGCGGCCAGCTCAGGACGGCTCTTGACCGGCTGTTTGCCCTGGAGGAAGGGGACGGCAACCTCCTGCGGGGAAACGGCAGGGGATCCGTGTTGCTGATGGCGGCGGAGGGTCACGGATTTGAGGACGCGATCCTTTACTTCGACCACTTGATGGAGCATCTGCGGTGGAAAAATCTTGGCAAGGTGCTGTGCGGCGGCGTGATGGACGTGGGCGACGCCCAAGGCCGCAAGGAACTGAACGATGCCCGTGAGCTGGGCAGATTAATTTAATTTTACAGAGGCATCACCTACATCCTGATGCAGTCCGGGATGCACTGTGTTGGATGCCCATCCTCCATCCATGAGTCTTTGGAGGAAGCTTGTGCTGTGCATGGTTTGGATGTGGATACTGTGCTCCAATCTATCAAAGATTATCTGGCGCGTTAGTGGTTTGCGTTGAGTCAGGTTGCCCAGACGAATAAAATGCCTATGGAGGCAGGGCTGGAGAACAGCCCTGCCTCTGTTTATTGTACGCTGCATATAGGCATCTTTCTATATAAACCGTGCGGCAAGGTATGCGGGAACAGGAATGCGGTTAACTATACTGCACTGTTATATATGCGTTGTTAGGAACAGGCGATTGTTATTGGTTCCTAAACAATACAGCATAAAAATCTCCTGCTGTACAAAAGTGAAATCGACAGGCTTCTTTGTCGAAACCTGTCGATTTTTGGTCGGACAGGCGGGACTCGAACTCACACATCGTTGAATATATACTGAATATAGTTGAAAAAAGTGTTATAAATAAAGAAAAGTCGTTTGACTTTTTGTGATTATGTGCTATACTGAAAACATAGTCCATTTGGAGGTGATGCCCATGTATCGAATAGCAATGGAACAGATGCGGAAATGGAAGGCGAAAAAACGGCGCAAACCGCTTATCATCCGTGGAGCCCGCCAAGTGGGAAAGACCTGGCTCTTGAAAGAATTTGGAGCGAATGAATACGAGCAGGTTGTTTACATCAATTTCGATAACAATCAGCGCATGAAAAAACTATTTGAAGAGGGGATAGAGGTCGAGCGACTGGTTACGGGGCTGGAACTATATGCGGGACACAAGATCGACCCATCCAACACCCTATTGATTTTCGACGAGGTGCAGGAGGTGCCTCAAGCCCTGTCCAGCCTGAAATACTTTAATGAAGATGCACCTGAATATCAAATTGTCTGTGCCGGCAGCTTGCTGGGAGTAGCGCTGCATCATGGAACATCGTTCCCAGTGGGGAAAGTAGAGTTCCTTGATCTTTATCCGCTGTCCTTCTTTGAATTTTTGATGGCGGTGGGGAAGGAGCAGTACGTGGAGCTTCTGCAAAAAAGCGACTTCGAAATGGCAACTGCATTCAAGCAGGACTATGCCGACTTGCTAAAGCACTACTATTATGTTGGAGGTATGCCGGAAGTCGTGCAGGCTTTCGTAGATGACCGGGACTTCAATGAAGTGAGGGAAATCCAGCAGCGTATTCTCGCGGCCTATGAGCAGGATTTTTCCAAGCACGCTCCGAATGAAGCGGTGCCCCGTATTCGGATGCTGTGGAACAGCATTCCGGCGCAGTTGACAAAAGAAAATAAGAAGTTTATCTATGGCCTTGTCAGAGAAGGCGCGCGGGCAAAGGAATACGAATTGGCCATGCTCTGGCTTACGGATTGTGGGCTTGTCCACAAGGTACACCGGGTCAATGTGCCAAGTCTGCCGTTGAAGGCGTATGAGGATTTGAAGGCGTTCAAGCTGTTTTTGGTGGATGTGGGGCTGCTGTCCTGTATGGTGGGGCTCCGACAGGACGTCCTGTTGGATGGCAATGCTTTGTTCAAGGAGTTCAAAGGCGCACTGACAGAGCAATATGTGCTGCAGCAGCTAAAAACGCTTAAGGGGCTCAATATCTACTACTGGACTGCGGAGCGTGGGACGGCAGAAGTGGATTTTGTGATTGACAATGGAACAGATGTGATTCCCGTGGAGGTCAAAGCGGAGACAAATCTTCAGGCCAAGAGCTTAAAGGTATATCATGAGAAGTTCAAGCCGAAGCTGTCGATTCGAACTTCTATGGCAGATTACAAGAGGGAAGAGTGGCTACTGAACCTGCCGTTGTGGGCGGTTGAGAGCATTCAATAAACCGTTGAATTTCAGACGATTGCGTTCCAATATATAGTCACTTTCTTCGAATATCCACGGAAAAAGTTCTTCCCTGTGATGTGCCACAGATTCTTTCCTTTTGCTTCATCCGTTGTTAACGATATGCGCCACCAGCCGCAGGTTGTGCTCGATGAGTTCATCGCGGGCGTCAGAATCGCCCTTTGCCATCCGATCCAGACAGTCTTGCTCTTCTTCCCGGGTGAGGGCGCGAGGAAAAGATCCCGTGTTGCCCGCCAGCCGAAGGGTGAAGAACAGTCCGTTCAGTGTCAATAACAGCCATGCCGTCCACATGGACACCACCTCCACCTGAAATGTATGCGTGGGCGGCGTGTCCCTATTAGCGGAGAAAAAGGCGCCCGATCCATCGTAGAGAAGGATCGGGCGCTTTCGTGTTCCAACAGTCTCAGCTTGTTTCCGGGAAATAGAGCGTCACATACAGCCGTCCGCCCTCAAACCGGGCGGCGATGGTTCCGCCCATCCGCTCGGTGAGTGTGCGGGCGATGGACAACCCCAGCCCGGTGGAGTGCCGAGCGGCCTCCACAGTGTAGAAGCGGTCGAACAGCCGCCCTACCTGCACCTCATCCAGCCCGGGCGCGGCATTGGACAGAGTAATCGTCGCGCTCTCCTCCAGTGTTACGTCCAGGTCGCCGCCGCTGTATTTGAGGGCGTTGTTTAGCAGATTGCCCAGTACCCGGGACAGGGCGGCGCGATCCAGATTTCGCACTACCCGCGCTTCCGGCAAGGAGACGGTGGGGGTTATGCCGCCCTCCACCAGTGCGCCGTAAAAGGAGGCCACCGCCTCCTCCACCGCGGCGTTCAGGTCTACAGGCTCCAGCCGCAGTTCCTCCTGGGCGGAGAGGGCCATCGAGCAGCGCAGAAGCTCCTCCGTTAGCTGCTTCATGACCTCGGCCCGGTCAGAGATCAGGGCCAGATACCGCACCTGCTCTGGGGACTTGTCCGCTTTGTCCAGAAGTTCAAGATAGCCGCAGATGGCGGTCAGCGGGGTGCGCAGGTCGTGGGAAATGTTAGTGACGGCTTCCTTCAGTTCCCGGTCGCCGTTCTCGTACCGCTGGCGCTGACGGCGCAGCTCTTTGAGCTGGATGTTCAGCGCCGCCGCTAGTTTGCGGGCATGAGGATCTCGGGAGGAGAGGAAGATGGGGTTGTTGGTATCGGAGGAAAGCCGCTCCCCCAGCTGGCGGCCGATTTCGTCCAGGCTGTGTTGGAGTAAGCGCAGACGGACATACAGCGCCAGCGCAAGGATGGTCAGCGCGCCGCACAGCAGCCAGGGGAGCATGGAGTCACCTCATTTCAGGTCTTTCCGTTGGAACAGGAGCAGTCCGGCGGCGGTAGACACAATAATGACGATGAGGGAATGCAGGATCATCGTCTCAGGCGCCTGTGGATAGCCCAGATAGTGACAGAAAATCGCCTGACCGCCTGGGAGCCAATCGGAGAACAATTGATAGCGGAGTATGGTAAGGGGCGGATAACTGTACCGCTCCGGAGCGCTTTGGCGCAGAAGCAGCATATCTCGGCCTTCTTGCCCGAAGTAGATCAGGGCGGCGGCGGTAAGGAGGATCACAACAGATCCGAGGGCCTTGCGCTGGATATTCATGCCAATCATGGTGAATATGGCGTTGAAAGACAGCACCACGAGGATGCACACCACAAAAACCAGCGCGATGTAGCTGGAGGATTTGGAATATGACAAGCCGCCGGTCTTGCCTACCAGAAAGTATTCCAGCGTCCAGTTGGGGAGGATGTAGGCCGCGCACATCAGCAGACAGGCCGTCGTACAGGTGATGAGATTTGCCAGATAGACCGCAGTCCGGGACGCGCCCACCGTCAGTTTGTTGCGGATGGCCCCGTCCCCGTATTCGCCGCTGACAAAGAAACTGCAATGGAGGGCGAAGACGATGCCGCCGAGAAACATGAACTGGAAGGAGGGGGCATCGCGGTAGGTTCCTTCCTGAACCATTTGGGTGGAATGGTAAAACAGTCTGAGCCCGTCGTAGAGCATATACGCCGTACACAACCAAAACACCAAGCTTTTTCTCAGCCGCAGAAAGTTGGCGGATAACAAATTTACCATCCCGCCCACCTACTTCAGATCCTTCCTCCGGAACAGCGCCGCCCCGGCCCCGGTAAACAGGGCGGCCACCGCCAGCCCCAGTCCCATCAGCCGCGCCGGGTCGGTGAAGCTCAGCATGGTATACTGCATCGACTGCCCCGTGGGCAGCAGATCGTACAGGAACTGGTAGACTTTTCGCTCCATGCCGCGGAGGTATTGGGGATTGAGCTGCGGCTCCGATTGTGTGATCCCATCTATGCTGATGAAATAATTGGAGATATACTCCGGGGACTCCAGCCGTCCGTTGAGGTAGACCGCCGCGATGAGCAGGACAAACACTCCCAGCAGGCAGATCACCACCGAGGTGGACTTGCGGCTGGTGTTCATGGTGACAAAGGTGAAGATGGCGCAGAACGCCGCCAGCATGACCACCGAGCCGAAAATGGCGGTGAGGATGAGGGAAGCGGACTTGGTGAACCAGCCCAGCAGGGGCGCGCCCACCGCAAGGCAGAACGTCATATAGCACGCCATGCACATCAGCGACGCGGCAAAGCCGACGATCAGATTGGCGAAGTAGATGGCCGCGCGGGAATGCCCTGCCATCACCTTATTGCGGATGGTGCCGTCGCTGTACTCTGTGCCCAGGAACAGGGAGACGAACGCCCCGGCCAGGATGCCGATGAAGGAGGCATATTCAAAAAATACTTCCAGCAGGGCCAGGTTGCCGAGCTCGCCCAGGTCTGTGACCCCTCCGTTCATAGAAATCACGGCCCGGAACTCCCCCAGAGGCGCCAGCACCCCAAGGGCGACGCAGATGACCGCAGAGACCCAGAACGTCTTGTTTTTCCATAGGCGCAGGAAGTTGGCGCTCAGCAGCTTAGTCATGAGAGCCACCTCCCACCAGGTTGACAAAGTAGCTCTCCAGGCTCTCGTCCCGCTCCTGGGCGGACAACAGCTCGCAGCCCTCCCCGTCCAGCGCCCGGCTGAGCTGGGAGATGTTCACCTGGGCGAACACGTCCGCCTGTCCATCGTCCAGGATCTTGTAGTCCACCCCCATGCCGTCCAGCACCCGCGCCAGGGGCCGGGTGTCGGTAACTGCAATGCGCAGGCACTTGCGGCAGGCGGCCTCCAGCTCTCGGGCGGACAGCTCCTTGACGATGCGCCCGCTGTCGATGAAGCCGTAGTGGGTGGCCAGCTTGGACAGCTCGTCCAGAATGTGGGAGGAGATCAGCACGGTGATCTTCCGCTCCCGGTTCAGCTTCAAGATTAGCTCCCGGATCTCAATGATGCCCTGGGGATCCAGGCCGTTCACCGGCTCGTCCAGCACCAGGAAGTCCGGGTCGCCCGCCAGGGCCACGGCGATGCCCAGCCGCTGCTTCATGCCCAGGGAGAAGTTGCGGGCCTTTTTCTTTCCCGTGTCCTCCAGCCCCACCAGCTTGAGCAGGTCGGGGATGCCGTCGTCCGAGGGGACGCCCAGCACCCGGAACTGCTCCTTGAGGTTGTCCTGGGCGGTCAGATCCAGGTAGATGGACGGCGTCTCCACCACCGCGCCCATACGGCGGCGGATGGCGGCGATGCCCTTTTCTTTGCTGTCGGTGCCATACAGGGAGTAACTCCCGGCCGTGGGGGACTGCAGGCCGCAGATCAGGCGGATGAGGGTGGTCTTGCCCGCGCCGTTGCGGCCCACGAAGCCGTAGATCGAGCTGCGGGGTACGTGCATGGTGAGTCCGTCCAGGGCCTTGAAGTCCTTGTAGTGCTTGGACAGGCCCTGGGTGACAAGTACGTATTCCATAAAAAAGCCTCCGTTTCCTTGGATGGTGCTATCATAGCAGGAAAGGGTTCAGAAAGCGGTCAAGGAAACAGTTCAGAAATGGTTGAGATTTCAGCTTTTCATCTTGAACCCAATGCCCCACACTGCCTCGATGCAGTCCCCGGCCCCGGCGTCCCGCAGCTTTTTCCGCAGATTGCTTATGTGGGTTTTCAGCGAGCTCTCGGTACAGTCCGGGGTGTCCTGAGAAATGCGGTCCAGCAGGGCGGATTTGGTGACCACCTGGGCGGGGCTTGCCATCAGCAGCTTCAAGATGGCGTACTCCGTCCGGGTGAGCCGCACCTCTTCGCCGTCCACCCACACCGAGCGGGTGTCCGGCTCCAGCCGCAGGTTTTGGAAGGTGAGCGCGCCCTCGTCCCGGACGGGAGCCTCCCTCAGCCGTACTGCCACCCTTGCCAGCAGCTCCCGCAAGACAAAGGGCTTGGTGACGTAGTCCGCCGCGCCGCCCAACAGGAGGGAGGTCTTGCTGTCGATATCCGCCTTAGCGCTGACTACGATGACGGGGATGCCCGTCAGGCGGGGCAGTACGTCTTCGCCGGACAGCCCGGGGAGCATGAGATCCAGCAAGACGAGGTCGGGCCGAAGGCCTGACGAACCAGTCGTTGGCCGTGCAGCGGCCAATGACGGTTCATGGTCAGGACGTGCCCGATCCAGAGCCAGAACTGCCTCGGTGCCCGAGTAGGCCCGGCTGACCCGGTAGCCTTCGGCTTCCAGGGCCTCTTGCAGCAGATTTCCGATGTGAATGTCATCGTCGATGACCAGAATGTGCTTCATGGCGGGTGCAACCTTTCCGTATGTTTTTTCCTATTATACGAGGAACAGGGGAGAGGCGCAAGAAAAAAGGTTTGAAGAAAGTTTTAAATTGCCAAATCTGCCGGGATGGTGTATGCTTAGTGTAATGATAACGGATGGAGGAATTGCTATGCCTGTTGAAATCGGAATGAAGGGTCGTGCCGAGACCGTGGTCACCCAGCACAACACCGCTCAGGCGGCGGGCTCAGGACTGGTGCCCGTGTTCGCCACGCCGTGGATGATCGCCCTGATGGAGAATGCCGCCGTCCAGGCAGTGCAGGAGGCGTTGGCCTCTGGCGAGGGCACGGTGGGAACGTTACTAAACGTGACCCACGACGCCGCCACTCCCGTCGGCATGAAGGTGTGGACGGAGGCAGAGCTCACCGCAGTGGAGGGCCGCAAGCTCACCTTCGCCGTGTCCGCCTACGACGAGGCGGGGAAGATCGGCGGAGGAACTCACGAGCGGTTCATCATCAAACCGGATAAGTTCCTGGCCCGCGTCCAGGCGAAGCTGGAAAAATAGGTGGAAAAATTCCCGGGGAAACCCGGGAATTTTTTGGTTGACAATAGCCAAGCGATATGGTAGGATAACCCTACCCCCCAGGGGGGTGTTATCCGAACCGAGGAGGGACTTCCCATGATGGCCGACCAGAAAACGGTGCTGAGACTGCTCAAGACCGCCCGGGGCCAGATCGACGGCATCATCAAAATGGTGGAGGAGGATCGCTACTGCATGGACATCTCCCAGCAGGTCACCGCCGCCGACGCCATGCTGAGGCGGGTGAACAAGGAGATTTTGACGGCCCACTTGAAGCACTGCGTGGAGAACGCCCAGAGCGACCAGGAGCGGTCTGATAAGATCGACGAATTGGTGGCGGCGCTGGGAAAGATAATATAGATGTGTTTTCAGCGAGGTGAAATCCAATGAAGCAAAAATTTACTGTCACCGGCATGACCTGCTCTGCCTGCTCCGCCCATGTGGACAAAGCGGTGCGCAAGCTGGACGGCGTGACGGACGTCAATGTGAACCTGCTGGGCGGCTCCATGACGGTGGACTGGGATGGGGCATTGACCCCGGAGCAGATCGTGTCCGCCGTGGAGAAGGCGGGGTACGGCGCATCCCTGCCTGCAGCTCCCGGCCAAAGCGCGGCCCAGGCTAAGCCCGAAGCCCGCGCCATGGAGGACGACTTGAAGAACATGAAGGCGCGTCTGATTGCCTCCTTTGTATTTTTCATCCCCCTGTTTTATCTGTCCATGGGCCATATGATGGGTATGCCCATCCCCCACTTTTTCCATGGGCCGGAGAATGCCATGACCTACGCCCTCACCCTGTTCCTGCTGACGGTGCCCATCATGGTCATCAACCAGAAGTATTACCGAGTGGGATTCAAGACGCTGTTCCATCTCTCCCCCAACATGGACTCACTGATCGCCGTGGGTTCCGCTGCTGCTGTCATTTACGGCATCGCGGCCCTGTACTGCATCGGCTGGGGCCTGGGCCACGGGGATATGGCGCTGGTGGAGCACTACTCCATGGATCTGTATTTTGAATCCGCCGGAACCATTTTGACCCTCATCACCCTGGGTAAGTTCCTGGAGACTCGTTCCAAGGGCAAAACCGGGGAGGCCATTTCCCGGCTGATGGATCTGACCCCCAAGACCGCCGCCGTCCTGCGGGACGGGGAAGAGGTGGAAGTGCCCGTGGAGCAGGTGCAGGCCGGCGACCTGGTGCTGGTGCGCCCCGGCGGCTCGGTGCCGGTGGACGGCGTGGTAACAGAGGGCGCGTCCTCGGTGGACGAGTCCGCCCTCACAGGCGAGTCCATCCCGGTGGACAAGGGCCCCGGCGACACGGTGATCTCCGCCTCCATCAACAAGTCCGGTGTGCTCACCATAAGGGCCACCAGAGTGGGAGACAATACCACCCTGGCCCAGATGATCCGGCTGGTGGACGAGGCGGCCTCATCCAAGGCCCCCATCGCCAAGCTGGCGGACAAAGTGGCGGGCGTGTTTGTCCCCGTGGTCATGGGGATTGCCCTGGTCACCGCCGTCATTTGGATGATCGCCACCGGCTCGGTGGAGCGGGCCCTGACCTCCGGCGTGGCGGTGCTGGTGATTTCCTGTCCCTGTGCGCTGGGATTGGCCACTCCTGTAGCTATTATGGTGGGCACCGGCAAGGGCGCGGAGCAGGGTATTTTGGTGAAATCCGCTGAGGGGCTGGAAAATCTGCGCTCCGTCACCACCGTGGTGCTGGACAAGACGGGCACTGTAACAGAGGGAAAACCGAAGGTCACCGACCTGTATCCCCTGGGCAAGACCACGGCGGAGGAGCTTTTGTGCGTGGCGGCTTCTCTGGAAAAGCCCTCCGAGCATCCGCTGGGCACGGCCATTGTGGAGGAGGCGGCAAACCGCACTATCCCCCTGTGCCCGGTGGAGAAATTTGAGGCCGTCCATGGCAAGGGCGTCCGGGGAACTATTCAGGGCGCGGACTTCCTGGCGGGCAACGCCGCCATGCTGTCGGACGCAAAAGTCGATTTGGGTAAGGACACCATGATTGCGGACGAGCTGGCCAAGCAGGGCAAAACGCCCTTGTTCTTTGTGGAGGACGGCAAGCCCATCGGCATCATCGCCGTGGCGGATACGGTGAAACAGACCAGCCGTGCGGCCATCGAGGGCTTCCAGAAGCTGGGGCTGAAGGTGGTCATGCTCACCGGCGACAACAAACGCACCGCCGAGGCCATAGGCCGCGAGCTGGGCCTGACCCAAGTGGTGTCCGAGGTGCTTCCCGCCGACAAGGAGCGGCAGATTGCCGCTCTCCAGGAGCAGGGGGAGAAGGTGGCCATGGTGGGCGACGGCATCAACGACGCCCCGGCCCTGGCCCGAGCCGACGTGGGCCTTGCCATCGGCGCGGGGGCGGACGTGGCCATCGAGAGCGCGGACATCGTGCTGATGAAGTCGGATCTGGTGGACGCGGTGACGGCGGTGGAGCTGTCCCGAGCCACCATCCGCAATGTGAAGCAGAACCTGTTCTGGGCGTTCTTCTACAACGCCATCTGCATCCCGGTGGCGGCGGGGGTGCTGGCCATTTGGGGTGGGCCTCAGCTCAGCCCCATGCTGGGCGCCGCCGCCATGAGCTTCAGCTCGGTGTGCGTGGTGACAAATGCCCTGCGCCTGCGGTTTTTCAAGCCCAGCATCCAGTCTCATTCAGAAGTCAAAACCGGCGGAATGCCCGCCGTTGAAGTGAAAGGAGAACAAAAAGCTATGGAAAAGAAAGTTGTCATTGAGGGCATGATGTGCCAGCATTGCCGCGCCCATGTGGACAAGGCGCTGAACGGAATTCCCGGCGCGTCCGCCACCGTGGATCTGGACAGCAAGACCGCCGTGGTCACCGGCGACGTCTCCGACGAGGCCATCCGTGCCGCCGTGGAGGAGGCCGGCTATCAGGTGGTCAGCATCGCCTAAGGTCAAGGGCGTTCCTTTTTCTCGCGTGCAGTGCCCGCTGTGCGGGCACTTGCGGCCTAAGCCGCCGTAGGCGGCCCACGGAGAGAAAAAGGAACCGAAAAAGAGCTTTAATTCGTTATCACCGTGGTTTGAAATCGTAAAGCTTCCGGTCGGCAACGAAAATAGCAAAATATCCCGGCGTGGTCTGAATGACCGCGCCGGGATATTTTATGCTTTATGGACGTACATCCGGGCCGGCTCGTCCTCCCCGTCTCCCTGGGCCATGCACAGGAATTCCCAGCCGTATCGCTCATAAAAGGACGTGTGGTCGGTGAGCAGATAGAGGGTGTCCACTCCCATGTTCGCCATGTCCTCACAGACGTGGTTCAGCAGCGCCCCCGCAATGCCCTGACAGCGGTGCGCCTCCTCCACATAGACGGCGCACACATTGGGGGTCAGGTCTTTGCGGTCGTGGAAATCGTTTTCGATGACCCCCAATCCGCCGACGATGGTATTGCCGTCCACGGACACATACCATTGAGGCACCGGGCCTTCGCCCTTGAGACACGCTTCTATGCTCTCCCGGTAGGCTTCGAGGGGGATGCCCCATTTGGCGTGGAACCACTCTGCGGCCTGATCCAGCAGCTCGGGGTGCTCCCGCAGGTTCAAAATCTTATCATTCATTTCTA
>JAAVHT010000056.1 GCA_014799565.1 Clostridiales bacterium
GTTGGCGAACTTATTGTCCGTCAGGAAGGTGCGCAGATCAACCTGGTCGGGAGGCAGGATGCTGCGGATGCCGTCCATGAGACTGGAGTTGGCGTCGCCGTCCTGTCCCTGGAGGATGAGACCGATTTTGATCCGGCCCCCGCTGCCGCCGGGCTCCCAGGACAGGGCCTGCTCCTTATTGATGTAGGTGCCGCTGCCCTTGACCTTGCGCAGCAGCCCCTCCTGGGTCAGGCAGTCCAGGGCGGCGCGGACCGTCTCCCGGCTCACCCCCAGCTTCCGGCTCAGGGCGTTTTCCGAGGGGATGCGGGCGTTGCCGGAGAATTTGTTCTCCTCAATGTAGGCCCGTACCCATGAGTACACCATTTCCCATTTTCGATCCCTGCCGTTCATAGGCTCTCTCCTCTGTCTCCGCATAGAGGCGCAAGGGCGGCCATGGCCGCCCTTGCGCAGTTTTTTAATCCGTGATAACGGGCCGGGTTCCCTCAGCCCGCTCGATCCAGTCCAGCAGGCGGACGCGGAGATCCGCTTTCACCTGGGCATAGGCGGGATCGCCCACTACGTTGTCCAGCTGCCAGGGATCCTGCTTCATGTCGTAGAGGAAGTCGTCGGCGTAGGTGTCGGAGGCCGCCTCCTCACCGCCGTTGACGCCGGGGGCGTAGACGGAATAGAGCCAGTCCGGCGTGCGGATGCACCGGCCCACCCGGCTCTCCGAGATTTGGGCAAACACCTGGTTGGGTCTATTATCGTCCTTTTTCTCCACCACGTCAAGGAGGTTTTCTCCGATCATGGCATCTCCCACGTCCACTCCGGCCAGGGCCAGGATGGTCTTGGGCAGGCTTTCGGTGCTCACCAGCTCCTCCACCGCGACGCCGCCCTTGAAGGGCCCGCCCGCGATGACCAGGGGCACATGGAGGCAGCCGTCGTGGCAGGAGCGCTTGTAATCATCGTAGCCGTTAAGGTGGTCGTCCCGGTTGCGGGTCAGGAAATGGGAGCCGTGGTCAGAGGCGAAGATGATGACCGTATTCTCATACAGCCCTTCCTTTTTCAGCCGCTCCACCAGGCGGCCCAGGTTCTCGTCCAGGCTGGCGCACTGGCCCAGGTAGTCGGGGTACTCCTCTGCGGCGTTGCCGCCCAGGATCTTCAAATCCTCCGGGAGAATAAAGTCCTTGAACCGCTCCTTGGAGCCGTCCGGCCCCTCGTAGTGCTTCCGGTCGTTCTGGTGGTGGGGTTCGATCTGGGAGATGGTCATGAAGAAGGGCTTTTTCCCGTCGTAGGTGTCGAAGAACTCCAGCGCCATGTCATTGATGCAGTCCGCCCGGTAGCCCTTGAAGTCGATGCGGTTGTTGTTCTCGTCAAAGACGAAGCCGTCATAGCCGTGGGAGGTGAACTCCAGCACGTCGGCGGCCCGCCAATAGCCGGTGTACCCGCCCCGCAGCTCCCGGGGGATGGCGGTGACGGTGTGGTCGATGGTGGGAGTCTTTTCCAGCTCGCCGTCGCTGGCCAGATGCCACTTGCCGATGTAGGCGGTCTCGTAGCCCGCCTCCTCGATGTAATTGCCCAGGGTCTTGACGCCTGCCGGGAGCATGATGTTGTTGCGGAAGCAGCCCGTCTCGGTGGGGTAGCGCCCTGTCTGGAACAGGGCCCGGCAGGGGCCGCACACGGGCTGGGGAGAGAAGGCGTTGTCGAATTTCACGCCCTCCCCGGCCAGACGATCCAGGTTGGGGGTGATGTCCAGGGGCTGGCCGAAGCAGCCGCAGGTGTCCCAGCGCTGCTGGTCGGTGAAGTAGAAAATAATGTTATAGGCCACAGGCTCAGTCCTCCTTTTTGGCGGCGGCTTTGCGTTCCAGCACCTTGCCTCTCACGATGGTGCCCACGGCCGCGATGATGAGAATCAGGAAAATGATGCAGTACACGCTGCTGAAGAAGATCTTGGGGCTGCCGTTGGAGATGAGCAGGGCGCGGCGGAAGTTGGTCTCCGTCATGCTGCCCAGCACCAGGCCCAGCAGGATGGGCACCGGGGGCAGTTCCAGCTTGCGCAGGATCCAGGCCAGGATGCCGAAGATCAGGGCAACGCCCACGTCGAAGTAGTTCTCGTTCACCGAGTAGGCCCCGGCGAAGCAGAAGATGACGATGATGGGGGTCAAAATCTCCTGGGGGATGGACACCACCTTGGCGAACAGGGAGGTGAGGAATTTCCCCTGGAGCAGCATGAACAGGTTGACCAGGATGAGACCCAGCATGATGGCGTACATGATGTCGCCCTGGGTGGTGAACAGGCTCAGGCCGGGGTTCAGGCCGTTGATCATCAGGGCGGAGAGCATGATGGCCACGGTGCCGTCCCCAGGGATGCCCAGGGTGAGCAGGGGGATGAGGGTGGCGCCGGTGACGGCGTTGTTGGCCGACTCGGCAGCGGCGATGCCCTCCACGGAGCCGTGGCC
The DNA here is from genome assembly GCA_014799565.1 of Clostridiales bacterium. Classification (GTDB taxonomy): domain Bacteria; phylum Bacillota; class Clostridia; order Oscillospirales; family Oscillospiraceae; genus Enterenecus. The sequence continues at coordinate 2,439 of JAAVHT010000056.1, forward strand.
GAACTCCTCCTTGTGTTTGGACATATTTTTGGCGGTGTTGTAGCTGAACCAGGACGCCTCGGACGCGCCGGTGCCGGGAATGATGCCAACCATGACCCCGATGAGGGAGGAGATGATGGTGGGACGGACCATGCGTTTATATTCGTCCTTGGTGATAACGCCGTCGTCCTTGATCTTTTCCGCATTCAGATCCAACCGGCCCGGCTTTTTCTCCGCCTTGGCCAGGATCTCCACCAGGGCGAACAGGCCGATGAGGCAGACGGCCAGGTCAAGGCCCAGGTACAGCCGGGTGACGCCGAAGGTGAAGCGGTCATAGCTGGTCATGGGATCGGCGCCGATGCAGGAGATGAGCAGGCCCAGGCAGGCGGAGATGAGGCCCTTGATCATGCTCTTGCCGGACACACCGGCGATGATGGTCAGGCCAAAGACGCACACCATGAAGTATTCCGCCGTGCCCAGCTGGGCGGCGACTCTCGCCACCTGGGGGCCCAGGAACAGCAGGGTCAGCGCGGAGAAGATGCCGCCGAAGGTGGAGGCGTACAGGGCGATCTTCAGCGCGGCCTTGGTGCGGCCCTGCTCGGACAGGGGATGGCCGTCCAGCATGGTGGCGGCGGCGTGGGGGGTGCCGGGGGTATTGATGAGGATGGCGGACACACTGCCGCCGTAGCCTCCCGCGCAGTAGATGCCCAAGAGGAACATCATGCCGGGGATGGCGCTCATGGAATAGGTGACGGGCAGGAACAAAATGACGCACAAAATAACGCTCAGACCGGGGATAGCGGCAAACACCGAGCCGATGAACACGCCGATGTTGATCCACAGGATGTTTTCCAGCGTGAACAGGAGCCCGGAGGCCGGCAGGATATGCTGTAACATGATCGGTTCCCCCTCCCTCTTAGAAATCTACGCCCAGGACGAACCGGAAGGCCGCCCAGATGCCCACGGCGAAGGCCACGGTGATGATGTAATAGGACGGCTTCCGGCACCGGAAGTAGACCAAAAAGCCCAGGCAGCAGAATACGCCGCCGATCACGAACAGCCCGGTGAGCCTGCTTAGGAAATAGGTGCCCGCCAGAATGGCCAGGATGATGAGGGCTTTCACCTCCACCAGCAGGTTGATGGTCTTCCAGGTGAGGGGCTGCTTGGTGGCCAGCTTATACAGCTCCTTGCCAACGAGCATGACGCAGCACAGCAGCATCACCGCCATCAGCAGGGTGGGGAAGGCCCGGCCGTTGACCACATCCTTCTCCGAGATCACCACCTGATCCGGCATGACCCATAGGATGATCAGGGCAAACAGGGCAAAGAGAATTCCCGTCACAAGATCCACCGGGAAGCGCAGCTCTTTTTTCCCCAGACGTTCGCCAATGGCGTCCAGCCGAGCGCTGAGGCGGTCAAGCTGATCTTTCATGGTTCTCCTCCTTCCGCTTTCTCTCAAAATAATATTTGTGGTTTTTGAAGGGATAAAACGGGGAATGGGCGGGCGTTGTCCCAGTCCCATTCCCCGTTGTTCCTATGTGGCTTAACCGGCCACGATGTCCTTGTACTGATTCACGATGTCCTTCACGTTGTCGATGTGGGCCTCCACATCGGCCACGGACATGGTGTCAACCTCCAGCAGCATGGTGTCATGCAGCCAGTCGGCCACTTCCTTGTCGGCCAGGATCTTGCCGTACAGCTCCTTCAGCTCGGCGACCTTCTTCTCGTCGGTGCCAGCGCGGGCCATGACGAAGCAGCGGTTGCGGAAGTAGGGGTAGCCCTTGGAGCCCACGCCCTCAACGCCGGCGAAGGGACCGTTCTCGATGGCCTTCTCATCAAAGGCGCACACCACGGTGACACCGCCCTGCTGCCAGGTCTCCAGGATCTGGGACTGGTGGGAGACGGCGAACTGGGTCTCACCGCGGGCCACGGCCTGGGCGGCCTCGGCGGCGGACTGGTAGGGGGTCAGCTTGAGCCGATCGCCCGCGCCCATGGAGCCAAACAGGGCGGCGGCCAGGAACGCCTCGGAGCCCACGGCGCCGTTGGTGGCTACGCTGATCTCATCGGCGCTCTGGGCATAGGCCTCCAGGTCGGCGATGGAGTTGATGTTCAGGCTGGCGTCGGCGGACAGCACGAAGATGGAGGAATACAGGTTCTCCACGAACACGAAGTCCTCATAGCCGAACTGGAGCTTGGCGGGATCCAGGATGGAGGTGATGGACAGCAGGCCCTCGCCCACGAACACCAGCTCGGTATCGTTGGCCTTGGTGTCGGCGATCCAGGTGTTGACGGTGGCGGCATCGCCCTGCTTGGCCTCAGCCACCAGGGTGATGGTGTCGGAATAGCTGGTGGACTTGGTGGCGGCCTGCTGACTCACCATGGCGGCCACGCCGGAGGGAGCCCAGGGGCAGGTGACCTTCCAGGTGGCGTTCTTCTTGCCGCCGCACCCGGCCAGGGTGGCGGTGAGAAGGACGAGGACAAGACTGAGGCTCAGCACTCTCTTTTTCATATTCAATTCTCCTTTTCAAAACTGTTGGGGGAGGGATACCTCCCGGCTGATTTAAACATAGCACATGAAAAAAATCGATGCAACAACTTATAAAGAAAAAATGAATAAGTTGTATGGTTGTGGTAAGCATAGACAAAATCTGTCTGATACTTTATTTTGTAATCATAGTTTTGCACAAAAGGAGCGGCCGACCCAGTTCAAAGAGGAGTCCTTCCACTTGCATGGGGGTCATCCATAGCAACGGAGCCGGTTTGAAGCGCCGGAAGAGGAAAGCGTTCCACCCCCAATATATAAACCAGATGGAACTTCTCAAGGGGCTCCATCTGGTTTATGAATTATGTTCAGCAAAGGGGAGGGGCGTACTCGTCGAGCTGCATTGCCTTGCCCATTGAAAAACGAGGATCTGCGCAGCCTTTGACCTATTTGTGGATGCAGTATAAAACCACAGGCCCGATTCCGCTGGCCGTCCATTCCCTTAGCGTAGACTTGCGGGACACTCTGGCGTGGGAATTGGACAGGTTGTATACGTCAATGGCGCCGGATCGGTATTGCAGGCAGACCGTATGCATCCCCTGGCGGATGCTGCCCTTTTGGTTCCAGAATGTGAACAGGCAGACGTCCGCGTCCTGGGCATAGCGGTCGAACAGCGCCTCGTCCGTGACGGTAGTGACCGTGTAGCCTAACCGCTGAAATAGATGCTTTGCTTTCCAGGGAAGGGTGCCCAGCAGTCCGAACGCGGCGGCGGCCGTTTGGTCGCCCCACGCGACTACATCGGGGAAGCGGTGGGGATTGCCCAACAGCAGCAGCGCGTTGTAAACCGCGATGACGCCGCATCCCGCCCGCGCGATATCCACAATGCCGTAGCGCATATCTTTCACGGGAGACAGACCCTGGCCATTGATGGGGCCGCTGAGTTCAAACTGCCTGTTCAACGCGAGATTCCGACCGGCAATCCCGGAAAATAAGCTACGCTTTCCGTCCATCAGCCCCGCTATCGTCCCATAGGGACGGCCCGCGCTATCGCTATCCATGTTAAGACGGTATGACCGCGGTCCAGCAGCTCCGGCCATACAGATCGGTAAACCGATAGGTGGCCCGGGTGCTGCCCTCCAGCGGCACGTCGCTGACGGTGAGTCCCTGCTCTGAAACGGTCAGCGCTTCGCCCAGCAGATAGCTGTCCTGGTACTCCCCGTCATAGCTGTAGTAATCGCACAGGAACTCCAGGGTATCGCCGGGCTGGAGCTCTGCCTGGCTCTTGGCCACGGTGTCGGTTTCGCCGTCGTGGTACACCGTCTGAACCCCCGCCACATAGCCGTGGGGCTGGTCGTTGTCAAACACCAGGATCAGCTCCGAACGCACGCCGTTGTGGAGCACCGGCACCCGGCCCGTGATGGTGTAATTTGTCCCATCGTCCACGGTGGCGGTGTGATAGTAGGCTACCGGCTGGCCATCAATGGCGAGCCAGCTTTGGGCAAGCTCCGCTTTGCCCAAAAGTCCGCCTTCCTCGTCAAAGTCAAACACGTTGTCCAGCCCCAGGTCGATGTAGCCCTCGCCGTCGTCATAGAACAGGTTCAGCTCCAAGGAGTGAACCAGCCCCCACTGCTCCTCGCTCAGCCGGATGACGGGGACGCCGTCCGCGCCCTCCTGCCACAGCAGTGTTTCAGAGGGGAAGCGGGTTTCCTCCAGGTATTGGGCCAGCTCCTCGTCGCCCAGCGCCCTGTCGCTCAAAAAGTCACTGTTGCTGTTATCCAGGCCGGAAATGCGCCCAAAGGAGCCGCCCAGCAGATCGCCCAGCAAGGAGGAGATGTCGCTTGCGCTCCCGCCGGAGCTGCCGCCTAAATTGCCCAGCAGGGAGGACAGAGGCGACCCGGTGCCGCCGGACGCGGCCTGTCCGCTGACCTCAAGGCTGGCAAACTGCCGGATGCACTGGATGTATCCCTTATCCATGCCGATTTGATTGAAGGTGGATGCCGCCTTGTCCACATTGGACGACTTCCGGTAGGGGAAGTAGATGGAAATGCCGTAGGCGTTGGTCATGTTGGAGGAGGTGCGGTTGTACTTCACCGCGCTCAGCAGGGCCTCCGCCAAAGCGTCCCCCTCTTTGGTGCCCAGGTTCTTTGCCAGGTGTACCAGATCCACCTGGTCGATCTGGCTGGACTGGGCAAACTCCCGGGCCCCGCTGCGGGCGTTGGACACGGTCTGGTACTGCTTGTCCTGAATCAGCTGGTTGGTGGATTTGGAGAAATCCGCCAGCACAGACGGCAGGGTCGCCTCCAGCTCCGCCAGGTCGATGACGGACAGGGTGGTGAGCTGGCCCCGGCACTTCTCGGCACAGGTGTCCACAAAGCTGTCCACGATCTGCTTGCCCAGCTCAATGGTGGGCATGGAGGTGTTTTCGCCAAAGGCGGTGAGCCAGTCGGTGTAATACCAGCCTACCCCCGGCTCGGTCTCCTCGGAGGCGATGAGGTAGTCGGCGTATTGGGTGAGGGTCAGGGCTGTCTCCGCCGTGGCCATCAGGCAGGCGTCAAAGCCGATAAAATCAAATTTTACGCCCGCGGCTTTCAGGGCGGAGTCCACCCCTGCCAGGTTCATGGAGCCGGTGGAGGCAAATTTTTCATCGTAGCCGTAGCCGCTGACAGAGCCCCCGCCGTGATCCCACAGGATGAGCTCGTACCGGCTGGCGGGATAGTTCTTGGCGCACCACTGGATATAATCGGACAAGGTGGAGGGGTCGGTCATGGACACACTGCCCAGATTATCCGCCAGCTTGACCAGCTGGCCGTCCTTCACCTGCCAGATCTGGTTGGTGGAGCTGGAAACCACATTGTTTTTCCAGCCCTTGCAGCCGCCGGTGTAGACCAGCAGATTGATGTTGCTGCCAAAGCGGGCATTGAGCATCTCCTGGAGGTCGGCGGTGCCCATGCCGCTGCGGGACTCCAGATCAGTGCCGCACATATAGACCATGATGGTGGCGGTGTCTTTGGAGCCGCCCAGCAGCTTGGTGTACTTTTCCCGGGCGTTTTTGGCCACAGAGGTGTCTAGGCGGCCTGTGTTGGCAGGGTTTTCCCAGCCGGAGGAGACGCTGCCGCCGCCCAGGCCGCTGAGAAGCTGGCTCCAGCCTGCGGTTCCGCCGCCCTGGTTTGTCTGCTGCTGTTGCTGCTGGCCTGTGGAGGGTGTCTGGGTCTGTGTGCCGGACTGGCCCCCGAACAAAGCCGCCAGCCCTCCGCCGCCGCCCAGCAGCAGGGCCAGCACCAGGGCGATCAGCTTGCCCGCGCCGCCGGCACGGGTGCCACTGGCACGAGTTCCGCTGTTTGACGGCTTCTGATCCTTGTATCCCCCGGCATCCCCCACCGGGCCGGTGCCCAGGCCGTCTCCCCGCTTGTGTACGGTTTTTCCGGGGCCGGTGACGTCTTTCTCCCTGCCCCTGGGTCTGTTGTTTTCCATAGCTGTATCTGTCCTTTCCGCCAACTCTGTTTTCTCCCGGATATTATATGATATATTTGGGCGAAGGGCAAGGAATTTTATGGATCAGAGAGCGTTTTGATCGGCCTTGCGCAAGCCTTTCAGCGCAAGGAATCCGAAGTCAATGGTCATCATCCTGCTTTGTGGAGGGCAATTTCTGCCCCATCCGCATCGAGGGCTTTGGCGGGCCGCAGGGATGAGAGACTTCAGAGGACTTTCTTGACAAGTTGGAGCAATATATGTAAAATATTGAAGCGCAGCAAGCCGAAATAATGAAGAGTGGCGCTGATTTGATGCTTTGGAGGTTCTTTTATGGTTACAATTGGGGATATCGCGAGGGAGGCGGGGGTCAGTGCCACCACAGTCAGCAATGTGATCCATGGCCGCACAAGTCGGGTCTCCGCGCAGACGGAGGCGCGGATTCATGAGATCATCCGCCGGTCAGATTATGTCCCCAACCAGTCTGCCCGGGCGCTGCAATCCCGTTCCACCAAGGTGGTGGCGCTGATCAACAACCTGGAATCCAAGGATCAGGATAAGTTCATGTCCGACCCCTTTTTCATGGATCTCACCGGCGCGGTGGAACGAGCCCTGCGGGTAGAGGGCTTCTACCTGATGGTTCGGGCTGTCTCCAACGGCGACGAGCTGCTGGAATTCCTGCGCACCTGGAATGTAGAGGGCGTGTTTGCTCCGGGACAGTTTGAGCAAGATCCCCTTTATCAAGCCTTGCTTGAATTAAAGGTGCCTGTGGTGCTGACGGACAGCTATGTGTCCGACCTGGGACGTATGCACAATGTGGGTCTTGAGGATCGGGAGGGCGGACGGCTGGCCACAGCGCACCTGATCCAAAACGGCCACCGAAGGATCGTATTCGCGGGCCCTAAAATCAAGGCCGGGGGTGTGGTGGAGCAGCGGCTGCTGGGCTACCGGCAGGCGCTGGAGGAGGGCGGCGTCGAATTTGACGAATCCCTGGTGTACGAATGCGAGTTTTCCACCACAAAAATGATTGAGCAGGGCAGAAAGCTGGCGATGCGGACGGATATCACCGCCGTATTCGCCACAGCGGATCTGCTGGCGGCGGGGCTTATGTCCGGGCTGCAGCAGGCGGGACGCATGGTGCCCCGGGATATTTCAGTGGTGGGCTTTGACGACATCAACCTGTGCCGGATGACCATGCCGATGCTGACCACCATCCACCAGGACGCATCAGCAAAGGGACGGCTGGCATCGGAGTGTATGCTGCGGCTTTTGAAGCAGGAGGCGGTGGAGACTTCCAACCAGGTTCTGCCGGTCAGACTGGTGAGCCGGGACAGCGTACGTAAAATCTGATGCACTGGGACACGGGAAAGGGGAGGCCGCCGCGTATGCGGCGGCCTTTTTCTTTGTCCTGCTCCATTATCTTTGGTTTCGCCCATGTGCAAAAGTCATGTGTAATCCGTGTGTAAAAGCTGCTGACTGAACACATTTTAAGACCTGGTGCATTAGGTGAAACAACGGGCAGAAAAGGCACAAACCCGTTGCGGTTGTAAGGAAAAATCCCGGAACCCTTGCAATTAAAGGTTCCGGGATTTGGCGCAGCGGGAGGGATTCGAACCCTCGAGCGGTTTCAGCCGCTACACGATTTCCAATCGTGCTCGTTATGACCTCTTCGATACCGCTGCAAATCGGTGTTGAAGTCACAATTCATCTCGCCGCTATTGTGCGGCGCGAAGTATATTATATCAATTTTTTCGCTGTTGTCAAGAGGCTTCTTCCCAATTTTCGCTTTTCTTTTTTTGCCCCTCCAGCCAGACCCGCAGTAGGTGCAGCGCCTCCGGCGACAGCAGCAGCAGAGCGGGCAGATTGACGGCAAGCAGCAGGCCGTTAAATACATCCACCAGCTGCCACACCGCCGTGATATTCCCCACCGCGCCGAAGATGATGCAGGCGGGGAACATGAGGCGGTACAGGCCCATGGCCCACCGGGAGCCGGTGAGGGTCTCCAGCCCCCGCCTCCCATAGTATCCCGAGCCGATGAGAGAAGTGAAGGCGAACAGCATCAGGCTCACCGCCACGATCCACTCACCGGCCTCACCGAACAGGGTGGCGAAACCCGCCGCCGTCAGCGGCGCGCCCAGCATTTCCTCGGGCAGCGCCCCCGCCTCCGCCAGCGGCAGCGCCCGGATGGGATCGTACACCCCGGAGGTGAGAATCACCAAGGCAGTGACAGTGCAGATGACCATAGTGGCAAAAAATACCTCGAAAATGCCCCACATACCCTGTTCCGCCGGCTCGTCCACGTCAGCGCAGGCGTGGGCGATGGCGGACATCCCGATCCCCGCCTCATTGGTGAATACCCCCCGGGCCACGCCGTAGCGCAGGGCCGCACCCATGGCGTAGCCCCCAGCGATGGCTCGGGGCGCGAAAGCGTAAGTGATGATCTGCCGGAACGCCTCCGGCACCGCCTGGTAGTGGACGGCGATCACCGCCAGTCCGCTCCCCACGAACAGCAGCGCCATGGCGGGCACCAGCAGCTCGCACAGCTTGCTGATGCGTTTGATGCCCCCCGCCAGCACGATGGCGGTGACGACGGCCAGCACCACCCCCACCACTTTTGGATTGGCACCGGCCGCTGCGGACAGAGAGGTGGCGATGGAGTTGGCCTGAGCCAGGTTGCCTCCCGCCAGCGTCTCTGCCACGCAGAACAGGGCAAAAATTTTCCCCAGCCCCGGCAGGCGCAGGCCGTTTTTCATGTACTCCATGGGCCCGCCCCGCCAGCGGCCGTCCGGGCCCTTTTCCCGGTGGCGCACCGCCAGCGTCTTTTCCCCACAGCTCACCGCCATGCCCAGCAGGGCGGACATCCACATCCAGAACACCGCTCCCGGCCCGCCGTATGCGATGGCGGTGGCCACCCCGGCGATGGAGCCGGTGCCGATGGTGGCGGCTAGGGCGGTGGACAGGGCCTGGAGCTGGGTCACCCCCCGGCCCTCCTTGTGCTCTTTTTTCCGCCGGAACAGGGTGCCCACCGTGGTTTTCCACCACACTCCCACACTGAAAATGGGGAAAAACCCAGAGCCGAAGGAGTACCACAGTCCCACCACCAAAAACGCCGCCAGCAGCGGCCCGCTCCACAAAAAATCACCCAATTCCTTGAAAAAAGCCATGTCCGCAGCCCTCCTCTTTTCTACTGGAAGGTATGCGGACATGGCACAAGTTATGCGGCCGGCGGGGCAGCCAGTCCTCTCAGGGAGCTGACTGTTCCTCTTTCGGAGTTTTTTCCGGGAGCCACTCCGGCCGCTTCCAAAGCTTCAGACGTCCGGCCTGGTTGGGAAGGAAGCCCATGCGGTGGAGGATGGGCAGCAGGGCGGCAAACAACACCACAAGCATGATAGTCTGGATGGGGAGCATGATGGCGTTTTTGATGGCGCTGCCGCCCACGATGACCCAGTAGCCCTTGCTGGAGTAAAAGAGGTAGGTGCCCAGCCCGCCGATGAACACATTCTGTATGTTGGTGGCCAGCTTGGCCAGGAACACCCGCAGCACCGTCACCTCTGCCCGGTAGAGGAACAGGGCGTAAGTGAACACCCCCAGCATGGTGGTAAAGATGTAAAACGGGTTCCATCCCCCCTGGGGGTTCATGAAGTAGCCCACCGTATCCTCCACGAAGCCGAACACCAGGGCGTTCACCGGCCCACCCACCAGGGCGCACAGCGCCCGGGCCAGGAAGCCCCATGTGACCCTGATGTTGTTGACCACGGGGATAGACTGCAAGTAGCCCAGGGCCACGCAGGCGGCCACCATCAGGGCGGAGAACACCAGGGTGCGCAGTTTTTTGGCGTCCGCTACGGCGTCTTTCCAGTAGGCGCGGGAAAAGGGCGTTTTGTACAGGGTTTTGGACATAAAAAGACCTCCTTTTGAATTCGGCAGCCCCAAAACGGGTATGCCGCACAAAGGAAGCCAAAGGCGCGATCCAATCATGCGGCAGCGGGATGCGGAGCACGCACTGCGGGCCTTCACCCTTCGTCCGGCGGACAACTCCCCGTCCCGCCGGCACTTTTACACGCGCACTCCTACTCTGCCTGTTGGGGATAGTGTACTCCACACCGGGGCAAATTGCAAGTGGCGATATGCCCAAACCGCGGCGGTTCTTAAACTGATTTTAAACATTTTCCTACTTGCAGCTTAATCGGGAGACTGGTAACATGAATGATACAAGGAGAAGAAGAAAGGGAGGGATGCGCCATGTACACGGTGCTCATCTGCGACGATGACAAGGACATCGTTTCGGCGCTTGAAATTTACCTGACCAGCGAGGGCTATAAAACGGTGTCCGCCTACAACGGAGAGCAGGCCATCCGGTATGTGAACGAGGGGAACATCGACCTGATCCTCATGGATATCATGATGCCCCAGCTGGACGGCATCCGGGCCACGGCGCGGCTGCGGGAGTCCGGGGGCAACATCCCCATCATCCTGCTCACCGCCAAGAGCGAGGACAGCGACAAGGTGCTGGGGCTGAACATCGGCGCGGATGACTATATCACCAAGCCCTTCAACCCCATCGAGGTGCTGGCCCGGGTGAAGAGCCAGCTGCGCCGGTACACCACCCTGGGGGGCAAGGTTTCCGCCCAGGAGGAGGACGGCACGCTGCGCAACGGCAGCATCGTCATGGATGACGAGGCCAAGTCGGTGACGGTGGACGGCGACCCGGTGAGCCTGACGCCCATCGAGTATAACATCCTGCGCCTGTTGATGAAGAATCTGGGCCGGGTGTACTCCACGGCGCAGATCTATGAGCAGGTGTGGAACGACCCGGCGCTGGGCAGCGAGAACACGGTGGCCGTCCACATCCGGCATCTGCGGGAGAAAATCGAGATCGACCCGGCCAACCCCCGGTATCTGAAGGTCGTGTGGGGCCTGGGCTATAAAATGGAGAAGATGTCATGAAATGGCGGGAAAATATCGCGATGAAGGCCCTGGCCTTCATCGCTGCGGTGGCGGCATTCACCGCCACCGCCATCATGGGCTGGTATCAACTGGCCAACTTCGACGCACTGTGGGACGCCGGTTATTCCGACGGCCGGGGCTATACCCGGAGCTATCTGATCAGCCAGGACAGAGGCATGGTGACCTATCTCATCGACCTCAAGGAGATGGACGCGGCGGGGCAGGAACTGAACCTTGCCGCCCGGCGGGAGCTGGAGCAGCTGGAGGCGGAGTATGACGCCGGGGCCACTAACCTGCGCTGGCAGCTGCTGGACAAGGACGGCAAAATTATCTACGGCAACACCCAGGAGGACAGCACCAAGGTAAGCGTGGACTACTGGAGGGAATACACCCGGCGCACGGGGGAGGAACCCGGCGTCAGCGTCGATATAGACTGGGCGTATTGGGATGATGTCTTCTGGGAGTCCACCCTGAACAATGCGGAATACGGCGAGGAGCGCCGTGACGACCTGTGGCAGGAACGGCTGCCCGGTCTGGTGGAGTCAGTCAGGAACAGCAGTGACGGCGCGGCCCTGGCTACCCAGAACGGCGAGGGCGACCCCATCATTCCCGTAGACCTGGACGCGGTGCTGTGCGACGAGGACACCTACACCTGTGTGCTGCGGGTGGAGACCCCGGAGGGGATATACATCTACGCCCCTACGATCAGGGCCTGTCTGGAGGCCAACCAATTCGGCTATATCTTCAACGCGGACGGTATGACATGGCACCTGACGCCGGAGGCGGTGGAGGCGGCGGAAGAGGCGGAAGCCGCAGCGACAGAGACCTTCAACCTGATCCTATGGGTGGACGACGCCCTCCGGGTGGACGACCAATACCGCAGGGCCGCCATGAAGCTGGAGCAGTGGCAGGCCGACCGGGAGGGGTATCTGGCGGCCACCATTGTGCTGGGTGTGCTGGGCCTGTTGCTGATGGTGTACCTGTGCTGCGGCGCGGGGCACAAGCGGGGAGTGGAGGGCATCTACCTCAATTGGTTCCACCGGCTTCCCGGCGATGTGGTTCTGTTCCTCCTGTTTTTGGGGGGCGTGGGCGCCGTGGGCATTGGATTTGATGTGACCCTAAGCGGCTATATGTACAGGCCCATGTATGTCCAGCTGCTCTGCATCGGGCTGGCGGTGGCCTGTGCGGCGGCTCTGGGCATGGGGGCGCTGATCACGGTGTGCGCCCGGTGCAAGGCCCATACCCTGCTGCGCAACACCTGGACGTGGGCGGTCTGCGGCTGGTGCTGGAGGGTGTTTGTACGGTTTTGGTGCTGGCTGTGCGAGCTGTTTGGGACGATGGGGCGGGCGATCCAGGCCGTCCCCCTGGTATGGAAGGCGGTGCTGGGCTGTATGGCGTATGCGCTTTTTACGATCGTGACCATGGAATGGGGCGGGGGGCTGTGGCTGCTGGTGACCTTCCTGGTATCGGTCTACCTGTGCGGGTGGGCCTACCAGTGGAAGAAGATCCGCCACGGCACCCAGGAGATCATCGGCGGAAACCCCAATTACCACATTGACACCCGGCATATGCTCCCCGATCTGCGGGGCCATGCCGACGAGCTGAACAACCTGGGCCACGCCATCTCGGCGGCGGTGGACGACCGGCTGAAGAGCGAGCACTTCAAGGCGGAGCTCATCACCAACGTGTCCCACGACTTGAAAACGCCGCTGACCTCCATCATCAACTACGTGGATCTGCTGAAGAAGGAGGACATCGACAACCCCAAGGCGGCGGAGTATATCGAGGTGCTGGATCGGAAGAGCCAGCGGTTGAAAAAGCTCACCGAGGATCTGGTGGAGGCATCCAAGGCATCCACCGGCAACCTGACGGTGAACTGGGAGCGGCTGGACTGGGCCCAGCTCATCGACCAGGCCCTGGGCGAGACCGGCGAACGGCTGGAGGCCCAGAAGCTGACGGTGGTGCGCTCCCTGCCCGAGGAGCCCCTGTGGGTGGAGGCGGACGGACGGCATCTGTGGCGGGTGCTGGACAATCTGCTGACCAACTGCGCCAAGTACGCCCTGCCCGGCACCCGGGTGTATGTGGATCTGCGGGTGAGCGGCGGCTGGGCGGTGCTGTCGGTAAAGAACATCTCCCGGGATGCGCTGGACATCCCCGCCGAGCGGCTCATGGAGCGGTTTGTCCGGGGGGACGAGTCCCGCAACCAGGCGGGCAGCGGGCTGGGGCTGTCCATCGCCCAGTCGCTCACCGAGCTCCAGCATGGCAGATTCGAGATCAGCATTGACGGCGATCTGTTCAAGGCCATCGTCACCCTGCCCCTGGCGGGAAACCGGCCCCAGGATCCCATTCAATTGATTCTGTAACGTGGAAGCCCCCGGCTGAGCCGGGGGCTTTTGCGGATGGTTCCGCCGTTAGACGTCCTTCGCTTGACGGGACGGCGCTTATTTGGTAATATAACTCTTACATTCTCCCCGCCCCAGAGGGAGCAGGGAGAATATGGAAAACCCTTTGGGAGGTCAGTCCATGCGCCCCAACACCCTTTACATTGTGGTTCCCTGCTACAACGAGGAGGAGGTTCTCCCCGAGACCGCCCGACGGCTGGGGGACAAGCTCCGCGCCCTCATGAACGCCGGGAAGATCAGCCCGCAAAGCCGTGTGCTGTTCGTCAACGACGGCTCCAAGGACAGAACCTGGGAGGTCATCGTCCGGCTTCACAGGGAGAACCATCTGCTGTGCGGTGCGGATCTGTCCCGGAATCGGGGGCACCAGAACGCCCTGCTGGCGGGGCTGATGACCGCCAAGGACAAAGCGGACATGGTTATCTCCATGGACGCCGACCTCCAGGACGACGTGGACGCGGCGGACGCCATGGTGGACAAGTATCTGGCCGGGGCGGACATCGTGTACGGCGTGCGCTCCTCCCGCAAGGCGGATACCTTTTTCAAGCGCACTACCGCTGAGGGGTTCTACCGCCTGATGAACCTGCTGGGAGCGGAGACGGTGTTTAACCACGCGGACTACCGCCTGATGTCCCGCAGGGCGTTGGAGGGCTTGGCCCAGTTCAAAGAGGTCAACCTGTTCCTTCGGGGCATCGTTCCCATGATCGGCTACCCCACCGATACGGTGGAGTACGAGCGGGGGAAGCGCTTTGCCGGGGAGAGCAAGTATCCGCTGAAAAAGATGATGGCCTTCGCGCTGGAAGGGGTCACGTCTCTGTCGGTGAAGCCCCTGCGGATGATTACCGCTCTGGGCTTCCTGGTGTTCTTTGTGTCGGTCATTATGATCGTGTACAATGTAGTGCGCTGGGCCACGGGGAACACTGTCACCGGCTGGGCCAGTCTGGCCTGCTCGGTGTGGCTCATCGGCGGGTTGATCCTGCTGTCTCTGGGGGTCATCGGGGAGTATTTGGGCAAGCTGTACCTGGAGAGCAAGGAGCGGCCCCGGTTCCTCATCCGGGAGGTGCTGGACGGGGAGGAAGAGGGCAAGGGCTGAAAGGCCCTGCCGAACACGGCCGGGATTTTGACAAAGTATTAAACCTTTCTAAACAATGGGTGAATCCCCTTGCATTTTTTCCCGAACCGTCATAAAATAGAATCAGTGGATCGGAGAGGCTGAAACGGCCCTCCATATGAGGCGGCGGAAACCGCGCCGCTGGGCGGCGGCCCACACAATTTGATCAGGAGGTAATTCCCATGAGCATTGATTTTGAGAGCCTGAAGGACAAAGCTGTGGTTCTCGCCCAGTCCGGCGTGACCAAGGCGAAGGAGATCACCGGGACCGGCGTGGCCAAGGCCCGTGAGCTGGCGGACACCGGCGCGGCCAAGGCCAAGGAGATCACCGAGATCGGCAAGCTGAAGGTGAGCAATTCCACCGAGCAGGAGGCCATTCGCAAGGCCTATTCCGAGCTGGGCAAGCTGTACTACGCCGAGCGGGGCTCCGCCCCCGAGGCCGCTTACGCGGACGCCTGCCAGCGCATCAGCGACTCCCTGGCCCGCATTTCTTACAACAACGAGCGCATCGCGGACATCAAGGCCGCCGGCCATCTGACCGACGACGAGGTGGAGGAGGTTCCCGCCGAGGAGCCGGCCTGCTGCGAGGAACCCACGGCGGACGAGCCCTGCTGCTGTGAGGAGCCCAAGGACGAGGAGTAAATAGAAAAGACGGCCCCGGCGCATAGCGCCGGGGCCGCTTTTTATTTGGTTCCGGTGGAGCCGAAGCCCCCTGCGCCCCGCAGGGTGTTGTCCAGCTCGTCCACACCCTGGAATTGGGCGGTGAGATACGGGGTGATGACCAGCTGGGCAATGCGGTCGCCGTTCTCCACCACCTGGGGGACGCTGCCGTGGTTGTGGAGGAAGGTCATGATCTCGCCCCGGTAGTCGGCGTCGATGACGCCCACCTTATTGGCGGGGGCCAGCCCGCGTTTGCAGGCCATTCCGGAGCGGGCGTATACCAGCCCCACGTACCCCTGAGGGATGGCCACGGCAATGCCGGTGTGGATCAGCGCCGTCTCCCCGGGGGCGATGGTCACCGGGCCGTCGGTAAGGGCGTACAGGTCGGCCCCGGCAGCATCGGAGGAGCCATAGGCGGGCAGCTTGGCCCGGGGGTCAAGGAGCTTGACGGAAACAGGAGCGGTCATAGTCTGGCCTCCTTACTCTGTAATCGGCTGGATGGTCATGTCGCCGTCCCAGAGGACGGGGGCATGGGCCTCCAGGCTGGCGGGGACGTTCAAAATCCGCTGGTTGGAGGAGCCCCGAAAGCGCAGGTTCAGATCCTTTTTTGCCTCGATGAAGGGCCCATCCACCAGCACGTCAAGGTAAGAGAGCATCTCGTCCGTACACTCGCACCGGGCGCGGCTGTCCTTCCAAAGTTCCCCGTCCAGGGTGTAGCCGGAATAGCACCAGATTTCCTTGGCGGGATAGGCTTCTTTGGCCCGCCGCAGCAGGGGGAGCAGGGCCCGCTGGTTGCCCGGCTCGAAAGGTTCACCCCCCAGCAGGGACAGGCCCTTGATATGGGCGGGGGAGAGGGCCTGGATGATCTTGTCCTCCTCCGCCTGGGTGAAGGGCTGGCCGTAATTGAAGTCCTGGGCCTCTTCATTGAAGCAGCCGGGACAGTGGTGGGTGCAGCCGGACACGAATAGCGAAATCCGCACCCCGGGGCCATTGGCCACGTCGGCCCATTTGATGGTTGCGTAGTTCATGAAAAATCTCCTTTATGATGAAAGAAAGGGGCGGCCGGAACGACCGCCCCTTTTTGTGATCTGCTTTATAGATGCAGCACCCGCGCCTTGATCTCCCTTGTCTTGCCCTCGTTCCAGAAGTTCTCGCCCAGATAGCCGCAGGTCCGGCGCGTCACGTTCATCTTGGCGTGATCCTTGTTGTGGCAGACCGGGCACTCCCACTCGTTGTCGTCGTTGACGATGATTTCGCCGTCGTAGCCGCACACCTGGCAGTAGTCGCTCTTGGTGTTGAACTCGGCGTACTGGATGTTGTCGTAGATGAAGCGCACCACGTCCTTCAGAGCCTCCAGGTTGTGGCGCATATTGGGGATTTCCACATAGCTGATGGCGCCGCCTGGGGACAGCCGCTGGAACTGGCTCTCAATCTGGAACTTGGAGAAGGCGTCGATCTCCTCCCGGACGTCCACATGGTAGCTGTTGGTGTAGTAGCCCTTGTCGGTGACGTCGGGGATGGTGCCGAAGCGTTCCTTGTCGATGCGGGCGAAGCGGTAGCACAGGCTCTCGGCGGGGGTGCCGTACAGAGAGAAGCCGATGCCGGTCTGGTCACGCCACTTGTAGCAGGTATCTCGCAGATAGGTCATGAGACGCAGGGCGAAATCTTTGCCCTCAGGCTCGGTCTGAGAACAGCCCTTCACCAGCTTGGTCACCTCGTAAATCCCGATATAGCCCAAAGAGATGGTGGAGTAGTTATCCATCAGATATTTGTCGATAGTCTCGCCCTTGTCCAGCCGGGCGATGGCGCCATACTGCCAGTGGATGGGGGACACATCGGAGCGGACGCCCATCAGGGCGTTGTGGCGGCACATGAGTGCCTCATAGCACAGTTCCAGCCGCTCGTCCAGCAGTTTCCAGAATTTGTCCTCGTCCTGGCCGGAGAGAATGCCGATTTGGGGCAGGTTGAGGGACACCACGCCCTGATTGAATCGGCCCTCATACCGGTAAGTACCGGTGTCGGGATCGATCCAGTCGGTGAGGAAGCTGCGGCAGCCCATGGGGGAGTAGACGTTGCCGTTGTGGGTCTCCCGCATGATCTTGGCGGAAATGTAGTCGGGGTACATCCGCTTGGCGGAGCACTTGACGGCCAGCTCAGTCAGATAGTCATACTTGCCGCCGCTGAGGTTGTTGCACTCGTCCAGCACGTACACCAGCTTGGGGAAGGCGGGGGTGATGTACACACCCTTCTCGTTCTTGATGCCCTCCAGCCGCTGAGACAGGATCTCCTGGATGATGGCGGCGTTTTCCTCCATGTAGGGGTCGTCCTCCCGGAGCACCAGGAACAGCGTCACAAACGGGGACTGACCGTTTGTGGTCATCAGGGTGTTGATCTGGTACTGGATGGTCTGCACGCCAGAGCGCAGCTCGTCACGGGTGCGGGCACGGGCCAGCTTTTCAATGGTGGCATCGTCCAGCTCGGGGGCGGTTTCCTTGGTCTTGCGCACGTACTTTTCGTAGGTCAGGCGCAGATATTTGCCCAGATGGCTCATCTCTACGGACTGCCCGCCGTACTGATTGGAGGCCACGCAGGAGATGATCTGGGTGACCACGGTGCAGGCCACCTGGAAGCTCTTGGGCGGCTCGATGAGCTTGCCGTTGATCATGGTGCCGTTGTCCAGCATATCGCCGATGTTGACCAGGCAGCAGTTGAAGATGTGCTGGACAAAGTAATCGGCGTCGTGGAAGTGGAGTACGCCCTCGTCGTGGGCCTTGGAGATGTGTTCGGGGAGCAGGATGCGGCGGGTCAGGTCGCGGCTCACCTCGCCGGCGATATAGTCTCGCTGGGTGGAGGCGATGGCGGTGTTCTTGTTGGCGTTCTCCTCCGCCAGCTCCTTGTTGTCGTTGCGGATCAGGGAGAGGATGGACTCGTCCGTGGTGTTGGCCTTGCGCACCAGGGCCCGGGTGTAGCGGTAGATGATATACGCTTTGGCCAGCTCGTACTTGCCGGCGGCCATCAGCTTGGTCTCCACCATATCTTGTATATCCTCCACCAGCAGGCGCTTGCGGCCCTTGCCCGCCACGGAATCGGCGATGGCGTCAATGGACGCCTCATCGAGGCGGTAGGGCTCGTCCACTGCGGCGTTGGCCTTCTGGATGGCGGCCACGATTTTCGCGCGGTCGAACTCGACGATGGAATCGTCTCTCTTGATGACTTTCATTGGTAGGCTCCCCTCTTATCGGTCAAACATCTTTTCATGCGCATATGGGCTATGGACATGGCCCCTCAACTCGGCGCAGAATCAGGTGCGAACGAGAGGCGCTCCATCATAATACTATATCTTGTGGTCGATGTCAACCATCTTCTCAAGATAAATGAAAAAATGGTTATCTGGCCCAGACCCTTTCATCGGACTTTGGGACGGGGCCCCGGTGACCGCTCCGGGGCCTGAGGCATAGACTGGAGTGCACCCAGGCGGGCCCTCCGCCCTTTTGGAGGGCCGATGATCGGGCCCCGGCCCCGGCCCGTCCGCAGGGCTCCCTCGCTTGGAATGGGGCCGATGAAAGGAGCGTACTTCATGAGTCAATTCTATCTGAACGGACCCTCTGTGGGCAGATCCATGTCCGCGGAGGAGTTCGCCGAGGCAGCCGGAAGGCTGCCGGGCCGGTTGTTCGCCCAGGGGGCGAATGACGGCCCCACGGACTACAACACAGACCGCGACTGCAACTGTGGCGGAATGGATCACGACTGCCCGGGCGCCGACTGCCGCCATGAGCAGGAGTGCTGCCAGCAGATGATCTGCTGCTGCCGCCCGGTTCCCGCCCCACCCAGGCCCCCCGAGGTGGACGAGGCCTGCTGCTGCAAGGAGAGCTTCCGGGCGGCTCTGGGCCTGCTGTGTGACCAGCAGATTTCCAATCTGGTGGACTTCAACGCGGCGGCCTTTGTCACCAACACTTATGTGGCAGGCGCCGATCTGAGCTGCGGGCAGCGTTCCGGCCACAGCCTCAACACTGAGGCCGAGGTGGAGGCCGAGGGCAGGCGCCGTTATCCCTGTCCGTCCTGCTCCGGCGAGGCGTCCGATAACCTGGGAACCCTGTCGGGCGGCTTCCGGCGGTTCGCGCTCTGCAACCGTGATCTGCTGGACATCGACGCCGAACTGCATACCGCCGGGCGGAAGGACTGTGACTTTACCGCCACCCAGGTGTCCCTGTGCGAGCTGGACGCGGTGGTGCTCCAGGGCGCGGCGGCCTGCGCCGAGGGCGATCTGACCGCCGACGAGGTGACGGCGCGGAACTTCCGCTGCCTGCGCCAGCGGCTGAGCCAGCGGCTGAATCCCCGTAACGTCTGCGACCAGGATCAGTGCTCCTGCGCCTGTGATGAGCGGGACTGCTGCTGTGCGGCCGGCCTGCTGGACACCCTGGCCCGGAACAATCTGAGCCGCCGGGTGTCCCTGGCGACGGGCCTGCTGGTGCTCCGGGACGTGACCTTGCTGGGCACCGTGGGCAGCGTGCTGGTGCTGGCTAACGACGCGGACAACCGGCTGTACTTTGTCTGTGTCAACAGCGTGCAGTTCATCGGGTAAACAAAATCGCGTCAACGGCGTGCAGCGCCGGACAAACGGATTTTCGCCCCCTCCGCCATCGCGGAGGGGGCGGCCTTTATGCCAGCTTGTTTCTGATTCGAATGCTTGCTTCGATGTGCATGATCCAGTGTCTCGAAAAAGGCATTTGGATCAGTCCCCGCACATCCTTGCCGCACCAATAGTCGATCAGCCAAATCGCGCTTTCGTCAGAACTGACGACATGGAGCGACCTGAGGTAGTCCTTATCCTGTTCCGTCATCTTTCGCTTCAAATCGGAAAATTCAAGGTTCTTGACAATAGCGTCTGTGCTGTTCTTGACATCAGCAATATATCGATAGAGTTCTTCCAAATCAAGCTGACGTGAAAAATCAGAAATTTGTTCCCCCACAAGTTCATTCCCTGTTGTGATAATGGGTGAGCTAATGCGCTTTTGGTAGTTTCCCGCGAAAAAGACCTGTTCATTGCCCCGGATCAGGGAATGCGCTGTGATATCCTCGATCCGGAAAATATGCCAAATCGAATAAGCGATCGTTTTGCTGTGGTAGCCGTTTGCGTTTGGAAAGGGCATCGCGTCAAAATCAGCCCTGTTCAATTGCGCCTTTAACTCATCAAGCGCCTGGATCAGCTGGTTTCTTAAGGCAAGAAATGTTTCGATACCGTCAGCAAAGCTTTCGCTTTTCTTGAGCTGGAGCTGCATGGTTTTATTTAATTCTGCCCATTCTTTGTTCATGTTCCATCTCCTAATTTCAACGGTCAGCCCTGCCCCTGAGTCCAGCGCCCGCCGCAGGAGGGTTTTGTGGGTTGTCAAGCGTTCCCGGCAAACAACATCTTATCAATTGTGATCTTGGCGCGCCACCACTGCCTTGCCTGCTCAAATTCGGGGTATGGCGTATACCACTGCCAGGAGATGTCGAACCCTCCGTCATCTTTTTGAATGTTTGCCAAAACACCCTTTTCGGCCGCGATCAGCGCCCGGATATCCTCACTCATAAATTCGGGGCGGGGGTCTGTGAAAAAGTCGGACGGGACGGGGACATATTCCACGCCATATTTCTCGCTGTCCTTGCAGATTACGTTTTCGAGCCGCTCCCCAAGGAGCCGCCTCAGCTCCGCCAGATCCAAAAGATCGGTGATCCCGTTTTCTCCCAGCAGTTCATAGCAGAGGAGGTAGCATTTCAGCTCGTCTCCGCTGACGTCCGCTTTTTCGTTCAGGTACGCAAAAGCATCCCTCACGATTTCTTCGTAATAGGATGTGCGCCCACCAAAGCAAATCATGAAGGCAGCCAGGGAAACGGTGGGGTTATATCCCATCAGGCCGTCGCCGTTTTTCTCCCACCAGATTGCGTGAGGATATTCTTTGTTCGTTTCAATGGCAAACAGCCATTTTCGCTGTTCCTCGTCAAAGGAATCATGGGACTGTAAATAGCGGATCATCCCATTTACGATGTCGTCAGCGTCTTTCAGCGCCCCGATTCGGTGCAGCGTGATGATGGCATCGTTGGTCGCGATGGGGTTGGAGTTGAGGTTCCAATTGTCCGCCTCCAGCCCATGCCCAAAGCCGCCGTCCGGGTTTTGGAATTTGCTCAGTTCGCTGACAACGGCTTGTTTCGTTCCGCCTTCAAAATAATAGTGGTAAATCGCCCGTTCCAACGGGCGGGCATTCTCAATAATAAAGCGGCTTGCCGCCTGACTGTCCATAATAGTTGGCCTCCTCACAGAATATGAGCTTTATCAGCCCCGCTCCAGCGTCCAGTACCCGTCGTAGGCATACCCGGTCTTGCCGACCAGGAGATGCTCCGATTTGGCAAAGCCCAGCCGCTGAAGGGCTCGGATGCGCTCCACGGCGTAGATGGGCGCCTTGGTGATGATAATCCCACAGCCAAACCCCTCAAAGACCGTGGGGGTGATAAGTCCGCCAACCTCGGCCAAGACGTCCTCCGTCTCATAGCCGCTCTTCACGTCGATGCGCAGAATGCCCGCGCCGTTAAAGGGGTCGTCAGGCTCAGAGGCTCGCTGGCACACCTCAACGGTGCCCACCACCTTGGAAGCGGCCCGATCCACGATGGCCCACCGGATGAACCACCCGTTCTCATAGGACTGCTTCCAGAACCGGAGGGCGTTCTCCATCCGCTCCGGCGTGTCATAGTAAAAGTTGTCCCCGTCGCAGTTGTCGCTGTTGAAAAAGGGCAGGGCGTTTTTGTCGCTGTATACCTCCAGCAGGTCGGCGCAGTCTCCATCCTCCACCGGGCGCAGTAAAAAACGGTCGTTTTCCAGAGTCGGGCAGCTTTTGTAAAGATCCATGGTGGCACCTCCACTTTTTAGTATGTTTGTTCGTCTGCTGTCATTGTACCACAGGTGCGGGTGAAACGCAAGAACTTTTTGAACGAATGTTTGACAAAAGGGAACGGACGGTGTATACTATCTGGGAAAGGGGGGGAGCGGCATGGATCGCGTCATTTACCATTGCGACTGCAACAGCTTTTACTGCTCGGTGGAGCTACTGTCCCATCCGGAGCTGCGCCGCGTCCCCACGGCGGTGTGCGGCGACCCCAAGAGCCGCCACGGCATCATCCTGGCCAAAAATGAACCGGCGAAGAAATTCGGCGTGCGCACGGCGGAGACCATCTGGCAGGCCCGGCAGAAGTGCCCCGACCTGGTGCTGCTGCCCGCCCACCGGGGGCTGTATTACGAGTACTCCCAAAAGGTGAATGCCATTTACGACCGGTTCACCGATCTCATCGAGCCCTTCGGCATTGACGAGAGCTGGCTGGACGTGACAGGCTCCCTCCACCTGTTCGGCGGCGACCCGAGGGCGCTGGCCGACCGCATCCGAAACACGGTGCGGGAGGAGCTGGGGCTGACCATCTCGGTGGGGGTGTCCTTCAACAAAATCTTTGCTAAGCTGGGCAGCGACTACAAAAAGCCGGACGCCACCACCGTCATCTCCCGGGAAAATTTCCGGCGCCTTGTGTGGCCCCTGCCTGTGACGGATCTTCTGTACGTGGGCCGGGCGGCGGCCAAGGTGCTTGGACAGTATGGCGTGACCACCATCGGGGAGTTGGCGGCCTTCGACCGAAACGCGCTCACCGAGCTTTTGGGCAAGCAGGGGGGCCAGCTGTGGGAGTACGCCAATGGTCTGGAGCACAGCCCCGTGGCCCCGGCGGGGACGTATACGCCGCCCAAGTCGGTGGGCAACGGGGAGACCTTTCCCCGCAATCTCATCCGTAAGGATGAGGTGAGCCGGGGGGTGGCCATGCTGGCCGACCAGGTGGCGGTGCGGCTGAGGAAGCACGCCATGAAGGCATCCACCCTCCAGGTGACCATCCGGGATCCCAAGTTCAAGGACATCTGCCGCCAGCGACCCCTGGACGCCCCCACCAACACCGCCAGGGAGCTGTACCGGGCGGCGATGGATATTTTGGAGCGCAGCTGGAAGTCGGGGGCGCCCATCCGGGCCATCACCCTTACCGCTCACAATCTGATTCCGGAGGGAGAGGCGGCGGAGCAGATGGATCTGTTTCAGTCCGCCGCACCCCAAAAGCGGGAACGGGTGGAGAAGCTGGAGCGCACCATGGACGCCATTCGATCCAAGTATGGCAGGGAGGCGCTCACCGTGGCCGCCCTGGCCCCAGAGCGGGAGGACGAGGACGACGGGGAAATGCCGTTTTGAGCGCGAAAATCCCGCCGGGTGGATGTTTTCCATTCCGGCGGGATTGTTTTGCCTTACTTTGTGCCGAAAATGCGGTCGCCCGCGTCGCCCAGGCCGGGCACGATGTAGCTGGCCTCGTTCAGGCCCTCGTCCACCGCGCCGCAGTAGATGTCCACGTCGGGGTGTTTGCTCTGGATGACCTCAATGCCCTGGGGAGCCGCCACCAGCACCATCAGCTTGATGTTTTGGCAGCCGTAGCCCTTCATGATGTCGATGGCAGCGCTGGCGCTGCCGCCGGTGGCCAGCATGGGATCCACGATGAGTACGTCCCGCTCCGCCACGTCCCGGGGCATCTTGCAGAAGTACTGCACAGGCTCCATGGTCTCCTCGTTGCGGTACATACCCAGGTGTCCCACACGGGCGGAGGGCACCATGCGCAGCACACCGTCCACCAGACCCAGGCCGGCCCGGAGAATGGGCACAACGGCGAATTTCTTGCCCTTCAGGGTGGGGGCCTCCATCTTGCAGATGGGGGTCTCGATCTCCTTGGTGGTCAGGGGGAGGTCGCGGGTGGCCTCATAGGTGAGCAGCATCCCGATCTCGGATACGAGCTCCCGGAAGTCCTTGGTGGAGGTGTTCTTATCCCGCAGGATGGTCAGCTTGTGGGACAGAAGGGGGTGGTTTACCACGTGTACTTTTTCGTTCATACCGGCAGCGCTCCTTTGTATTTTTATAGGCCCATTATACCACGGTTTCCATGCCCTGCCAATGGGGCGGGCTGTTTTTTTATATCCGACCGCCTATCCCCGCCAAAAAACCGTCTATCCCGGTTCGCTGGACATTTTGGCCCGCGCCGGGTATACTGAGGGCAAAAGGGGGGACGCGCGGTGAAGGTGGAAATACAAATTGATCCAAGTCTGGACGAACCTGTGGTCATTCTCCGCGCTCCCAGCCCCTCGGAGGAAATGGAGGCGCTGGCCAAGCGCCTCCGGGGGGAGGTGGTTCCCGAGCCCTTCACCGTATACCGGGAGCGGGAGGCGGTGCGGGTGAGCCGCGACCTGGTGCTGCGGTTTTTCGCTGAGGATAAGGGAGTGTCCTGCCAGACGGGCACGAGCGTCTTTTCTGTCCGCCAGCGGCTGTACGAGCTGGAGGAGGAGCTGGCGGGCACTCGGTTCGTGCGGGTGTCCAACTCGGAGATCGTCAACCTGGATCGGGTGACCGGGCTGGATCTGACGCTGGCGGGCACCATCAAGATGACGCTGGAGGGCGGGACAGTGTGCTGGGTGTCCCGCCGGTACGTGAAGAAGATCAAGCAGGCTTTGGAAGTGTGACAACAAGGAGGGACATTTCATGGAAACAACCAAAAGGCAATGGCTTCCCCGGGCGCTCATCGGCGCTCTGGCGGGCCTGCTGCTGGCGGCGCTGTGCCGGGACGCGCTGTTTGAAGGGGGCTTTTCCATGCCCGCCCTTTGTAAGCCTCTGATTGATCGAGTGGGCACAGCTTGGGCAGTCCTGATCGCCTGCGCCCTCTTTTTCGGCCTGGGCGCGGTGGCGGGCCTGGCCACCCTGCCCTTCGCCGACAGCGGACGGGAGCTGGTGCTGCAATCGTTAGCCCACTTTGCCGTCACTGCCGCTTTATGGTCGCTGCTGCTGGGGGTGTCGATCGGAGCGCGTGAGCCGGCGGTCTGGCTGGTATGGCTGGGGTCGCTGGCGCTGGTGTATGCCATTGTCTGGCTGGGCCGCTGGGTGGGGTGGTACCGGGAGCTGCTGTCTATCCGCAAGAAGCTGGGGCTGAACCGTCAAAAGAAGGAGGGCAAAGCGCCGTGAAAAAACAAACCCGTCTCTATAACGTCATTTTCCCCATTTGGATGATCGTGGCGCTCCCCAGCCCGCTGTGGCTGGTCATTATCCCCGGCAATTTTCTGGTGGACTGCGCCGTACTGTTTTTCACCCTGCTGGCGCTGAAGCACACCCAGAAGGGCGCAGTGGTGAAGCAGCTCTGGTGGAAGTTCTGGCTGCTGGGCTTTGCCGCCGACGCCGTCGGGGTGGTGTGGATGCTGCTGGGGATGCTGGGATACATCCCCTTTGGGGACGCATGGGAGAACACCGTGTCCCACGTCACCCACAACGCCTTCCACAACCCCTGGGCCTTCCTGTGGACGCTGGCCGGGGTGGCGCTGGCGGGTCTGTGCATCTACTTCTTCGACAGGCGGGCCATGAAGTCCTGCGAGCAACTCACCGACCGGGAGAAGCACGTCACCGCCCTGGCCATGGCAGTCGTCACCGCGCCGTACCTATTTTTCATCCCGGTATACTGAACATACCGCGCGAACGCAGGGAGCGCACCCCCTCGGGGGTGCGCTCCCTTGTTTTTTCTGCGTTCAGCTTGCCCGTTCTACGGGCGCGGGTTCAGGGCTTGGCACGGACGCGTCCTGCTCTGGCTGGGCCTTTCTGGCGGAGCGGCGCACCGCGCGGCCCACTGCCAGGATGCCCGCCGTGGCCATGAGCACCAGGTAGCAGTTCAGCGTCCGGGTGAGGATCATGGCCGGGGCCACCAGCGCCTCGCCGTACACCAGCAGGAAGCCCCGGAGGAACACATTCTCCGCCGCCCCGGCGGATCCGGGCAGGGGCAGGTATCCCACCGCGATGGCGCACAGCGCCTGGAGGGCCATGACCTCCCACAGGGAGAAGCCGGACAGCCCGAAGGCCCGGTATACCACATAGGGCATGGCATAGGAGCAGGCCAACTGAAGGGCGCTGAGCCCCACCACGCGGGCCAGCAGACTGGGTGCGCGACGGATCAGGTCGGCTCCCCGGCGGTACTCCGCCAGGTGTTCGTCCGCCTTTTCCTCCAGCGCCGCCCTGTCCAGGGCGGGGTATACCCGGGCGACCAGGGCGATGCAGCCGTGGAGCAGCCTCTTGGCCGGGCCGGGCAGGAACAGGAAGAGGAACATAGCCGCGTCCAGCAGGGCGAAGATCGCCAGTCCCAGCCCCAGCAGAAGCCCCACCCGGCCGCCCAGCCGCTCAGTGAGGCCCCCGGCGGTGAACAGGGCGAACACTCCCCAGCCCATGGCGGCGGTGTTGTAGCCGATGGTGACCAGCAGCATATCCAGCGCACCCGAGGCGGCAGGGGTGCCGTCCCGGCTCATGGCCAGAACCTGGGCGGGTTGGCCGCCGGTGGCGGAGGGGGTGATGGTGCTGAAAAAGAAGCCGGTGCAGGAGTAGTAGACGCACCGCCGGAAGGGCTGGGGGCAGCCCAGCGTGCGCAGGATGGACCAGGTTGCTCCGGCCTCGCAGCACAGGAACAGCGCCATCAGCGGCAGGCCCAGCAGCAGAACCCGCCAGTCCGCGCTGAGCAGGGCGGCGGCAAGCTGGCCCGGGGTCTGCTCCTTCAAAATGGTGTGTACCGTCCAGGCCAGCAGGGCCAGCACCGCCCCCATGCACAGGATATTTTTGATTTGTTTTTTCATGGTGTCCTCATTCAGACGATGTATGTGGTCGTCGAAAAATAAAGCGAAATCGATGGTGGAGGTGGCGAATTAAAGTTCTTTTTGGGTACTTTTTCTTTCAAGAAAAAGTACCACCGCGCAGGCCGCCCTGCGGCTCAGAGACGCCGCCATCTTGTCCATGGAGCGCTCCATGGAGGACAGGGCCTGGTCATCGTAAATGGTATCCCGAATGGCCGTCAGACAGGCGCTCTCCTCCTTGGCGGCGATACGGGCCATGCCGTGGCGCACCAGGAAGTCGGCGTTCTCCTGCTCCTGCTTCAAAAAGGGCTGCCACGCCAGAATGGGCAGGCGGGCGGCGATGGCCTCAAAGCAGGTGATGCCCCCGGGCTTGGACAGCATCAGGTGGGCCCGGGCCATGTACTTTTCCACCTCGCCGGTGAAGGGCACCGCTTCGATGTTCTCATATCGCCCGTTCAAGCGTTGAAACAGCTTTTCGTTCCGGCCGGTGAGGATGGTGGTGTGTACCCCAGGCAGGGCGTTCAGCGCCTGATAGAAGCTGTCCCGCCGGGGCATGAGCCCCAGGCCGCCGCCCATGATGAGCAGCTCCCGGCGCCGGGAGCGATCCCGGTGAGCGGGCTGAAACCGCCCGCTGACCGGGATGCCGGATACCACCACGGTATCGGGATCCACGCCCTTGGCGGCAAGCCCCTGCCGGACGGTCTCGCTGGCCACCAGATAACAGTCGGTGCCGGGATGAATCCACTCGCTGTGGCAGGTCACGTCGGTGACGCAGGTGACCAGAGGAAGCTCCGACAGCCCCTCCTCCTTGTACCGCGCCATGGCGGCGGAGCAGACGGGGTGGGTGGACACCACCACGTCGGGGCCGCGCTCGTCCAGCAGAGCGGCCAGGCCGTCCACCAGGTCGTCCCCCCGGCTGTCCCCGCCGCTGTTGGCGGTGAGGTGGTGGTAGATATTATAGAAAACGCCGCCATAGGTCACCAGCACGTTGAACCACCAATACATAGCGGAGGCCCGCTCCGGCATGGCGTACTCAAACAGATCCACAATATCGGCGCGGTGTCCGTCCTGGACGAGCTGCTCCCGCAGCGCGTTGGCGGCGGACAGATGGCCCATGCCGAACTTCCCTGTCAAAATCAAAATGTTCATGAAGCTTCCTCCTCTGTGGGCGCGAACCCGATGGTCCCTTTGACGGGTTTGATTATAGAGGACAAATCTTCAGTTTCGGCGTGGGTTCCTCTTAGGGTTTTGTGGGGTTTTTCTTAAAATTGACACAGTTTTGTTTAAAAAAGCTTTAAGACGGAACAAAAAGCAAGCCCTCCGCGCCGGCGGAGAGCTTGCTTTTTGTCGAAAACCGTGCTATAATTGGCCTTAACTCCGAAAGGGGTTTGGACACCACACATACGAGTTAGATAACGGCGGTTAGTCACATAAACCCCGAAAGGGGGTGACTGTATGATGCTGATTACCATGACGTTTTACGTTCAGCAATGGGCGATTACGATTCAGGTAAAATGCAGAAACCGCCACTCTGCCAAGTGACGGTTTCTCTTAATTGAGTTTCCTTAAACTTTGCTTGGACTAACCGCCGTTATGTGTGGTGTCCTTATATATTGATTATAACCCGGGATGGCCTTGCTGTCAAGGGCAAAACGCAGAAACCGCCACTCCGGCACAAGCGCGATAAGCCAAAACGCGAAACCAGCCCCCGGCCAATGGCCGGGGGCTGGTGGTTTGCTGTGAGTCGATGAATCAGTTAGGAGAATTAGTCGCCCTTACAAGCGTCGCACTTGCCATCCGCCACATTATCTCCGGCGTGGTTGCTGGAATCAATACCAACGGTATCGCCGCCTGTGACCTTACCGCAAGTTTTGCAGGTCTTTTTCTCGGTCGTGCCGGTGGCCACACAGGTGGCGGCCTTAGCGGCTACAGTATCAAAGTCCGTGCAATTATGGGTCTCCGTGCATTTTTCAACACCTTCAGCCAATCCAGTTGTGCTGGTGCAGACGCCGTTCGACCAGACGTGGGTGTGTGTCGTGGTCTCAGAACCGGAACCGGAGCCGCTGCCATTCGTGTAGCCGCAGACAGTGCACTGCGCGCCAGTGGCGGGGTTCTCACCGTCCATCTTGCTCCAGGTGTGCTCGGCATAGCTTGCGGCAGCCTTGTTCTCATCACTGCTGGGGGCAGCATTATAGGTGGAACAGGTCTCGCACTTATGCCAGTGGCCAGAGGCATTGCTCTCCCAGGTGCTCTTGAAGGTGTGCTTGCCGGTGGCGGGGATCTCCTCAGAGGCGATCTCATAGCCGCAGCCCGCGACAGAGCAAATCTTGTCGCCAGTCGCACCCTTGGTGTTGCAAGTGGGGGCCTTAGCGGCGGTGCCGTCCGCCTTCGCGATCATGGAGCACTGCACGGTCTTGTCCTCGGCGTGGCAGGTCGCTTTGTTGGCGCAGGCAAGGGTGTGGGTGCCGTCCCCATTGTTGGTGATATTATAGCTGTGGGCGTTGGGGTCTTTGGCGATGGGCTTGGTGTCGTCCGTGGTGTTACACACGGTGCACTTGTAGTTGTAGTGACCACCGGCCGCGCAGGTGGCGGCGGTGGGGGCCAGCTGCTTCCAGGTGTGGTTGCCGGTGGCGGGGATGGTCGTGTAAACGCTGTCGTCCTCGCCCTCAGTGCAGTCAGCGTTGGAGCACTTGAAGTAGGTCTTGCCATCAACGTTACAGGTAGCCGCTTCGGTCTTGAAAGGCACCAGGTTGTGGCCGGTCGCGGGGGTGGTGATCGTGCGGGTGGCGGTGCAGCGGGTGGCCGCAGCATCGCCCTCACCAGGAACCATGTTGGTGCATTGCTGCTTCTGAACGCCGTCCACGGTGCAGGTGAGATTCACCTTCCCGTCATCAACGTTGGCCCAAACATGCTCGCCGCTGCAAGCCTTGTCGCCAGCCGTCACGGCGGAGGTGGTGGGATCGGCGGGCTTGGTCGCGCCGCAGATGCAAGCAGTGTTTTCGCTCTCAGTATGGCTGTGGCCCACATAGATGACAGCGCCGCAGCCGTCCTCACCCACGCACTCCACGGTGTGGCGGGTGGCGTCGAAGTTGGTAATCACCGCGTCATCGCCAGTGGTAGCGTAGTTGTGGGTGTGCTCCGCCTTGGTGGGGGCGTTGGGGTCAACAGGATTGCTGGTGTCAGAGACGGTGGGGACGTCGGCGGGCTCCTCGTCGCCGCCGCCGATGACCTCGCCGGACTCGTCAGACACCACGCCGGAGCCGGTGACCTCGGACACGGTGCCCTCGCCGGTGACGGTGATGTCGGTGTTGGTGGTGATGTTCTCGATGGTGGCGCCCGCGGCGACCTCCACCTTGGCCTCGTTCATGCCGTCGGACACGATGACGTTGTCCAGGGTGCCGCTCTCAACGGTCAGGGAGACGTTGGCGGAAGCCATGGTGACCTCGCCGCCCTTGGCGTTCTGCACGGCCACGGCGGTGTCGGTGGAGATGGTGGCATTGGGCTCAGCCATGTCCAGGGTGACCTTCTCGGGGGCCTTGCTGTTGGTGCCGGCCACGTCGATAGCGCCAGTGTTGGAGCTGTCGTCGGCCTTCACGGTGATCTCGCCGGAGGTCTTGGCCACGACGGTGGCGGAAGCGGTGGTGCCGTTGGTCAGGCTGGCCTCAGCGCCGCCGCGAACCACCAGACGGCCCTCGATGGTCACGCCGTCCAGGTTGATGGAGCCGGCGTCCACGCCGTCGGCGATGATGACGTCGCCCTTGACGGTGATGCCCTTCAGGGACACGCCCTCAGCGGTGATGACGATGTTGCCGTCCACGTCCTCGGTGATCTCGCCGGCTTCCTTGACGTAGTTGCCCTCGCCGGAGACCTTGTAGATGACCTCGGCGAACGCAACCCGGGTCATGGGCTGGTTAGCGCCGGTCACGTCGGAGATGTAGTTGGCCTTGACCAGGGCGGCCACGAAGGGGATGGCCCAAGCGGCCACGTCCTCAGCGCCGGGAACGCCTTCCAGGTCAGCCTCGGTGCCGGGCTCCAGGCCCAGGGCGCGCACCAGCATGGTGGCGACTTCCTGCAGGGTGACCTCATCGCTGGGGCGCATCTTGCCGGAGGTGCCGCTCATGATGCCCATCTGGTTGGCCTTGGCCATCCACTCGGCATACCAGGCGCCATCGACCACGTCGGGATAGTCGCTCAGGTCGGCCTCGCCCTTGGCGGCGAAGGCGGTGACGACCATCTTGGAGACGGTGGAGCGGAGGATGTGACCCTCCAGGTTGAGCATGCCGTTTTCACCGGTCATGATCTCGTTGTCCACGGCGGACTTGACAGCCGCGTAGGACGCATCGTCTTCGGCGGGCATATCCGGGAAGTCCGTATCCGCGGCGAACGCGGCGGGCATCAGGGACAATACCATCGCCAGGGTCAGCAGCAGAGCCGCGACCCTTTTCTTGGTGTGCTTCATTGAAAATTGCTCCTTCCTTCTTGACTTTTTTTCGGACAGCTTCGAAGCGCAAAGCTACACACATAATTTACACCACACAATTTCAAATGTCAACCATGAGATGAAGAATGTGCTAAGAAAAATGTCGAGCACGGGGCCGCGCCCCGCAGATAAAAAAGTTGAGCCGGGGCTTGCGTCCCGGCTCGAAGGATGGAGGATAGAATGAAAAAGAAAAGCATCTCTTGCAAGGATTAGGATAAAGGGCAGTCGTTACAAAAGTTCATGAATATTTGTTACAAAAGGATTAAATCTTTGGGGTTGCCAGAGAATGTCTGTCATTTTCCGGCAGATTGTCCAGTTTCAGGGCGAAGTCGAACCGTTCGACCCCGTCCTCCCCCTCGCCCCGGGCAAACAGCTCGTCCCCCCGGGCGGCGGTGTCCACCCAGATGGCCTCGCCCGCCTGGCACTCGCCCACGTAGCCGATCTGGAAGGAGCGGACGAATTTTCCCTGACCCAGCCGCTCCAGGTGGAGGCTGTCGCAGGCGAAGTCGGCGTAGTGCATATTGTTCACGTGGCCGTTGATGTCGGTGTCGGAGTAACGCAGCTCCCGGCGGGCGCGGCCGTCGAAGGCGTCGGGCAGGGGAGGGCGGCGGAGCTTGACGGATTTGTTCAGCTCTCCGCCGTCGGTGCCCTGGAACTCGGTCAGGTCTTTCATGCGGAAGAGCCTGCGGCTGTCCACGTCCACCATGACCCACTGCGAGGTGCCCTGGCCGATGGGGGTTCCGTCCCGGAACAGGTCGAAATCCCGGTAGGAGGACGCGCCGGAGGCCCCCCGGTGCCAGGTTTTGACGGTGATGGGGTCGTTCCAGCGCAGGGGGGCGTCCAGCTCCAGCCAGGTGCGGGTGACCATCCACAGGCAGTTGTATTTTGCCCGGATCTGGGGCCCGGACACGTCCAGGGACAGGGCGGCCTGGGTGGCGGCTTCCTGGAGGTAGCCCAGCAGGGCGGAGGGGCGGCACTGGTTGAACAGGTCCACGTCCCGGGAGTCCACCCGGAGGTTCATCTCATAAAATGTGCTCACGTTTTAGTCCTTCTTTCCGGGGATGGTGAGGGTGTCCCGGGCGCACAGGGCGTCCAGGTCGTCGGGGGAGGCGGCGGGGAGCCGCAGGGCGGCCCCGCAGCGGGCGCACACCAGGTCGATGGTGGAGTAGCCCACCTTGACGCCGTAGTCCGTGGAGCCACAGGCGCACTTGACGCCGCCCCGCTGGGCGATGTCCTTGAGTTCGGCCAGCGCCTCGCCCATGACCACCTCATTTAAAAATGCGCCCCGACTTTCGGTCTGGTCGTCCATGCGGAGCTTGTCCACGGCGGCTTCCAGCTTTTCCATGGCGCGGAACACCTGGTCCTCCTCGCCCACGTAGCAGCAGCCCAGCCCCGACGCGGGGCAGGACAGAGCCAGCAGCTTTTTGTGGAGCAGGGCGTCATTGGCGCACACGGCGGTGTGATCCTTGGCGCAGAACAGGCAGGGCACGGTGATCTCGCAGCGGTCGCCCTTCTGGCGGAAGGACAGCTCCGACTTGCCGCAGGGGCAGGGGAGGGCGCTGTCCCCGGCGGCGAGCTGGAAGGCGGTGCGGGATGCGATGACCGCGCTGCCGCACACGGGGCAGATATATCCGATGGAGCGGGTTTCCTCTGGCATGGCCGATCCCTCACAATCTATGTCATGTTTCGCTCCCGCCCAACGGGCGGGAGCGAAATCAGCGCCACATATTATATCACCGCCCTTTCCATTTTTCCAGTGACAAAGCGATTTTTGTTGTCAAATCTTTCCGGGTGCATGAATTGGTTTCCATTGCGCAAACTAAGGGAAACCATCCCAAAGGAGTTTGTCCACATGATGGAAAATCAAAAGCTGGGGCGGCAGACCTTCCAGCCGGGGTCGCCCCCCGTTATCATCGGCCACGGCTCCGCCGCCGGCAAAAAAGAGACTGAAGGCCCTCTGGGGAGGCATTTCGACCACACCAGCAAGGACGACACCTTCGGCTGCGAGACCTGGGAGAAGTCCGAGTCGGCCATGCAGCAGCTTGCTCTGGATTCAGCGCTGAAGCGGGCGGGGCTGCACACGCCGGATCTGGATTTGATGCTGGCGGGAGATCTTTTGAACCAGTGCATCGGCTCGGGCTACGCCGCCCGCACCGCGGCGGTGCCCTTTTTCGGCCTGTATGGGGCCTGCTCCACCATGGGGGAGAGCCTGGCGCTGGCCACTTTGCTGCTCAGCGGCGGACACGGGAAGTACGCCGCCGCCGTCACCTCGTCCCACTTCTGCTCGGCGGAGCGGCAGTACCGCACGCCGCTGGAGTACGGCAGTCAGCGCACCCCCACCGCCCAGTGGACGGCCACCGCCGCCGGGGCGGTCATTGTGACCAATGACGTCCGGCCCGGCCCCCGGGTGGCCCGGGTGACGGTGGGCAAGGTGGTGGACAAGGGCATCAAGGACGCCAACAACATGGGGGCGGCCATGGCCCCCGCCGCCTATGAGACGCTGAAGGCCCACTTTGAGGACACCGGCCTCGAGCCCGGTTATTACGACCTGATCGTCACCGGTGACCTGGGCCAGCTGGGCCACGAAATCGTGTCCGACTTTTTCTCCAAGGACGGCGTGCCCCTATCAAATTATAATGACTGCGGCCTGCTGCTCTTTGACCGGCAGGAGCAGGACGTCCACGCCGGGGCGTCGGGGTGCGGGTGCTCGGCGTCGGTGCTGTGCGGTTATCTGCTGCCGGGGCTGCTGGCGGGCCGGTGGAACCGCATCCTGTTCTGCCCCACCGGGGCGCTCCACTCCCCCACCGCCACCATGCAGGGGGAGTCCATCCCCGGCATCTGCCACGCCATCGCGCTGGAAGGAGGAAAATAATGGACTATCTGAAAGCGTTCGTGGTGGGTGGGCTGTTCTGCATCATCGGCCAGCTCCTCATCGACAAGACCAAGCTCACGCCCGCCCGCATCCTGGTGGCCTATGTGGTGTCCGGGGTGATCCTGGGGGCGGTAGGTGTGTACAAGCCCCTGGCCGAGTGGGCCGGGGCGGGGGCCACGGTGCCCCTCACCGGCTTTGGCTACAGTCTGGCGAAGGGTGTTAAAAAGGCGGTGGCGGAAAAGGGCCTGCTGGGCGCGATTACCGGCGGCGTCACCAGCACCGCGGGCGGCATTGCCGCCGCCATCTTCCTGGGCGTGGTGGTGGCCTTTATCTTCAAGCCGAAACCGAAAAGCTGAGAAAGCGTCCCCGGCAGGAAACGCCGGGGACGCTTTTTCGGGAAGGGCTTCCATTTTTGCCGCAGATATACTATAATGTCGGCGAATGCCCCGTGAAACGCGGCGGCGGACATAAGGAGGCTATCATGGCAATCGAACGAGTGAGAGAATATTTTAAGCAGTACGGCATGGCGGATCGCGTGCAGGAATTCGACGTATCCAGCGCCACGGTGGAGCTGGCGGCTCAGGCGCTGAACTGCGAGCCCTGCCGGATCGCAAAGACGTTGTCCTTCCTGGTGGATGGCCGGGCCATCCTGATCGTCGCGGCTGGCGACGCCAAGATCGACAACCCCAAATACAAAGCCCAATTCGGCACAAAGGCGAAAATGCTGGCTCCCGGCGAGGTGGAGGCGCTGGTGGGCCACGCGGTGGGCGGCGTGTGTCCCTTCGGGATCAACGAGGGCGTGACGGTCTATCTTGATGAGTCGCTGAAGCGGTTTGAGACGGTGTTCCCCGCCTGCGGCAGCTCCAACAGCGCCATTGAGCTGTCCATCCCGGAGCTGGAGCGGTATTCCGGCTATACGTCCTGGCTGGACGTGTGCAAGGGCTGGAGGGAATGACGTCTCCTTCTGCACATGGTGCGACAATAAAAACAGGCCCCCGCCGTCAGGCGGGGGCCTTCGTTTGTCTATTTACAGATTCTCCTTGAAGAACTGCTCCATGGCGGCGGCGTTGGCGTCCTCGTTGCCACCCTCGACGGTGACGGTGACGGTCTCGCCCTGCTTGATGCCCAGCCCCATGAGGGCCATGAGCTTGACGGCCACGGCGGACTTGCCGTCGGCCTTGGCGATGGTGATGGTGCTGTCCAGCGCCTTGGCGGCCTTGACCAGCAGGCCGGCGGGACGGGCGTGGATGCCCACGGGGTCGGTGATGGTGTAGGTGAACTGCTTCATGGTGGATCGTCCTTTCATTTTGTTGAGATTGCCCTGCTGTCGGGCGCTTTGAGTACCAGCTTCTGTAGCATATCATAACATCTCTGGGTGGGGATATGCAAGCCCCTCAGGGGATTTTTTTCTGTTTGACGCAAGAATATTCAGCGGGGACGTCTATTTTCTGCCAGACAGGGCAAACCCGCGCCATGCCAAACAGGCCGCCGCCCATTGGGCGGGAATGCCTACTTTCTGCCCGACAGGGCGAAGCCCAGCACCGTGCCGCACAGCCCGCCGATGATGTGGGTGAGCTGGGAGATGTTGTCCCGCACGAAAATGGCGTCCCACAGCTCGCCGCCCAGGTAGAAGATGGCCACCAGGATCAGCGTGGTGGGGATGGTGCCGTTGCGCACCCCGCCGAAGGAGGACAGCAGGATCATCATGAACACGATGCCGGAAGCGCCCAACAGGGCCGTCCCGGGGAAGAAGATGAACTGCACCAGCCCGGACACCAGCGCGGTGAACAGGATGGCCCACAGCACGTTCCAGCTCCCGAAGCGATCCTCCAGGTTGGGGCCCAGCACCAGGATGAGCACCATGTTGCCGATGTAGTGGGGGTAGCCGCTGTGGCCCAGCACGTGGCCGAAGAAGCGGAACCAGGCCAGCGGGTCGGCCAGGGAGCATCGATAGATGGAGAATAGATTGGCGTTGGCCCAGCCGTTGGTGAAGTGGTTGGCCACCAGAGCGATGAGGGAGATCAGCGCGAAGGTGAGGGCCACGGGGGCATTGTAGGAGATTTTCAGCGTGGGGCGGTTCATATCGTTGCGGGCCATATGGGTCACCTCGGTAAAAAATACTGCCAGCCATGGAGGCGGCTGGCAGTATTATAACCGATTTGATTGGAAAATGGAAGGAAAATTTATTGCGGCGGCGGGCCGGCTGCCCGGTCAGGGGGCAGGAGGCACGCTGGGCTCTGCTACGGCGGCTGAGCCGTCCGCAGGAACGGGGGTGGGCTCGGCTTCAATGGAAGGCTCCACGGCGGGCGCCGCAAGGGCGGGTTCTTTTGCCGGCCCATCAGTGGGGATGATCTGGTAGCCAGCGAACACCTGGATGAAGATGGCGTCCCCCTCCGGGTCAAGCTCGGCCAGGGCGGCCAGCAGATCGTCGCCAGGCATCGCGAAGATGTCCAACTCAACGCGGTTGGTCATCTCATTGGCGTCAATCACGCTGGGGAGCCAGCCGTACTGGTCAAACAGGGCACCAACCTCATCCTTCAGATCCTCCAGATAGGCGAGGGAGTACTTCACGGTGCGGAACAGTATTTCCCCTGTGCCGCCGCACCACTTTCTGATCTGCGCCTCCAGCTCCGGGGTGTGGAAGTCGTCCACAATGGCCACCGCCAGCTGGGCGGTGTTGCCGGGCCAGTCCAGCCAGATGCCGCCCCACCAGTCTGGGTACAAGTCCCAGTTCCATCCGTCGATCCCCAGGCTTTGGAGCAGGCGCTCATGCTGGGTTGACGCCTCCTCCCAAGAGTACGCCGAGTCGGCGGTTCCGGCGTCCTCGTTGCCCACATAGGCCCCGCTGGTGACGACGGCTTCGCCGCCGGGCTCCGGCATGGGAACCGGCTCCTCTGCGCCTCCCGCCGGGGCCTTTGCGGTTCCCTCGGTGGTCATGATGGTCATCCCGCCCTCCACCAGGGTGTATTCATGCAGGCCGGGGCGCTGAACCAACACCTCGTCGGACGCCTGGCTTGCTTCGGGCCCCTCGTCCAAGTCGGATACTGAGTCGGAGGTACGCTTCTGGGACAACCCCTGCCAGGCCGGGTACGCCGCCACGATCAGCGCCGCGCAGGCGGCGCAGACCGCCCAGGTTTTCCACCGAAACTGGGGCCGCGCCACATTCTCCCCCGCCGCCAGCACGTAATCCTCGTTCACCTCGCCGATGATATTTAAAAGCTCATGATTTGTCATACTTCAAATCCCTCCTGTTGAAGATGGACGCGCAGCTTCTGCCTCAGCCGGTGGAGCGTGGTGGTCACGTGGGTGCGGCTCATGCGGAAGCGCTTTGCAAGCTGCTCCACGCTGTCTAAGTACCAGTACCGCCGCAGGAACAGGTTCCGATCCCGTTCGGCCAGGTTCGTCAAAAAGCCGTCCAGCGCCGCCCGGAACGCCTGCCGATCCAGCGCGCCCTCCGGGGTGTCGACCCCGGACACCACCTCGCTCAGCTCGTCCAGGGCAAGCTGAACCTGCCCGCCGCCCCGCTTCTGGGCGGTTTCCGCCCGCCGGGTGCTGAGAGCCAGGTTGCGCGCGATCCGCCCCGCGTAGCTCTTCAGCGAGCGGGGCCGCTGGGGCGGGATGGTCTGCCAGCACTTCAGCCAGGTGTCGTTGACGCACTCCTCCGCCGCGCCCCGGTCATCCAAAATGTTTTGGGCGATGGCGGCGCAGTACGCCCCGTATTCCCGGCCGGCGGCCTCGATGGCGCCCTCGTCCCGGGCAAAGAACAGCTCGATGATCTTGTTGTCGTCCATGATTGATCACTCCTAAGAAAGGCCCTTTCACCTATCAAGACGCGGTTTGAAGCGGGATGTCACAGGAGGGACGGAAAAAGTCCGGGGAAGCTCCCCGGACTTTTTTCACACGTCCCAGATGAGGGGCCCGCCCTCCCTGTCCACCAGAGGGCACAACCCGCCCCCGTTGCCGGACTGGACAAACAGGTACTGCACGCCGGTGGCGGTGTCCATCAGCACTATGGTCTGGGGTTTGGTGAGGCCATTGCCCTCCGTGAGGACTACTTGAAAACGGTCGTTCTTTCCCATGGTTATCCTTCCTTTCTTATGTGAAGCCGCACGCTGGCGAACACAAACAGCACCATCGTAATCATCATAATAACACCGTTCAGCCGAACTGTCCAGTCCGGCAGGGGGAAAAGTGTCCTGCCCGCCGCCCATAGGATCACCGAAAGAGCCAGCGCAATGAGATTGGCAAACTGTAATTTTTTCATGAAATATTCTCCTTTGGAATCAGCGCCCGCATATCGTCGGGCAGGGGCGCGGAAAAGACAAGCCGCTCCCCGGTGATGGGGTGGCCCAGCTCCAGCCGCGCCGAGTGAAGGGCGGGGCGGGCGATCAGCGCCCGGTTTTCCGTTCCGTACAGGAAGTCCCCGGTGAGGGGACAGCCGATGTGGGCCATGTGCACCCGGATCTGATGGGTGCGGCCAGTTTCCAGTTCGAGGCACACCAGTGTCCGGGGGCCCCACCGCCGCAGGGTCTGATAATGGGTGCAGGCGGGCTTGCCGTCGGTTCGCACCTCTCGGGCCGTCAGCGAACCCTCCACCGGGCCGATGGGGGCGTCCACGGTGCCGACTGGCTCAGTGGGAGCGCCGTCGCACACGGCCAGATAAATCCGCCGGAAATCCCTGGTGTGGAGCTGATTCTTCAGCTTTTCCTGGGCATGGGCGTGCTTGGCGACCACCACCAGCCCTGAGGTGCCCTTGTCCAGCCGGTGGACGGGGTGGAAGTCGGACTCATCCCCGGTCTGGGCGTAGTGCCACATTAAATAATTGCCCAAAGTGTCGTCGAAGTGGCCGTGGCCGGGGTGAACCAACACCCCGGGGGCCTTGTTGACCACGATTAGGTCGGCATCCTCGTACACGATGTCCAGCGGCCCCTCTGCGGGGACGACCCCGGACGAGGGGACTGGATCGGTGAGGCGTACGGCCAGCGTCTGCCCCTCGCTTACCCGGACGCGGACGTTCACCCGAACGCCATCCAGGGTGATGCCGTCCTCCAGCCATTTCACCCGCCGCAGTACGGTGCCGGACAGGCCCAGCCGGCGGCGCAGGAGGGTGTTGACCTCCAGCCCCGCCAGCTCGGGGGTGATGGATAACGTGAGATACCGGGCGCTCACAGCTTTTTGGACAGATAGATGTTGGCCAGCAGCCAGGCGATGGAGTATACTGCCACCACGCCCAGCACTGCCCTGGCCGCGGCCATGCTCACCGCCACCAGCACGAACATGGAAGCGGCGGAGGCAAAGAAGGTAAACATCCCGGCGAACTGGAACGCCTGATTCATGATGGCCTTTTCCCGTTCATCCTGCTCCTGGATCTTAGCCTTTTTCTGGGCCTCCGGGTGGGTGAGCAGGTACTGCATCCGTACCAGGAGGAACACCGCCCCGATGCAGATACCGCTGGCCCCGCCCAAATAGAACCCCTGGGCAAATTCGGGCAGCGCGTCTCTGCCGTCGATCAGCAGGAAATAGCAGATGATGCCGGTGAGCCCCACCGCCAGCAGGCCGAAGCTCAGCAGACGGCGGCGGCGCAGGGAGCGCTCGTAGTCCGAGGTGTCGAATAGACGCATTAACATGGTGGTACCCCCTTATTCGGCGCCGTGGCTCAGCAGCCGCAGCTTGAAGGCGTGGAAGCGGCCGAACATGGGCCGGGTCTTGGGCGAGCCGTACAGCATCCCGAGGAGCACCAGGGCGCAGGCCGCGCCGGACAGGAAATGAGCCGCGGTGGCCACGGGGCCCTGGAGCTCCAGCACGTGGCGGATAAAAATGCTGATCCACAGCAGGGTCATACCGATGACAAAGGCGGGATTCTTTTCAAAATTGCAGTTGCGCTTCATGATCGTTCCTCCTCAAGTCAATATTTGCGCTCCAGATACCACTGGATCCCCTCCAGGACCATCCGGCGGCCCAGGAGGAACCAATAGGGGATATTGTGGAGCAGGGTTGGATCCACATAGGCGAGCCAGAGGACGGAGGCCGCAACCAGCACCACGTCCTCCACCCACCCGCAGTACCAGGCGGCCCGGCCACGGATCATCTGATAACGCTCGTCCTGGGCCTCATAGTCCGCGTCCCGCTGCTCCTCTGGGGGCAGCTCCCGGTACTGCTCCCGCCGGAAGAAGCAGAACACCAGGACGAGGATGCCGCCGAGAAACAGTCCGCCGGACAGCCGCTCCCGCAGGATGGCGGGCACAGCGGGCAGTCCCACCAGGATCCCGGCAATCACCAGCGCGCCGCCTGTGAGCCACATCCATTTGGAGGGCTTTCGTATGGATGACCTCATGGCTCTTCCTCCTCAAACAGAAAAATGTCCTCAATGGTGGCCTCGAAGTATTTTGCGATCTTGTGGGCCAGCAGGAGGGAGGCGTTGTACCGCCCGCTCTCCAGCGAGATGATGGTCTGCCGGGTGACAGCCACCGCCTCCGCCAGCTCCGCCTGGGAAATGCGCCGCTCCTTCCGCAGGGCGGCGATGCGGTTTTCCATGTCATCCCTCCTTATCATACAAATGGTTTGTTCCATATCATCCCTCCTCCGACGGCTTCCGCCGCTGGATGAGACACACCGCCGACGCGCAGAAGCACGTTGCGGCAGTCGACCACGCGCTGTCGTGACCAAAGGCGATCGCCCATATTAGGCAGCCGATCCCGGTCACGAACATTGCGATACCCAGCAGTTTTCTGAACTTCATGAACTATTCCCCCTTCGGGTTAAAATGTAAAGTTTGCTTTACGAATAGAGTATAGCGCACTTTACATATGATGTCAAGTGCATTTTACATTTTTGGGGAAGAATTTTTTAGAAGTTTCACGTGAAACATATGTTTCATATCGAGGGCGCTCCGGGAATAAAAAAGCGCCCGGGCTTTGCCCGGGCGCTCACGAAAAGTTCAGTTATTCGGCAGAAATCATATAGTAGTAGACGGGCTGTCCGCCGGACAGCAGGGTGATCTCGGCATTGGGGCACTGCTTCTGGAAGATGGCCAGGGCCT
The DNA here is from genome assembly GCA_014799565.1 of Clostridiales bacterium. Taxonomy (GTDB): domain Bacteria; phylum Bacillota; class Clostridia; order Oscillospirales; family Oscillospiraceae; genus Enterenecus. The sequence goes on from JAAVHT010000056.1 coordinate 43,573, forward strand.
CCCCCGCCTGCTCTTCCGTCACATCCTCGCCGTAGAAGATGCTGATGAACTCGGCGCTCTGCTGGCTGTCGGCCTGGGCCAAGCGCTCCAGCAGGGAGTCGATGGCCCGATCCGTGCCGAAGAGCTGCCCGTCCGCCAGGGCCATGTAGTCCCCCTCGTGGATCTCAAAGCCGCCGAAGTCGGAGTCCCGGGCGGCATAGGTGATCTCGGAGGTGCGCACGTTCTTGCGGGCCTCCTCCATGGCGGCGGCGTTGGCCTCGGTGTCCGCCTCGGGATCCAGCACCAGCATGGCGGAGATGCCCTGGGGCACGGTGCGGGTGGGCACCACCACGATCTCCTTACCCTCGATGAGGCCCACGCACTGCTGGGCGGCCATGATGATGTTCTTGTTGTTGGGCAGGACGAATACCACCTCGGCGGGGGTACGGGCGATCTCCCGGCAGATGTCTTCGGTGGAGGGGTTCATGGTCTGGCCGCCGGAGATCACGCCGTCCACGCCCAGATCCTTGAACACGGAGGCCATGCCGTCGCCGGCGCTGACCGCCACCACGCCGAATTTCTTCTCGGGGGCGGCGATGGCGTTTTTGTCCTCTTTGGTCTCCTGGGCCTCCAGCTCCGCCTCGATCTGCTCCAGGTCGTCGGTGCTCTGGGGCTTCTTGCCCGCCGCCATGTCCTCGTACTGGGTGCGCATATTCTCGATCTTGGCCAGCTCCAGGGTGCCGTACTTCTGGGCCTCGGACAGGGCCGCGCCGGGGATGTCGGTGTGGACGTGAACCTTAAACGCCTCGTCGTCCTCGCCGATGACCAGGCTGTCGCCGATGCTGTTCAGGTAGGTGCGGAAAGGCTCGATGGACTTGTTGGAGGTCTTGCGCACGATGAACACGGTGTCGAAGGTAAAGGTGATCTCCTCGTCGGTGAGGGCGGCGAAGTCGGCGGACTCCTTCACGGGCAGGGAATCCTCGTCCTCCTCCGGGACGGGCACGCCCCGCAGCTCGTCCAGCATACCCTGGAGGATGCACAGGAAGCCCTTGCCGCCCGCGTCCACCACGCCCGCCTTTTTCAGCACCGGGTTCTGGTTGATGGTGTTGGCCAGGGCGGTCTGCCCCTCGGCGATGGCGGCCTCCAGGACGGCGTCCACGCTGTTCTGCTCCGCGGCCACCTCGGCGGCGCGGGCGGCAGCCAGACGGGACACCGTCAGGATGGTGCCTTCGGCGGGCTTCATCACCGCCTTGTAGGCGGCGGAAACGCCCTCATTCAGCGCGGCGGCAAAGACGACCCCGTCCGCCTCGTCCTTCTCCTTCAAGCCCTTGGAAATGCCCCGGAACAGCAGGGACAGGATGACGCCGGAATTGCCCCGGGCCCCCCGCAGCAGGGCGGAGGCGGTGATGGACGCGGCCTTGCCGATGCTCTCGGCGGGCTTTTTCTTCGCCTCGGCGGCGGCGGTGCCGATGGTCAGGGACATATTGGTGCCGGTGTCCCCATCGGGGACAGGGAATACGTTCAGATCGTTGATGGCCTGCTTCTGGGCGTTGATGGAGGCGGAGCCGTGGATCACCATGCGCTGGAACAGCGCGCCGTCAATGATGTCTATCATGTTCGGATAATCCTCTCTTTCTGGGCCGGGTTCAACCGATCACCATAGAATCGACGCAGACGTTCACGCTGCGCACCTCCACGCCGGTGAGGCGGTGGACATTGTACTTCACTTCGTTCTGGATGGATTCGCCCACCGCCACCAGGTTCACCCCGTTGTCCACGATGATGTGCAGGTCAATGGAGATGGACTGGTCATCGTTGTAATGAATCTTTACGCCCTTGGACATGGACTCCCGGCGGAGCAGGTGAACCAGTCCGTCGGTGCGGGAGCGGAACGCCATGCCCTTCACGCCGTAGCAGCTGGTGGCTACCGCGCCGGTCAGGTTGGAGTACACGTCGCTGGTGACCCGGACGAGACCCTTTTCAGTTTGTATTTTCATGGGAACCTTCCTTTCTTCGCACGCAAGAGGGTTGCCTTTCCAATTTCATTCATCCTATATTGTATTCTATTTTGTGAGAAAATACAAGCCCGTTTTGCCGCCAAAAAATTTGGGGAGAATAGGGGGCTTTTGGGCTTTCTGAACAGGGAATCGGGCAAAAAAAGCCCCGGACGGATGTCCGGGGCGGGAGGGGTGATATGGGGATGTCAGGGGAAGAGATCCAGTGTGTCATAGAGTTTGGCCAGCTGCTCCTCATTAGTCCAGCCGCTGGTCCAGACCTGATACTCGATGCCATCCTGCACAAACGTGGCGATGCAGTCGGTGGAGTCTACCGAGTACGGATTCTCCGAATCTGCCGGAAGGATGAACACCGCGATTTCTGCCTGGCAGCCGTTGGCCATGGAATAGGGCTCGAGGATCTCCACCTGAGCGCTGGCCCCGGATGCGGATTCGTGGGTCATAACAAAACCGGCGGAATCGCTGAAGGAGTATTCTGTTAGGATGGACAGCCAGGTACAGGGGACAGAGGCATAGTCCCGATACGCGTCAATGCGGACCAGCTTGTCCTCGCTATAACACAGCTCGACAACGAACTGCCTGCCGTTTGTTTCCGGGAAAAAGCAGGGGATATCCTCGCCGATGAAGGCGTGAGCCTCCTCCCAGGTGTCGAACCGCCGCTGGACAAAATCGGAGTCCCGGCCCTCGCCGGCGGCGAGGAGGGCGGGGCTGAAGCTGTCGATGGGGAAGCGGGTGGGCGTGTAGCTGACGTGGTAGCCGTCGTTTCCGTCCGGCATGGTGACGGGCTCCGCCTGGACGGGTGTGAAGCGGCTGAGGAAGTCCGCCACCGCCTCCGGGTTGGCGGCGAAGGCTGTGCCCAGCAGCGCCAGGCACAAGCAGGCGGCGATGAGGCCGGTGCGGACGACCTTCGGCATAGGTTGCTTGGCCGGGGCCTGGATATCGGCCTCCTCGATGAGGTCGTGGCCGGTGGTGTTCATCAATTCTAAGACCTGTTCTTTTTTCACAGAAAACCCTCCTTTTGCAGTTGTGCGCGCAGCTTGTTCCGGGTGCGGAACAGCACGCTTTTGGTTTTGCTCACGCTCCAGCCCAGGCGGCGGGCGGCGTCCTCCACCGGATCCGCGTACCAGTAGCGGCGGAGGAAGGCGGCGCGGATATCCCGGGGCTGGGCGCGGAGGAAACGGTCGACGGCCTCAGCCAAAGCGCGGTACTCCGCCTCGCCCATGGGGTCGTTCCCCGGAGGCAGGCAGGAGGCCAGCTCCAGCGCGGCCTCGTCTACGGTGGGCGGGCGGCGGCTGTTCTCCCGGCCCATGGCCAGGGCCCGGTTGCGGACAATGGCGGCCAGCCAGCCCTTGAAATACTCCGGCCGCGCCGGCGGGATGGCCCGCCACACCGCCAGCCAGCAGTCGTTCAGACACTCGTCCACATCCCGGGAGTCGGCAAGGAGCTGGGCGGCGATTGTCCGGCAGTAGGGGCCGTATTGGGCGGCCAGGGCGGGGACGGCCTCCTCCGAGCGGGCGGAGAAGAGTTCGATCAGCTCCTGGTCTGTCATGGCGTTCACTTCCTTTTGGGGCGGGGTTGAAAACCGGTTTCTGTCTATATAGCAAACGTACTTGAAAAACTGCGAATTCGCAGTTTTTCAAGTGGCAGGCCCCGGGGCCTGCCGCCGCGCAAAGCGCGGCGCGTTTACTATACAGTCTGACAGAAGGCCGCGTATGCGGCCTTCAGCGGCGAACATCGCCGCTGACTGAAAAAGAATCAAAGGATTCTTTTTCAGTGTGTCAACTATATAGAGTGCCCTTTTGGGCGGCTGGTTGCAAATTTTTGCAAAAAATTCCCCGCCCGATGGGCGGGGAATTGGGGCAACCTTAGTTCATGAGGGAACACACTAATTCCGTGTAGGCGGCGGGGTCGTCGATGGGCAGGCCGGCGATGAGCAGGGCCTGGTGGTACAGCACCTCCACGTACTTGGCGGCGCGGTCTTTGTCGTCATTGTCCAGGGCGGACTTGAGGGCGGCAAAGGGGGCGGAGGCGGGGTTCAGCTCCAGCACCCGCTGGGCCTTCATGGCGCCCATGGGGGAGCTGCCCTCCATCTTGGCGAAGTACTTCTCCATCTCCAGGGACATGGGGCCGTCGGCGGTCATGCACACCGGGGCGGTTTTGAGGATCTTGGAGACACGGGCCTCGTGGATGCGGTCGCCCAGAGTCTCCTTGACGAAGTCCAGGACGGACTTGCTCTCCTCCGCCTGTTTCTCCTGCTCCGCCTTCTCCTCGTCGGTCTCGGGGAGGGCGTCCGGGTCGGAGACGGACTTCAGCTTCTTGCCGGACACCTCGGCCAGGGTGTTCATGACGAACTCGTCCGCCTCTTCCGTCAGGTAGAGGATCTCCCAGCCCTTGTCGGCGATGCGCTCCACCTGGGGCAGACGGGCGGCCTGCTCGGTGGTGTCGGCGCAGACGTAGTAGATGAACTCCTGGCCCTCGCCCATGCGCTCCACGTACTCGGCCAGGGAGGACAGCTTGGATTCCTTGGAGGTGGTGAACAGCAGCAGGTCCTGGAGCAGCTCCTTCTTCGCGCCGTAGCCCTCCACCACGCTGTACTTCAGCTGGCGGCCAAAGGCGGCCCAGAACTTCTCGTACTTCTCCCGGTCATCCTTCATCAGCTTGACCAGCTCGTTTTTGATCTTCTTCTCCAGGGCGGTGGCAATGATCTTCAGCTGGCGGTCGTGCTGGAGCATTTCACGGGAGATGTTCAGCGAGAAGTCGGGGGAGTCCACCACGCCCTTGACGAAGCGGAAGCAGTCGGGCAGCAGGTCGGCGCATTTGTCCATGATGAGCACGCCGGAGGAGTAGAGCTGGAGGCCCTTCTCGTACTCACGGGTGTAGAAGTCGTAGGGGGTGGCGGAGGGGACGAACATCAGGGCCTTGAAGGTGACGGTGCCCTCGGAGGAGGTGGTGACGGTGGCCAGGGGGGCCTGCCAGTCGCCGAATTTCTCCTGGTAGAACTGGTCATACTCCTCCTGCTTCACCTTGGAGCGGGGGCGCTGCCACAGGGGCACCATGGAGTTGATGGTCTTTTCCTCCACCACCGTCTCCCACTCGGGCTTGTAGTCGTCGCCCGCGTCGGCGGGCTTTTCCTTCTGGCGGTAGTCCTCCACCTCCATGCGGATGGGATGGCGGATATAGTCGGAGTACTTCTTGATGAGGGATTGGAGGCGGCTGGTCTCCAGATATTCGCTGTAGCTTTCGTCCTCGGTGTCCGGCTTGAGGTGCATGATGACGTCGGTGCCGGGCTCGTCCTTTTCGCACTCGACGATGGTGTAGCCGTCCGCGCCGGAGGACTTCCAGCAGTGGGCCACGTCCCCGCCGTGGCGGCGGGTGATGACGGTGACCTCGTCGGCCACCATGAAGGCGGAGTAGAAGCCCACACCGAACTGGCCGATGATGTCGGCGGCGCTCTTTTCATCCTGACCCATCTCCTCTTTGAACTGGAGGGAGCCGCTTTTTGCGATGGTGCCCAGGTTTTTCTCCAGCTCATCGGCGCTCATGCCCACTCCGTTGTCAGAGACGGTGAGGGTGCGGGCGGCCTTGTCGGGGGTGACGGTGATGCGCATATCGCCCCGCTTGGTTTTCACCGTGTCGTCGGTGAGGGAGAGGTAGGCCAGCTTGTCGATGGCGTCGCTGGCGTTGGAGATGATCTCCCGGAGGAAGATCTCCTTGTGGGTGTAGATGGAGTTGATCATCAGGTCCATCAGACGCTTGGATTCCGCTTTGAACTGCTTCTTTGCCATGTTTTTCGCACCTCGTGTATATGAAAATTTTTGAAAACGATGTTTTAGCACTCGGTTAAGATGAGTGCTAACGGTATGATAATACACTCGTTTGGATTTTGCAAGGGGTATCGCAGAAAATTCACAATTTTCCCGGAATATCTGAGGTGCGGCAGGGCAAAATATGGTTGGATAAGAGAAATAACGCGGGCGGAAAGGAAAGATGAAAGTTTTGGTTGCCTTTGCTTGTCCGGAGTGCTATAATCATGAGATGGGAAAAGGCCCCCGGACGCGTCCGGGCGGGCTGCCCTTTTAAACAGATACATCTGAGGAAGATTCTTTCCTTTTACGAATAACGCCGGTATAGCCGGGAATCAGAGGTGCTGATTTGAAAAAGTATGTCATTCACGGCGGCCGTCCGCTGTATGGTAAAGTAGAAATCAGCGGCGCGAAAAACGCTGCCGTTGGTATTATCCCCGCCGCCCTGCTGGTGGAGGGGCCCTGCCGCATTGAAAATATCCCCGCCATCAGCGACGTGGATCTGCTTTTGAACATTTTAAAGGATCTGGGCGCCAGTGTGCGCATGATTAACCGTACCACGGTGGAGGTGGACTGCACCGGGGCGCGGTGTGTGACCGTGCCCTATGACGCGGGGCGGAAGCTCCGGGCCAGCTACTATCTGCTGGGCGCCATGCTGGGCCGGTTCGGCTGGGCGGAGGTGCCTCTGCCCGGCGGGTGCGACTTCGGCAGCCGCCCCATCGACCAGCACATCAAGGGTCTCACCGCCCTGGGGGCCGAGGTCAAGGTGGAGAAGGGCTATATGTGCGCCCAGGCCGAGGGCGGGCGCATGAAGGGCAGCCAGATTTATCTGGACGTGGCCAGCGTGGGCGCCACCATGAACCTGATGCTGGCCGCTGTGCTGGCGGAGGGCACCACTGTCATTGAAAATACCGCCAAGGAGCCCCATATCGTGGACTTGGCCAACTTCCTCAACTCCATGGGGGCAGAGATCACCGGCGCGGGCACCGACGTCATCAAGATCCGCGGCGTGGACAAGCTGAGGGGCGGGGAGTATTCCATCATCCCCGACCAGATCGAGGCGGGCACTTATATGGCCGCCGTCACCGCCGCCGGGGGCGAGGTTCGCATCTGTAACATTATTCCAAAGCATTTGGAGTGCATCACCGCCAAGCTGGTGGAGATGGGCGCCGAGGTGGAGGAGGAGGGGGATGCCCTCATCGTCCGCCGCAGCGGCCCCCTTCAGCGCACCAACATCAAGACCATGTTCTACCCAGGTTTCCCCACCGATATGCATCCGCAGATCGCGGCGGTGCTGTGCCTGGCCCGGGGAACCAGCGTCATCACGGAGGGTGTGTGGGATAATCGCTACCGCTATACGGAGGAATTCCGCCGCCTGGGGGCCAAAATCCAGGTGGACGGCAAGATCGCCATCATCGAGGGCGTGGAGAAGCTCACCGGCGCGCCCATGGAGGCCTGTGACCTGCGGGCCGGGGCGGCGATGATCATCGCCGGACTGGCGGCCCAGGGCACCAGCGAGATCTCCAACGTGAAGCACATCGAGCGGGGCTATGAGGACATCATTGGCAAGCTGTCCGGCATCGGCGCGGATATCCGGGCTGTGGAAATGCCTGACCCGGAGCAGCGCAAAGTCAATGCCGTGAGCTGACCAAGACAAGAAACGCAACGCCGGAAAGGGCACAGTCCTTTCCGGCTTGTTCATGATAAAGAGAGAAATATGGGGGATGAATATGCTGAGGGCGGCCACGCTGGCCAGCGGCTCATCGGGCAACTGCGCCGTGGTGAGCGACGGCAGGGTACATATTTTGATCGACGCGGGCATATCCGCCCGGCGGATTACCCAGGGTCTGCGGGCGCTGGGGATGGAGCCCCGGCACCTGGCCGGTATCCTCATCACCCACGAGCACGCAGACCACGTCAACGGCCTGGAGGTGCTGTGCAAGCAGATCAGCGCCCCGCTGTATACCGCCGAGCCCACCGCCTATGCCCTGTGCGGGAAGTGGGGCGCCCTGACGGAGCGCTTCCGGGTGTTCGAGCCTGGACAGCGCTTCGCCATCCAGGGGCTGGAGATCGGCACCTTCGCCAACAGCCACGACTGTGCCTGTCCGGTGGGGTACTCCATCACTGACGGCAAACGGAAGCTGGCGCTTTGCACCGATACGGGGGTTGTCACCGCCGAGGCCCGGGAGGGAGTCAGGGGAGCCCATACCCTCATCGGGGAGTTTAGCTATGACCCGGAAATGCTGCGGACGGGGCCTTATCCCTTTTACTTAAAAGAGCGCATCTGGGGCGACCGGGGGCACCTGTCCAACGAGATGGGCGGGGAGCTGGCCGCCTGGGCGGCAGAGCAGGGGGCGACCCGGATCGTGCTGGCCCACCTGTCCCAGGAGAACAACCGTCCGTCGCTGGCGCTGTCGGCGGCGGATAAGGCCCTGTCCGGGCTGGGACTGCGCCCCGGCAAGGATGTGGAGCTGGTTGCCGCCCCCAGAAGCGAGGCGACAGGTTGGTTTGAGGTGTGATATGGTCAATATAACTGTGATCTGCGTGGGCAAGCTGAAGGAGAAATTCTATGCGGAGGCCGTAGCGGAGTACCTCAAGCGGCTGAAGGGCTGCTGCAAGCTGGAGATTGTGGAGCTGGCGGAGCAGAAGCTGCCCAAGAATCCCTCCTTGGGCGAGATCCAGGGGGCGCTGGAGAAGGAGGGGGACGCCATCCGCGCCAAGCTCCCGCCCAGCTCCACCGTGGTGGCCCTGGCCATCGAGGGGCGGCAGCGCTCCAGCGAGGAGCTGGCCCAGATGATCTCCACCTGGACGCACAACGCCGCCAAGCACCTGGTGTTCGTCATCGGCGGCTCCTACGGGCTGCACCCGTCCATCAAGGCGGGGGCCTGGGCCACCCTGTCCATGTCCCCCATGACCTTTCCCCACCACCTGGCCCGGGTGATGCTGCTGGAGCAGATCTACCGTGCGTTCAAAATCCAGGAGGGCTCGGATTACCATAAATGAGGCGGACTGCCGTTGAAAATAAGGGTGATGCCGTCATTTAATCTGCATTTTTGCAGGTCTTGCGTTGGAATGCTTTGAATGATTCCACTGGCTGCCAACTGTGAATATTCTTTTTGTGACAGATGTAATTTGGCCCTGATAAGGGAAGACACTTTTACGGGCAGGGAATACTCAGTTTTGATTTCAAGCTCCACAGCTTCATTCGGAGAAAAGCTGTCCCCAATGACCGAATATTTGGGCGGCTCAACTTCTACGCCGTTCCCTCTCAGAAAGGCGATGTCCATGGCGTATCGCTCCGCGAGGGCTTCATCGTTGCTGTGAAAGCCGTCCAGCAGCTCCGCGGGGATCGACTGGGGAGAAATGCGGGAAAAAACCGTCGCATTCCAGGTGGCATTACAGTTAAAACACTTATAAATCAGCCAAATATCCAGGTATCTCCGCTGGGCGTTGATTCGGAACTGTCCCGAACAGGTAAACTCCACTTTTTTGCCGCATTTTTTGCAGTATTTTAAGATATGCGGCGGTGAGAGGACTTGTATTTCCCAGGTCTTTTTTTCCATGCCAGGTTTCCTCTTTCCTATCACATTTTACAACAATAAATTGTAGCATTGCGGCATGAAAGACGAAACCTAATACTCTTTTCACAAACAAACATAAGAATAGGGCCGGCACAGTTTGTAAACCATGCCGGCCCGTTTTAGTCCTTGTACTCCTTTTTATGTTTGATAACAGCGGATATCGCTTTCCCCAGTCCCTGTTTGAGTTCTTTTGCCTACCTAATATCTTCCATTCGGACACGCCCCCTTGAAAATTTACTTTTAAGGCAAATCCTCCGATTTTTGGGATTTGTCAAGTCATTTTTTACTGTCTACCTACAACAAGAAGTTCCACCTTACCAATTCTTCCTGTAAGGTGAAACTTCTTGTTGCTTAACTTAATGACATTGCGTCTTGCCGCAATCCACGCTTTCATAGACTGCGCCGCTGACCATGATGTGGCGCTGGTCACCAACCTCAATAAGTTGAAGAAGGTTCCGTTCAAGAAACTTGACAACAAGGTTACACTGCAGAACCTGTGCTGTGGAAACTTCCCAGATAGCAACTCTGCCCTCATGCTGATTTGCGCTCGACAGGGAGTACATTCCTTGAATGTATCAGGGGGTGCGGTGCAACAGCGCCGTGCCCCCTGTCTTTCGTCCCTTATATTAACTGTCCCGCCTGACTTTGCCACTGCTGGGCGTAGTAGGGGCAGGCGGCCAGCAGCTCCTCGTGGGTGCCGACGGCGGCCACTCGCCCACCGGACAGCACAACCACCCGGCTGCACAGCCGGGCCAGACCCAGCCGATGGGTGACAATCACCGCTGTGCGGCCTGCTGCCGCATCCAGGAAGGTCTGATACAGCTGATGCTCCTGCATGGGGTCGATGGCGGAGGTGGGTTCGTCCAGTACCAACAGTTGGCTGTCCCGTAGCAGCGCCCGGGCAATGGCCACCCGTTGCCACTGTCCGCCGGACAGGTCCAGCCCGCCGAACTCCCGGGACAGCAGTGTGTCCAGCCCCTCCGGGAACAACTCGGACCGCAGCTCCAGCCCCGCCCGTGCCATCGCCTCCACTGCCGCGCCGGATTCCTGTCGGCTGCCCAGGGTTAGGTTCTCCCCCAGCGTCATCCGGTAGCGCCCGTAATTTTGGAACACGGCGGAGGTGCGCGCCCGCAGGCCGGGCAGATCCGCCTGGGCGTCGGGGACGCCGCACCGCAGCAGCTCCCCCCGTGCCGGCCGGTACAGCCCCAGCAGCAGCTTGGTCAGAGTGGTCTTGCCGCTGCCGTTCTCCCCCACCAGGGCCACCGTCTCCCCCGCCTTGAGGGTCAGGTCGATTTCCCGCAGCACCTCCCCGGTCTGGCCGGGGTAGGCGAAGGAGACCTTTTTGAGCCGGACGTCCCCCGGCTCCGCTACCGCCTGGCCAGCGGGCTCCGTCTCCATGTCGAACAGGGCGAAGTACTGCTTCAGCTCGCCGTAGGACTCGGTGAGCGAGCCCAGCCGGTCCCCCACCAGCTCGCCGCAGTACTCCATCACCGTGCCGACCGAGGCGAACACCGCCGCAAAGGCGCTGATGCCAATCTCCCCCCGGAACACGCTGGCCACCAGCAGAGCAATCACCCCGGCGTAGCCCAGTACGCTGAGTAGTTTGGCGGCGGCCTCCACGGCCAGCGTCCGCCCCTTCGCCCGGCGCAGCAGCCGATCCAGCGATTGCCGGGCGGCCCGGTATCGCTCTAAGAAAAAGCCCACCGCGCCCAGCAGCCGGGTCTCCTTGGCGTAGCCCGCCTCGGACACATAGGCCGCGCAACGCTCCTGCCTACGCCGGATGGGGGCGGACTGCTCCTCCAGCTCGTCGTAAACCCTGGCCTTCAGCAGCTGTGCTAGGATGGTGGGCACAAAGACGGTGGGCAGCACCAACAGCAGCAGCGGACACAGCCGGTACAGATACACCCCATAAATGGCGAAATAGGGCAGATAAAAGGTGAAAAACTCCATCACATAGTGGACTACGCTCCGAACCTGGCCCCCGCCCAGATACGCGCCGTCGATGCGGTTGAGCGTCTCCGGGTCGTCAAAGGCGGCGGCGGGCAGCAGACCCAGCCGGCGGTGCAGCTCGCTGTACCGGCTCTGCATGGCCCTGGTATCGTACTCCTGGCTGAGGTAGATGGAGCCGTAGGACGCCCCCTCGGATACGGCGTGGAGCAACAGCAGTCCGCCCACCGCCAGCAGTGCGGATCGGATGCCCACGGCGCCCTCCGCCAGCCCCAGGGCGGCGGCAAACACCCGCTCCATGGCCCAGGCCGCCAGCGCTGCCGCGCCGCCCCGAATGAGGGTCAGTCCGTACTGGCCGCAGAAGCGGGCCGGGGCTAGGCCCGCCGCCGCCCGGAACAGGCGGAAAAAGCTCATGTTCTTGTTCATACGTACCAGCTCCTCTGCAGGGCGAACATCTCCGCATATAGGCCCTGCTCTGCCAGCAGCGCCTCGTGGGGCCCCCGCTCGGCCACCCTGCCGCCGGACAGCACCAGAATCTCGTCCACGTCCCGGACGCAGCCCAGCCGATGGGTAATCAGGATGCGTAGCGGCCCGGCATCCCCTCGGAGCAGCGTGTCGTACAGCTCCGCCTCGCCGGAGGGGTCCAGGGCGGCGGCGGGCTCGTCCATGATGACCACCGGAGCACGGCGCAGCAGCGCTCGGGCAATGGCCACCCGCTGCCACTGCCCGCCGGACAGGTCGTTGCCCTGCTCCCCCGTGTGGCCCAGCTCGGTATCCAATCCCTGGGGCAGCCGGTCCATGCAGGGGCGCAGCCCCATCCGGTCAATCACCGCGTCCCGCTCCGCCGGGTCCAGCCGATCCTCCCGGCCAGGGGCCAGGTTAGCGCTTAAGCTGATCTCATATCGGGCGTAGTCCTGAAAGGCGCAGGCGAAGCAGCCGCGCAGCTGGGCGGGGCGCAGGGCGCGGAGGTTTTCCCCGTCAACGAGAATTTCCCCCTCGTACCCGTCGTACAGGCCCAGCAGCAGCTTGATGAGGGTGGACTTGCCCGCCCCGTTCTCCCCCACCACGGCGTAGCTCCGCCCTGCCTCCAGCCGGAGGGAGAGGTGGTCCAGCACCCGGCGCTCCGTGCCGGGGTAGGCGAAGGACACGTCCCGGAACTCGATGCGGCCCACCTGCTGGCGGGGCTCCTCCGCCCTCTCGTCCAGGTCGATCTCCGGCAGCTCCCGAAAGCGCAGATAGTCACGGATGTACAGACGGTTACTCACGAAGTCCTCCACGATCAGGGCGATATACCAGGAGATCATCTGGGCCAAGCTGATGGTGGCGGACACCACGCTGATGTACGCGCCGGTGGTCATGCTCCCCCGGCTCAGGGGGAACAGCAACAGGGCGGCAATGGCGCAGGAGAACAGGAGGATCAGGATATTGCCTCCCGCCAGCCGGGTGAGCTCCCGCCGGGAGGCCTTGTGAGAAATGCGCCGGCCCGCACCGAAATAGCCCTCCCACTTGCGGTTGAATAGCCCGGTACTGTCAAAGCTCTTGCGCTCTGCGGAGTGCTCCTGATCGGCGATGATTTTTTCAAAATACCGGGCTCGACGGAACTGGGCCACCGCGCCGGAGTGTGCCTCGTAGTCCTCTTTGCCGCTGCGCACCGCCAGGGGCAGCATGACCGCGAACAGCAGCAGCGCCGCCAGCCCCACTGGCACACTGTACAGTAGTACCGTCCCGCAGATACCCAACACCCGCAGTGCGTATTCCCCTAGGTCAAGCAGATTGAGCAGACCCCGGTGCATCTTGTCCCCAGCGTCCTCCGCTACCTTTTCTGCCAGGTCGCAGGTACCACTGTCCTCCAGCAGGTCGAAGCGCAGGCGGCTGTGCTTGGCCAGCAACTCCGCCTCAAAAGCAGCCCCTACCTTCAATCGGTGTTCCATGGCAAACCAGGATGCGGCAGTATTGATCAGGTAGCCCACGAACTGCAACACAAGCAACGCCGCTAGCCACTGCCATAGCGTCATCGTGACTCTATTCCCAGCGAAGGCCGCACCCACAGCGTCCAGGAATCCCGCCAACACTACTAGTTGCGCTGTAGGAACCAGCGCTGCAAGCACCCGCAGCCCAACCAAAGCAGTGGTGAGAAGTCCCGCCCAGCGGAAGCCGTAGATAAGATATTGTAAAAAATATGCTTTCCTCATGCTATCTCCCCAAAATATTTTATTGCATGATATTCTGATGCCTTTCTGCATGGAGTAGTGCGTAGCGCTTATCAATGGAAGAACAGCCTAAATCATCGCCGTCTTCTAAGAGTGCCCGGCCAGGGCAGCGGAGACAAATTATATCATCTTAATATTATTTACGCTATACTAAATTTTAAGAAAACGTTGAAAAGACATGTCCTGGGTTCAGACGGCGGGGGAGGGACGGCCCTGGCCCTGGCGGACACGCTCAATCAGGCTAAGCTGCACCCAAAGCACAGTGGAGCAATCGCATCATCCCGTACCGCAGGGTCAAAGGGGGATACTGTGGGATTGGTCTGGGCAGCCTCGTCACCTGCCGCCGCCATCTGTCGGTATCGCGTTGTCTGTTTGCCATAGGCAGGCTTGCATACTCCCGTGCCGGGGGTGAGCAGTAGGGCGATCCCGTCGCCTGAAAATACGGCACACCAAAAATATAGCAAAGTGGTGCATGGGTAGAACCATCGTCGGAGTCAGCTGGATATTTGGCCAGAAAACAAGATCCGACGGTGGTTTTTCCCGCACAAAATCATAATAGACCTATCTGAAAAATCTGCTAATCATGCATTATTCATATGGAGAAGGACTGATCTACATATTTACTGTATAGATTCAATGCTATAACAAGGAGGCAAAAAATTGGATCAGAGCGTTGAAAAAGTGCCAATTCATCTGAAAATGGCCTTAACTATTAGGGAAGCTGCGGAATACAGCAATATCGGAATAAACAAGATTGACAGTATGCTGCGTATGCCTAACTGTCCGTTTGTCCTTTTTGTAGGTTCAAAAAAGTTGGTAAAACGCAAAGAATTTGAAGATTACATTGGACAGAAACTCATAATATGAGCTATCACAAAGATTGGCAAATTAGCGCTTGAGAAAGAGGGCGGTATCTGCTATACTCATGGTGTAGTAGTGCGCTTTCTTTCTCTGCGAGAAAGGAGCCGAATCATGGGAAAGAACTTGAAAGGCAAAGAATGTGGCAAGGAAATTTGCCAGAGAAAGGATGGGTTGTATTTAGCGCGATTTGTTGACAAAGCAGGGAAAAGGCATGATAAATGTTTTCCAAAGCTTCCGGAAGCCAGAAACTGGTTGGAGGAAGCGCGAGTCCTCGACAGGCGGGGCGAACAAGCTGCTGAGGTGCATGAGGAACACTATGCGTTACCTGATATGACGGTAGATAGATGGTTTGAGTTTCGGAAGCAATCTCCTCTGCTGGATCAGACGTTGACCTACGTTGATCGACGTACTGGTCAAAACAGTAGGCTGGTAATGAGAGATTTGGTCTTTATCAATTTTCGGACGGGGGAGCCCAGTAAGAATAGCAGCTATGACACCCATCTTTACAAAATCTGTGATGAAAACGGAATCAAGCGTTTCTGTATGCACGCTCTGAGACACACTTATGCTACCCGTGCGATTGAAAGCGGGATGCAGCCGAAGGTACTCCAGAAGCTGTTGGGCCACGCGAGCATCAAGACCACTATGGATAAATATGTCCATGTGACGGATGATTCACTGGTTGCTGGTGTGCGTCAGTTTGAGGCCAACAAGACGTAACTGCATATAAATCAATGACAAAATGGTGAAGAAATGGTACAGTAATGGTGCAGCGTCAAAGGGCCGAAACCCGGAAACCCTTGAAAAATCAGGACTTTTTAAGGAGATGTAGAGCAATATGAAATTAGGAATCGTGGGACTCCCCAACGTGGGCAAGTCCACCCTGTTCAACGCCATTACCAACGCCGGCGCGGAGAGCGCCAACTACCCCTTCTGCACCATCGACCCCAACGTGGGCACCGTGGCCGTGCCGGACAGCCGTCTGGACTGGCTTTCCGACTTCTACAAGCCCAAAAAGACCACCCCCGCCGTGGTGGAATTCGTGGACATCGCGGGACTGGTGAAGGGGGCCTCCAAGGGCGAGGGTTTAGGCAACAAGTTCCTGGCCAACATCCGGGAGTGCGCCGCCATTGTCCATGTGGTGCGATGCTTTGACGACGAAAACGTCATCCACGTGGAGGGTTCCACCGACCCCATCCGGGATATGGACATCATCGACCTGGAGCTCATCATGGCGGACGTGGAAATGGCTGACCGGCGCATTGACAAGGCCCGGAAGGCCGCTAAGGCGGACAAGAAGTTCAACCATGAGGCGGAAGTGTTCGAGGGCCTGCGGGACTGGCTGAACGACGGCAAGTCCGCCCGGTCGTATCTCGCTGAGGTGGACGAGGAGGACGCTGCCATCATCGCCACCAGCGAGCTTTTGTCCCTCAAGCCGGTGATTTACGCCGCCAACCTGGACGAGGACGGCTTTGCCGACCCCACCGGCGTACCTTATTACAGCCAGGTTTCGGAGCGGGCCGCGGCCGAGGGGGCCCAGGTCATCCCGGTGTGCGCCAAGCTGGAGGCGGAGATCGCCGAGCTGCCCGCCGACGAGAAGGCCATGTTCCTGGAGGATCTGGGCATTGCGGAAAGCGGTCTGGATCGACTCATTAAGGCGAGCTACACCCTGCTGGGGCTGATCTCCTTCCTCACCTCCGGCGAGGACGAGTGCCGGGCATGGACCATCACCCGGGGAACCCGCGCCCCCCAGGCGGCGGGCAAGATCCACACTGACTTCGAGCGGGGCTTCATCCGGGCGGAGGCGGTGGCCTTTGAGGACTTGAAGGCCTGCGGCACCATGGCCGCCGCTCGGGAGAAGGGGCTCATCCGCTCCGAGGGCAAGGAGTACGTGGTGCAGGACGGGGATATCATCCTGTTCCGCTTCAATGTGTAATAGAAAGCGGAGATTTCATTGAACATAACGGTCATCCATGGCCAGAGCCATCAGGGCTCTACCTGCCATATCGCGCGGTCGCTGGCGGAAAAATTGGGCGGTGAGGTGACGGAGTTCTTTTTGCCAAGGGACTTTGGGGAGTTCTGCGTGGGCTGTACCGCCTGTTTTACGGAATCGGAGACAAAATGCCCGCATTTCGCAAAGCTGGCCCCCATCACGCAGGCCATAGACAGGGCTGATGTGCTGATATTGGCAAGCCCCGTCTACGTCTTTCACGCGACGGGAGCCATGAAAGCTTTCCTCGACCATTACGGCTGGCGCTGGATGGTACACAGGCCGGAGGAGAAAATGTTCTCCAAACAGGCTGTCTGCATCTCCACGGCGGCCGGCGGTGGGATGAAAAGCGCCAACCGGGATATGGCCCACAGCACCTTCTTCTGGGGTGTCGCGAAAACCTATCAATACGGTGTCGCGGTCATGGAGACCTCCTGGGAACGGGTAAGCGGGAAAAAGAAACAGCGCATCGAAAAGAAGCTCGACCGGTTGGCGCGTAAGCTCAAGGCAAACCAGGGACATATCAGGCCGTCCATCAAGACCAAGGCTGTTTTTGCCGTCATGCGCCAAATGCAGAAGCGCGGCTGGAACGAGGCGGACGTGAACTATTGGCGGGATAAGGGGTGGACGGAGAAAAAGCGTCCGTGGAAATCTTGAACCGAACTTGATTGCTTCAAATGACCAGGCAGCCGCCCAAATGAGGGCGGCTGCCTTTATTTGCTTTCTATTTCCCATCTCTGCCCTTGACGTTTCCGCCCGTTTCGGGTTACGATTTCCCGTTCAAACCGCCGCCGCTCGATGTGTCTTCCTCCGACTCCCAAAACAGTTCGTCCAGGCTCTTGCCCAGCGCGCGGCAGATCGCAACGCACAGCTTGATGGTGGGGTTGTAGTCCCCCTGCTCAATGGCGTTGATGGTCTGCCGGGACGCGCCCACCGCGTCGGCCAGCTCCTGCTGGGACAGCCCCAGCGCCGCCCGGGCCGCTTTCATGCGCAGATTTTTCATTCGCCCTCCTGATCCGACCGCTTTTTCTTGCGGCGCATGGCGTAAAGCTGCACCACGAGAACCACGATCAGGCCCGCGCTGGACAGGAGCATTGCGCAGCCCAGGACGGTAAGGCCCTTTTCCAGGAAACTGCAGCCCCAAAATACCAGGTATGGAGCATAGAAGGAGGAGATCGACACCTGGCTGGCCGCGCCGTTTTTCTGGTTCCAGCCCACCGCCGCGTCCCGCAGGGTACATTCCGCCGTCCACACCACCACTGCCAGCATCACGCCGCCCCAGACCAGCGGGGCCACCTCGCCAGTCCAGGCCCAGCCGCCCTTCTGCCCGCCGAAGAGATCCAGCGCCGCCCAGAGGATCAGATAGCCCCCCAGGGCGAACAGGGCGTGGACGCCCGCCCGCAGGCGGATGATGGTCTGGCGCTCGTCATAGAGGGCCTTCGGGGGCAGTTCGCCCCGCTTTTTGCGCTCCTGGGCTTCGACGTACACCGCGCCGCACAACGGGCCGATCCAAAAGATGACGCAGATCGTCATCACCACAATGAGTACAATCTTATCCGTGTCCATCGGGATCCCTCCTTTCCAGCATTGTAAAATATGAGCGATGTTTTGTCAAGTATATTCGACATTATACTTGTTCAATCAGACCGTCGGCAGAAGCGCAGAGGTCTATTTCCCGCCCCACCCTTGACGTTTCCGCCCATTTTGCGGTATACTATATTGTTGACGGCCTAAAAGCTGGATTTGCCGCCTGTTGGGGCGGTTTTCGCCAACCGCCGTCTAAATTCGACTTTTTCCTCCCCGATTGGGAGAAGAAATAAGAGGTGCAGCTATGGCAAAGTCCACTCCAAAACAGCAGTACGGCAACGACTCCATCTCTTCCCTCAAAGGGGCTGACCGGGTGCGCAAGCGCCCGGGTGTCATCTTCGGTTCCGACGGGCTGGAGGGGTGCGAGCACGCGGTTTTTGAAATTCTCTCCAACGCCATCGACGAGGCCCGGGAGGGCCACGGTGACCTCATCACCGTCACCCGGTACGAGGACAAGTCCATCGAGGTGGAGGACTTCGGCCGGGGCTGCCCAGTGGACTGGAACGAGGCGGAGGGCCGCTACAACTGGGAGCTGGTGTTTTGTGAGCTGTACGCCGGCGGCAAGTACAAGGACGGGGCCAGGGACAACTACGAGTACTCCTTGGGCCTCAACGGCCTGGGCTCCTGCGCCACCCAGTACGCCAGCGAATACTTTGACGCGGTGATCTACCGGGACGGCTTCAAGTACACCCTCCACTTTGAGAAGGGCGAGATCGTGGGCGAGATGAAGAAGGAGCCCGCCGACCGGAAAAAGACCGGCTCCAAGTTCCACTGGAAGCCCGACCTGGAGGTATTCACGGACATCGACATTCCGGTGGACTACTATGCCGACGTGATGAAGCGCCAGGCGGTGGTCAACGCCGGGGTGACCTTCCGCTTCCGCAATCAGACGGGCGGGAAGTTTGAGACCACCGACTTCCGCTATGAAAACGGTATCGTGGACTATGTGACCGAGCTGGCGGGGGACGACCCCCTCACTGCCCCCGTGTTCTGGCAGTCGGAGCGCAGGGGCCGGGATCGGGCGGACAAGGCGGAGTACAAGGTGAAGCTGTCCGTGTCCTTCTGCTTCTCCAACCGGGTGCAGGTCATCGAGCACTACCACAACTCCTCCTGGCTGGAGCACGGCGGCTCGCCGGAAAAGGCCATGCGCTCCGCCTTTGTGTCCGCCATCGACGGCTGGCTCAAGCAGAACGGCAAGTACCAGAAAAACGAGAGCAAGGTCACCTTCAACGACATCCAGGACGCGCTGGTGCTGGTGTCCAACAACTTCTCCACCCAGACCAGCTACGAGAACCAGACCAAGAAGTCCATCACCAATAAATTCGTCCAGGAGGCCATGACCGAATTCCTCCGCTCCCAGTTCGAGGTGTACTTCATCGAGAACCCCATGGACGCCGAGCGCATCGCGGGCCAGGTGCTGGTGAACAAGCGCTCAAGGGAGACAGCGGAAAAGACCCGCCTGGGCATCAAGAAGAAGCTGTCCGGGTCGGTGGACATCTCCAACCGGGTGCAGAAGTTCGTGGACTGCCGCACCAAGGACGTGGATCGGCGGGAGCTGTACATCGTGGAGGGCGACTCCGCCCTGGGCAGCGTAAAGCTGGGCCGGGATGCGGAGTTCCAGGGCATCATGCCCATCCGGGGCAAGATCCTCAACTGCCTGAAGGCGGATCTCCCCCGCATCTTCAAAAGCGAGATCATTACCGACCTGCTGAAGGTCATTGGCTGCGGGGTGGAGGTCCAGTCCAAGAACAATAAGGATCTGAATGCCTTCGATTTGAACAACCTGCGCTGGAACAAGATCGTCATCTGCACCGACGGCGACGAGGACGGCTTCCAGATCCGCACCCTGGTGCTGGCCATGCTGTACCGGCTCACTCCCACCCTCATCGAGAAGGGGTATGTGTATATCGCCGAGTCCCCCCTGTACGAGATCACCTGCAAGGAAAAGACCTGGTTTGCCTACTCCGACAAGGAGAAAAACGACATCGTGGCCTCCCTGGCGGGCAAAAAAGTGGACGTCCAGCGCTCCAAGGGTCTGGGCGAGAACGAGCCGGACATGATGTGGCTGACCACCATGAGCCCGGACACCCGGCGGCTTATCAAGGTGATGCCGGAGGACGTGGAAAAGACCGCTCAGATTTTTGAGATGTTCCTGGGCAACGACCTCCAAGGCCGCAAGGATCACATCGCGGACAGCGGGTATAAGTATCTGGATATGGCAGACATCTCCTAAAGTGCGATTCCCGCCGCAGACGCGGCAGACAAATAAACCACAAACACGCTAAAGGAGGAAGTCAACATGAAAAAACTGCTTGCTCTGTTGTTATCCATGGTTATGGCCGTGTCCCTTGCGGCTCCCGCCTTTGCGGATGGCCCCGACGGCCCCCCGGCGCCGGAGAATCTTGGCATCATCGGTGGCGCGGACGGCCCCACCGCCATCATCGTCGGTACCCCCAGCGGTGAGGACTTCGATTGGTGGTCGGTAGGGAACGAGTGGGAGCTTGTGTGTGAGTGGTACCCCGAGTACACCGCCGTCTTCCTGGAGGAAGTAGAGGCGTGGTACGCCGGGCACACCGACTGGTATGATGCCAGTACATTTGATGAGTTCGTGGAGAACGCAGGCGGAACGGAAGCGGCCTATCTGGCCCTCTTTTACGACTGGAAGTGGGAGCGCGAGGATGAACTGGCCCGCAATAAGCTTATCACTTCCCTGGGCGGCGTGCCCGGCCAGGTGGGCGTGATGGTCAACGGCCAGTACATCCAGTTCCCCGACGCCGTCCCTGAGGTGGTCAATGGCCGCGCCATGGCGCCCGTCCGGGTGCTGGTGGAGGCCCTGGGCGGCGAGGTGAGCGTTTACGGCTCCGACATCCGCTGCAAGCGGGATGGCGTAACCGTCATCTTCACCATTGGCAGCAAGGAGGCCGTGGTGGAGCTGGACGGAGACGCGGAGGAGGGCTGTGAGCGGCTGGCCGGGGTGCTTGAGATGGATTGCGCCCCCTATATCAAGGGCGGGCGCACCTATGTCCCCGTGCGCTTCATCGGCAAGATTCTGGGCTGTGAAGTGGGCTGGGACAGCCGGCATGAGACCGTCGTCCTGCTGGACAGGGAGGCCCTGGCGGCACAGTTCGACGAGAGCTTTACCATCCTTAACCGGGCGCTGGCTAACCTTGCCTATGCCGTGGAGGCGGGGGAGAACTACCGCGCCGACACCAGGGGCAGCGTCACCGTCACCGCCTTTGACACCCTGCACGGGGACAAGACCTACAAGGCGGATTTCACCGGCAAGACCCTGCTGAACGCTGAGGCCGTCAACGGCGCCTATTCTGTCACCATGTCCGACAGTACGGTAGACGCCCTGGTGAAGCAGCTGATCGGCGGGGAGGGCCCGGAGTACGAGGAGGACGCCGCCATCCTGCGCAATACCATTGGGAACTTGAAAAATATGGAGATTATCATGAACCGGGAAGGGCTGGCCTGGGTTCACGCCCCTGTTTTGGACGAGCTGGGCGGCGAGGAAAATCTCTGGTGCGGCATAGACATGGGCGCGGAGCTGGCGGACGCCCTCTTCGCCGAAACGGGCGCCGCCACGGTGGGCACGGTGCTGGCCGCTGGGATGGGCACGGATTCCATCATGGACTACTCCTCCGTGGGCGCTCTGGCGCAGATGATATTCGACCTCTACGGCGATGACAAGTTCACTACCGCTGGCGGCACGTCCACCCTCACCATCGGCCTGGACGACCTGGAGGAACTGGATCCGGACGGCACGCTGGGCATTGGGTATGACTATGATAGCTATAGGGAGTACCAGTTTACCCTAAAGGTGGACAGCAGGGGCGGGGTGTCCCTGAGCTGCACCGCAGAGACCGAGGCCCAGTACGGTATGCCCGCTGTGCGGGCGGTTATGGACTGCTCCCTGTCCAACCGGCAGGCGTCCATCAGCCTGAATTACCATGTGGCCAATGTGGGCGAGATGAAGCTCACCCTGAACACGGCCCGGCAGACCACCAGCGAAGCACCCAAGACCGAGCCCCCCGAGGGGGCCAACATCGTGGACAGCGCGAGGCCGCTGAACCCCTGAGCATGGAGAAACTGTTGATAAGTAAGGACTGATCCCATTGGCTAAGAAAAAGACCCCCGAACAGAACGGCCCCAAAAAAGTGAACAACCCCAACGTCATGGGTCTGCGGGCCCAGGTGCTGGAGCAGCCCATCACCGAGACGCTGGAGCTGAACTATATGCCCTACGCCATGTCCGTCATCGTCTCCCGGGCCATCCCGGAGATCGACGGCTTCAAGCCCTCCCACCGCAAGCTGCTGTACACCATGTACCAGATGAAGCTGCTGGGCGGTTCCCGCACCAAGTCCGCCAACGTGGTGGGGGCCACCATGAAGCTCAACCCCCACGGCGACGCGGCCATCTACGACACCATGGTGCGCCTGAGCCGGGGCTATGGCGCCCTGCTCCACCCGCTGGTGGACTCCAAGGGCAACTTCGGCAAGGTGTACTCCCGGGA
>JAAVHT010000057.1 GCA_014799565.1 Clostridiales bacterium
AAAAACATACGGATATTTGACATTTGCTATTTTTTAACGGGGTTGCTGGCGGAGGAAACATCGGACACGCTTACAAAAGAGGACTGGCTGGAAAACGTTAAAGCGGTGATTGCGGGTTACGAGAGGATGATAAAACTTACTGAAAAGGAAAAAGAGGCCATTCCGTGCGTAATGGAATGCATTGAAATTTTATTTTCAGCATATTTTATCGGTGCAAAAGATATAAAACGTGCAAATGATGCGTACCATGTATTCCACTTTCTACAGGAATGCGAGGACGATATTAAAAACGTGATATGATATTTTTGCATATTGCTCCGTTTTCTGGTCAAACTAAGGGTATCATTGAAAAGGAGGTACGCACCTATGCCGAATTTGAGTTCCAAAGAGCTGTCCGCCCTGGAAGATCAGCTGGGTTTTGAGGGTATGCTGTGCTGCAAGTACCAGGACGCCGCCCAGGCCACCCAGGAAACTGAGCTGAAGAACACCTACAACCAGTACGCCGCCCAGCACAAGCGGAATTACGACACCCTGCTGGGCTTTTTACGCTAAGGAGGACGAACCATGAAGGACAACGAGATTATCACCGATCTGCTGCTCACCGAGAAGAAGATGAGTACCAACTACAACCTGTTCGCCTCCGAGTGTACCAACGTGCAGCTGCGAGATACCTTCGTCAATCTGCTCACTCAGGGCCATAAAACCCAGACCCAGCTGTTTGAGACGGCCAAGCAGAAGGGCTGGTACAAGGTGGAGCAGGCGCAGCCCCAGCAGATCGCCCAGGCCGAGCAGAAGTTCACCAACCAGGCCCCGACTATCAGCGGCTGATGTCACGCTCGGATTGGGCCCATGACGGGGCGGCTTCCCTGCGACTCGGGCAAAACCCAGTCCCACTGCGTGGGCCTTGGGCTTTTGCCCTCGCTTCGGTCCATCCGCCCCTATGGGCCTATCCTCACGCTTCGCTGAAACCTTAAAAATTCCTAAAGTCTGCCCCCGGCGTATGGAAACGCCGGGGGCAATATGTTATACTGGTCGCTGAGCAACAAAATGGGAGGAACGACCATGGACACCGCCAATATTCTCGTCGTGGAAGACGACGTGGACATCAATCGCCTTCTGTGCACCATTCTGGAGGGGGCGGGCTATACCTGCCGCGCCGCCTTCTCCGGCAGCGAAGCCCTGCTGTGGGCGGAGAAATACGATTATGATCTTATCCTGCTGGATTTGATGCTCCCCGGCTGTACCGGGGAGGAGTTCATCGCCCGCATCCGCCGGGGCAAAACCATGCCCATCATCGTGGCCTCCGCCAAGGTAGGGGTGTCCGACCGGGTGAACGTACTCAAGCTGGGGGCGGACGACTTCATCCCCAAGCCCTTTGACAACGCCGAGGTGCTGGCCAGAGTAGAGGCGCAGCTGCGCCGCAGCCGCCAATTCGGGGCACCCAAGGCAGATATGCTGTCCGCCGGCCCCCTCGCGCTGGATAAGGACAGCCACACCGTAACCGTGAACGGCGAGGAACTGTTCTTAACCGGCCGGGAGTTCGATATTCTGGCCTTGCTGATGGAGAATCCCCGCCGGGCCTTTTCCAGGGCCCAGATCTACGAGACCGTGTGGGGCGAGGACTTCATTGGCGACGACAACACGGTGAATGTCCATGTGAGCAATCTCCGCTCCAAGCTGGCCAAAATTGACCCGGAGCGCAGCTACATCAAGACCGTGTGGGGCATCGGCTTTAAGTTTAACCTTTCTTAACCTTTCCTTTCAGGAGTTTTGGCCTTTCGGCGGTATGATACAGTCAGTTCAAACAGAAAGGCGGAAACGCTATGACAGAAAACACAGCGGTAATGGCGACCTATGGCCTTCGGAAAGCCTATGGCTCCTGCCAAGCCCTGGACGGCGTGAATATGCTGGTGCGCCTGGGGGACATCTACGGTCTGGTGGGCCGCAACGGGGCGGGGAAGACCACCATCATGCGCATGATCAGCGGCCAATCCCAGCCCACCGGCGGGGAAATGGAGCTGTTCGGCGCGTCGGGCAAGAATATGCGGCCCCAGCGTGAGCGCACCGGGGCCATGATCGAGATCCCCTCCTTTTCGCCCTTCCTCACTGCCCGGGAGAATCTGGAATACTACCGCCTCCAGCGGGGCATCCCTGGCAAGGACGTGGTGGACGAGATGCTGGAGCTGGTGGATCTGACCAACACGGGAAAGAAGAAATTCAAGGCATTTTCCCTGGGTATGAAGCAGCGGCTGGGGCTGGCCCTGGCCCTGATGAACCACCCGGACTTCCTCATCCTGGATGAGCCCATCAATGGTCTGGACCCGGAGGGCGTGGCGGAGTTCCGGCAGATCCTGCGCCGGCTCAACCAGGAGCGGCAGACCACCATCCTGATCTCCAGCCACATCCTGTCCGAGCTGTCCAGCATCGCCACCCGGTACGGCTTTATGGAGCAGGGAAAGATCATTGAGGAGATCTCCGCCGAAGCCCTCCACGACAAATGCCGCACCTGCCTGCGGCTGGAGGTGGACGACGCGGCCCGTGCCGCCGCCGTCCTCCAGACCCAGCTGGGCACGGATAAGTTCGAGGTGCTTCCCGGCAATGTGGTGCAGCTCTACGACTGTTTGGACGACCCCAAGCGGGCGTCCTACGCCCTGGCACAGAACGGGGTGGCCCTGCTGGCCATGGAGCAGAAGGGCGCGGATCTGGAAGCCTATTTCCTGAACCTGATTGGGGGTGGGCGCAATGTTTAACTACATCCGTGCCGAGTTCTACAAGCTGGTGCGCCGCAAGTACATCTACATCGCTCTGGCGGTCTTTCTGGCGCTGGAGGGGCTACTGGTAGCAATGTATGCCTTCCACAATGCCCACTCCTATGCCACCCCCTTTGGCGGAGCTATCACCCTGGTGGTGGAGATGGGGACTGTTGGCTTCTGCATCTGCCTGCTCACCGCGGATATCGTGTTCGCGGGGCAGTACAAGAACTCCACGCTGAAAAATGAGGTGTCCTTCGGACTGAGCCGTACCCGCATTTATCTGGGCAAGCTCATCGCCCAGACCCTGCTTTCCATTTTGTATCTAGTGGCTATGATGGGTTTTTTCCTGGGCGCGTGCGCCATTATCCTGCCCCTTGACTCCGGCGCGGCGTTTTATTCCGCCTCCGAAGCCCTCTCTATCGTGGGCTGGTTCCTGGCGGCGGGCCTCCCCCTGTGGATCGGCGGTCAGGCGGCGGCCTGTATGTGCCAGTTCCTGATCCAGGGCGACATGGCCGCGTCCTTCGTCTATGTGGGGATCGTCTTTGTGCTGGACGGCGTTCTGGAGCTGATTGGCTTGCTCGTCCGGGGCAGGGTGGGGGACATCCTGCTTAAGATCTGCGCATATCTTCCCCGGCCGCTGCTGGATTCCGCCAAATCTACGGTGGGCGACTGGAATTACATGGGCCGGGCGTGGATCGTGGGGCTGTTCTGGCTGACCGTGTGTACCGCTATCGGTCTGTATGGCTTCAACCGAAAGGAGATCAAATGAAGCACAGGAACAGTAAGGTGAAAGGAGCAAAGCGTATGCCGCTGGCACTGTGGATATCCATCGGGGCGGTCATTCTGTGTACCATTACCGCCAAACATTACGAGAAAAAGTAAGACCGCATTCAGCCGGGCCCCAGGGCCTGGCTGATGGTCGTGAGTGAGGTGTCCCATGAAAACTGCTTTTGTCGTTTTCCTTGTGCTCCTTTATATGCTGGTGTTCGGATGGAACGGTTGATACAGTTGATCTCAACGGGGCCGTTGGGCATTTTCGGCCCCATCCTGGTGGTGCTGCTGTGCCTCTGGCTGGGCCGGGAGGAGCGCTCCCTGGGCTGGACAAAAGCCCTTCTGGCCGGCTTGCTCGTTCTTCTGCTGCTCATCATGTTCCGATACATCTGACGGGAGGGGTGCGCCTTATGAAAACCGCCATCATCATTTTTCTGCTGCTGGTGATCATTCTCCAGTGGATGCGGCGGCATTCTCTGGAACAGGGACTTCACCAGGCCGCTCAGCGCATGAGAGCGCAAATGGCCAATGAGACCACTGTCCGGCTGGCTCTGCCGTGCCCCAGCGCGGGGGCGGAGGAGCTGATGGTCTGCCTCAACGACCTGCTGGAGCTGCGCCAGTCCGAAAAGGCAGAGTACCGAAGGAAGGAGCAGGAGCTGCGCCAACAGATTGCCAACGTGTCCCATGATCTGCGCACACCGCTGACCTCCATCTTGGGCTATTTGCAGCTTCTGGAGGGAGAGGATCTGCCCCCGGAAAAGCGCCGGGAATATTTCCAGGTGATCGAGGGGAGAGCCCGCACGCTCCAGACCTTTATCGCCTCGTTCTACGACCTGTCCCGCATCGAAGGGGGCGAGCTGCCGCTGGAGCGGGAAAAGGTGGAGCTGGGCCGGGCGTTGTCTGACCAGTTGACCGCCGCCTACGAGCAGATCGAGGAGGCGGGGCTGGAGATGGAGGTGGATATCGCCGACCATCTGCCCCCGGTGTGGGCGGACAGCGGGGCGGTGACCCGGATCTTCTCCAACCTGCTCACCAACGCCCTGCGCCACGGCTCAGACACCCTGTCCGTCAAGCTGTACCGGGAGGGCGGGTACATCATATCCTCCTTCTCCAACCGGGCAGACGACCTCACCGCAGAGGATGCCGCCCACGTGTTCGAGCGGTTCTACACAGCCGACAAAATGCGCACCGGGCAGTCCACGGGGCTGGGGCTTGCCATTGTCAAGGCGCTGGCGGAGCGCATGGGCCACACCGCCGCCGCCCGGTGGGAGGACGGCTGGTTCACGGTGCTGGTGCGGTGGAGCGTATGAGGGCAGCCGCATTTTATTGTCGCGCCTCCGCACTTCTGGTTTGTCGAAATTTATAAAACGTTAATGGAGTCGGTGTTTACGCCGGCTCCATTTTGTGGTAAAATATAAGAGAATCTACATAGAAAAGGAGCCGATATATATGGCTCAGCAGTCCGCGCAATTCCAACAGGCTCCGCCCCCCAAACGGCGGCGGGACGATGATTCTTCCCAGAAGAGGGACGATAGCGACCGCCGCCGGCGGGAGGAGCGGGCCGCCCGCGCTCCCAGGGAACCGGAGCGCATTTTCCCTGACCCGAAAATGGGGCTTACCACCGCCCAGGCGTCCGAGCTTCTGGAGCGGGGCATGGGCAACGAGGCGCCGGCCTCCAACGCCAAATCTACCCGCCAGATCATCCGGGAGAATACGCTGACCTTCTTCAACCTGGTGTTTGTGGTGCTGGCCGCGCTGCTGGTGCTGGTAGGGGACTTCAAAGATATGACGTTCCTGGCCATTGCCGTGGTCAACTCTGTCATCGGCATCATGCAGCAGCTTCGCTCCCGGGCCACCCTGGAGAAGCTGTCGCTCATCAGCGAGAGCCGGGTGAAGGTGGTGCGGGATGGGCAGCTTGGCACCGTCCCCGTCCACAAGCTGGTGCGGGAGGACATTGTGGAGCTGGGGGCAGGGGATCAGATCCCCGCTGACGGCCCGGTGATGTCCGGCCAGGTGACGGTGAACGAGGCCCTTATCACCGGTGAGGCCGATCCCATTACCAAGAATGTGGGAGACGAACTGCTCAGCGGCAGTTTTGTGGTGTCCGGCAAGTGCCGCGCCCGGCTGGATCGGGTGGGCTCCGCCAGCTACGCCGCCCGGCTGTCTCTGGAGGCTAAGGCCGACCAGGGGGTGGGCCGCTCGGAGATGATGAAGTCGCTGGACAAGTTGATCCGCTTCATCGGCTTTGCCCTGATCCCCATCGGCGCGGCCCTGTTTTACAACGAGCTGATGCTTCAGGAAAACACCTTTTCCGAGGCCGTTCCCGCCGTGGTGGCGGCGCTCATCGGCATGATCCCCGAGGGGCTGTATCTGCTCACCAGCGTGGCGCTGGCGGTGTCTGTCATGCGGCTGGCCAAACGGGAGACCCTGGTGCATGAGCTTTCCGCTGTGGAGACCCTGGCCCATGTGGATGTTTTGTGCGTGGACAAGACGGGCACCATCACCCAGCCGGAAATGACCGTGCGGGAAGTGGTTCCCCTGGACGAGGATCGCTGCCCCATGTCCCGGGTGGAGGAGATCCTCAACGCCTATTACCAGGCCATTGACGCGGATAACGACACCGCCCGGGCTATGGCGGAGCGGTTCAACAAATCCTCAGTCTGGCAGGTGGCCAGCACCGTACCCTTTACCTCGGCCAACAAATGGTCGGCGGTGGTGTTCAAGTCCTACGGAGCTTACGTTGTCGGCGCGCCGGAGTTCATTATGAAGGCCCGGTATGCTGATCTGGAGCATATGGTGACCCCGTACCAGGAGCAGGGGTGCCGGGTGCTGTTGCTGGCCAAATGCGCCGGCGCCGCCATGGATAGGGGGCTTACCGGCCCGGTTGAGCCTCTGGCTCTGGCGGTGATCAACAATCCGATCCGGGAGGAGGCCCCCAAGACCTTCCAATACTTTGCCCAGCAGGGGGTCACCGTCAAGGTGATCTCCGGGGACAACCCGTCCACCGTGTCCGCTGTGGCCGTCCAGGCGGGTATCGCCGGAGCGGATCGCTTTGTGGATGCCGCCACGCTGAAGGAGCCAGCCGACTACGCCCGGGCGGTGCGGGATTATAACGTATTCGGCCGGGTGACCCCGGATCAGAAGCGCAAGCTGGTAAAGGCGCTGCAAAGGGCGGGGCATACGGTAGCCATGACTGGCGACGGCGTGAACGATGTGCTGGCTCTCAAAGACGCGGACTGCGGCATCGCCATGGCCTCCGGCTCGGAGGCGGCTTGCCAGGTGGCCCAGGTAGTCCTTCTGGACTCCAACTTTGCCTCTATGCCCGAGGTGGTGCAGGAGGGGCGGCGGGTCATCAACAACATCCAGCGGGCGGCAGCTCTCTATCTAGTGAAGAACATTATGTCGCTGTTCCTGTCCCTTATCAATCTGTTTGTGGGATTCCCGTACCCGTTTGTCCCCATTCAGCTCACCCTCATCAGCGCCCTGACCATCGGCGCGCCCTCCTTTGTGCTGGCGCTGGAGCCCAACCACGAGATCGTGAAGGGGCACTTTATGACCAACGTCCTGCGGCGCGCCCTGCCGGGAGGGCTGACCAATGTGCTGCTCATCGTGGGCATTGAGCTGTTCACCTTCGCGTTTGATTTTGAGCGGGTCACCCTGTCCACGCTGGCCACCGTCATCATGGGCGAGGTGGGTCTGCTGGTGCTGTACTATATCTCCAAGCCTCTGGACTGGAAGCGGTGGACTCTGCTGGGCACCATGTCGACGGCCTTTGTCATCGCGGTGCTGGGCTTCGGCCCCATGTTTGAGATTTCGCCCCTGGACTTCCAGGCGGGGCTGGTCATTGTGGTGTTCCTCATGCTCACTCCTTCGGTGATTTTCGTGTTTGAGCGGGCGTTTGAGCTGATGGAACTGCTTGCGGCTCTGTGTAAAAAGAAATTCGGTAAACCAAAGCGTGTCGCAGTGCGGGGGCGGTGACCCTCTGAAGAGAGGCAGAAACCCGGCTTACCACAATCTGAACGTATAGTGATCGTTCGCTCAAGCAGAATTCGACCAGATAAGCGGCGCATAGACAGAGTTCCATGCGCCGCTTTTTTGTTCGGTTTTATAATAAAAAAGGCGTTGCGGCAATCCTATCATTATGGTAGAATAGGGACGGTCAAAAGTTTCGTGAGAAAAGGGAATGAAACCGATGGATAATGTGGGCGATTTGCTGACTGTTCAGGATGCGGCAAATAGGCTGAAGGTCACGCCTCAATATGTGAGAAAGCTGATCAAAGAGCAAAAGCTCAAGGCCGCGAGGGTCAGTTCTCAATGGGTGGTCAGGCAGGAAGATTTAGAATCATACATAAAAGAATTCGATGTAATGATTGAGCCGGACGATCACGAAAGATTGAATTCGGACATTCCGGATATCGTTGCCTTAAGCTTCTTTTCAGGCGCTATGGGCCTGGATATCGGAATGAGCAATGGCGGCATCCATGCTCTGCTTGCCTGTGAATGGAATAAATATTGCCGGATGACAATTGCACAGAATGAACCGGAAATGGCGCTCATTGGAGACATCAATCAATATGAGCCGGAGGAAATTCTGCGCCTGGCCAAGATCCCTGAAGGACGAAAGGTTGACGTCATTTTTGGCGGCCCGCCGTGTCAGGCGTTCAGCACCGCTGGCGCCAGGCGGGCGCTCAATGATGAGAGGGGAAACGTCTTTTTAAGGTACATTGCAATCATTGATAAGATTAGGCCCACTTATGTTGTCATTGAGAACGTTCGCGGCCTGTTGTCGGCTCCGTATCCCTATGCGGATGTGACGGATCCGATCAAAGGGGGGGCGCTTTGCGTTATTTTGGATCGATTAAAGTCTGCTGGATATACGATTTCCTTTGAGCTGTATAACGCCGCGAATTTTGGTTCTCCTCAAATCCGGGAGCGCGTTGTCATGATTGGCAAGCTGGGGAATGAAAAGGTTTCGTACCTTTCGCCCACGCACGATGAGAACGGCGATTATGGGCTGAAGCCATGGAGGACTTTGGAGGAAGCGGTGGGCGACATTGAGGAGAAGGAGCACCACTTTGTGGAGTTCCCGGAAAAGCGCCTGAAGTTTTATCGTATGTTGACCCAAGGACAGTATTGGAAAAACCTCCCCCCGGAAGCGCAAGAGGAGGCAATGGGTTCAAAATTAAAGCTTGGCGGGGGAAAAACCGGTTTTTACAGACGCCTGAGCTTCAATAAGCCCTCGCCAACGCTTGTGACGGATCCCACCATGCCCGCTACCGATCTTTGTCATCCCACGGAAGACCGTCCGCTAAGTGTGGAAGAATATAAGCGGATTCAAGAATTTCCGGATGATTGGAACATATGCGGGCCGATCAATGAGCAATACAAGCAGATTGGAAACGCGGTTCCGATCAGGCTCGGTGAGGCAATCGCCAAAACGATTGTCGCTGATATGCGCGGTGAAAAGCTCCCTCAAATTCCGGGGTTCTTGTATTCGCGATATAAAAATACCAGCGATAAAACATGGAGCATCTCAATGGACAAGCTCTTGGAAAAAGCGCGAGCCGCCCAAACTCAAGAGGAGAATGAGCAGCTTTTATAACTCCTCTTAGGAAAGACGGCGTGACCAAAGCCACGCCGTCTTTTTGAATATTGCAGTTTGAAGGTGTTTGTTTTACTCCTCGGGCTCCTGATGGTCGTGCTCATGGCAGCAAGAGCAGTCGCCGTTGCAAAACTGATCCGGCTCGTATGCGATGCCGTTCTTGTCGTAGTAATCCTTGATGGCGGCGCGCACGGCCTCCTCGGCCAGCACGGAGCAGTGGATCTTGTGAGCGGGCAGGCCGTCCAGAGCCTCCACCACCGCCTGGTTGGTGAGAGCCAGGGCCTCCTCCACCTTCTTACCCTTGATGAGCTCGGTAGCCATGGAGCTGGTGGCGATGGCGCTGCCGCAGCCAAAGGTCTCGAACTTCACATCGACAATAACGCCGTCCTCGATTTTGAGGTACATCTTCATGATGTCGCCGCACTTGGCGTTGCCCACCTCGCCCACGCCGTCGGCGTCGGCAATCTCACCCACGTTGCGGGGGTTGCGGAAATGATCCATCACTTTTTCACTGTATAACATAATTGCGTTCTCCTCTCTGCAATGCTTTCCAAACGGGGGACATATTCCGAAGGTATTCCACAACTTCCGTGGTTGCCGCCGCGATGGTCTCCACGTCCTCCATGGTATTGTCCTGATCCAAGGTGAGGCGCAGGGAGCCGTGGGCCACCTCGTGGGGCCGGCCGATGGCCAGCAGCACGTGGCTGGGATCCAGGGAGCCGGAGGTGCAGGCCGAACCGGAGGATGCGGCGATGCCCTTGTCGTCCAGCAGCAGCAGCAGGGACTCGCCCTCAATGCCCTCGAAACAGAAGTTTACATTGCCGGGCAGGCGGCGCTCCCGGTCGCCGTTGAGGGCGGAATGGGGGATGGTGGACAGCTTCTCAATCAGCGCGTCCCGGAGCCCAGCCGCGTGGGCGTCGTTCTCCGCCATATGGGCGCAGGCATCCTCCAGCGCGGCGGCCATACCCATGATGGCCGGCAGATTTTCCGTGCCCGCCCGGAAGCCCCGCTCCTGGGCTCCGCCGTGGATGAAGGTGAGCAGGGGAATGCCCCGGCGCACATACAGCGCGCCCACGCCCCGGGGGCCGTGGAACTTGTGTCCGGACAGGGACAGCATATCGATGTTTTGGGTGTCTACGTCGATGGGCAGATGCCCCACCGCCTGCACCGCGTCGGTGTGGAAGGGGATCTTCCGCTCCCGGCACAGAGCCCCAATCTCAGCGATGGGCTGAATGGTGCCGATTTCGTTGTTGGCGTACATGATGGACACCAGGGCGGTGTCCTCCCGGATGGCGGCGGCCACGTCCTCCACTTTGACGATGCCGCTCTCATCCACCGGCACTAGGGTGACCTCGAAGCCCTCCTTGGACAGCTGATCCATGGTGTGGAGGACGGCGTGGTGCTCGATGGCGGTGGTGATGAGGTGCTTTTTGCCGCGGCGCGCCCCAAACTTGGCGGCGCTGACGATGGCCTGGTTGTCTGCCTCGCTGCCGCCAGAGGTGAAGTAGATCTCCCGGGGTTGGGCTCCGATGGCCTTGGCCACCGCCTCACGGGCGGTTTGCAGCGCCTCCTTGGCCTGCTGGCCAGGGGTATGGAGGCTGGAGGGATTGCCCCAGAACTGTTCCATTGCGTTCAACATGGCCTGCTGAGCGGCGGGGCAGGTTTTTGTGGTTGCGGCGTTGTCCGCGTATACCATACTTGATCCATCTCCTTATCGTTGAGCGTCCAAGACATCGCAAAACAGGCAAGGTGTGACAGCCTTGAACGTTTGGTTTCGCCCAAATCATACCGTAAAAAGCATACCTTGTCAATAGGAATTATAGAAATTCTTCCAATGAAATATGGGAAAAAGATGAATAAGGCTGGAATATATTCAAGGAAAATGAATGAATATCTGAATATGTGGAATATCGACCAGAAATCCTGGGAGAAACTCGAATAATTATGCAAAAAATCACTTGCCAACGGCGGAGCAGGGTAGTATACTTTTACAAATAGCACAGACGGGTATTTTGCGGCTGTAGAAAATGGAGGGAATCATTGTGACTGACGTGAAAAAAGTAGTGCTGGCCTACTCCGGCGGGCTGGATACATCCATTATTATCCCCTGGCTGAAGGAAAATTACAACAACCCTGAGATTATCGCCGTGTCCGCCGACGTGGGCCAGGGCGATGAACTGGATGGCCTGGAGGAGAAGGCCATCAAAACCGGCGCGTCCAAGCTGTATATCGAAGATCTCACTGACGTGATGGTGGACGAGGTGATTATCCCGTCTATGATGATGGGGGCCAAGTATGAGGACTATCTGCTGGGCACCGCGTTTGCCCGGCCTGTCATCGCCCGCCGCCTGGTGGAGATTGCTAAGCAGGAGGGGGCCGACGCCATCTGCCACGGCTGCACCGGCAAAGGCAACGACCAAGTTCGTTTCGAGCTGGCCATCAAGCGCTTTGCGCCCGAGATGCGCATCATCGCGCCCTGGCGTGAGTGGGACATCAAGGGCCGGGATGAGGAGATTGATTATGCTGAGGCTCACAACGTGCCCTTGAAGATTTCCCGGGAGACCAACTATTCCAAGGATAAGAACCTGTGGCACCTGAGCCATGAGGGCCTGGATCTGGAGGATCCCGCCAACGAGCCGCTGTACGACAAGCCCGGCTTCCTGGAGATGGGCGTTTCCCCTGCCATGGCCCCCGACGCCCCCGCTTACGTCACCCTGGATTTTGAAAAGGGCTGGCCGGTGGCCATCGACGGGGAGAAGATGAAGGCGTCCGATATTATCCGCAAGCTGAACAAGCTGGGCGGGGACAACGGCATCGGTCTGCTGGACATCGTGGAGAACCGTCTGGTGGGCATGAAGGACCGGGGCGTGTACGAGACCCCGGGCGGCTCCATCCTCTACCGGGCCCACGAGGTGCTGGAGATGATCACCGTGGACAAGGACACCAAGCACATGAAATCCAAGCTGGCGGTGGATTTCGCTGACCTGGTCTACAACGGCAAGTGGTTCACCCCCCTGCGGGAGGCCCTCCAGGCTTTTGCTGTGGACACCCAGAAGCACGTCACCGGGCAGGTAAAGCTGAAGCTGTATAAGGGCAACATCATCACCTCCGCTGTCACCTCTCCCGAGACGCTGTACTCCGAGAACCTGGTGACCTTTGAGGAGAGCGACTACGACCAAAAGGACTCCCAGGGCTTCATTAACCTGTGGGGCCTGCCGGACAAGGTTCAGGCGCTGCGGGAGCAGGGGAAGCTGTAAAATATCATGCGGGCGGCCGTCGGCCGTCCGCCCCATGAACAGGAGCGATTTCTATGAAACTCTGGGCGGGCCGTTTCCAGAAGGAGACAGACACCCTGGTAAACGACTTCAACTCGTCCATCGGCTTTGACGCCCGGCTGTACGAGCAGGATATCCGCGGTTCCATGGCCCATGCCGCCATGCTGGGCAGGACCGGCATCATCGAACAGCGTGAGGCGGAGAAGATCGTGGAGGGGCTTCAGGCCATTCTGGCGGATATCGAGGCCGACCAGGTGGAGTTCTCCCTGGATAATGAGGACATCCACATGAACATTGAGGCCCTGCTCACCGAGCGCATCGGCCAGACGGGCAAGCGGCTGCACACCGCCCGCTCCCGCAACGACCAGGTAGCCACGGACTTCCGGCTGTATGTGAAGGAGGAGATCCCCAGCATCATTGGTCTGTTGCTGGATCTGGAAAATGTGCTGGTGAAAAAAGCCAAGGCCAATCTGTCCACCGTGATGCCCGGTTACACCCATTTGCAACGGGCCCAGCCCACCACTTTCGGCCACTACATGATGGCCTATGCCAATATGCTCAAGCGGGACATCACCCGGCTGGAGGACTGTTTGGAGCGGATGGATGAGTGCCCGCTGGGCTCCGGCGCGCTGGCCACCTCCACCTATCCTGTGGATCGGTTCCAGACCGCCGCCGGCCTGGGTTTTGCCAAGCCCACAGACAACTCCATGGACTCGGTGTCCGACCGGGATTATGCCATTGAGCTGCTGTCGGCGCTGTCCATCCTGATGATGCACCTGTCCCGATTCTCCGAGGAGATTATCCTGTGGTGTTCCTGGGAGTTCAAGTTTGTGGAGCTTGACGACGCCTATTCCACCGGTTCGTCCATCATGCCCCAGAAGAAAAATCCCGATGTGGCCGAGTTGGTTCGGGGCAAGACGGGGCGGGTGTACGGCTCGCTCATCACCCTGCTCACCGTGATGAAGGGCCTGCCCCTGGCCTACAACAAGGATATGCAGGAGGATAAGGAGCCGGTGTTCGACGCCATCGACACGGTGGAGCTGTGTGTCCCCGTATTCGCCGCCATGCTGGACACCCTGACAGTGAAGGACAAGAACATGGCCCGGGCGGCGTCGGTGGGCTTCATCAACGCCACCGACTGCGCCGATTACCTGGTGAAGAAGGGGATGCCTTTCCGGGAGGCGTACATGATTGTGGGCCGGCTGGTTCATATGTGTATCCGTACAGGAGAAAGCCTTGACACCCTGCCTTTGAAGGACTTCCGGGCCATCTCCCCGCTCTTCGATGAGAGCGTGTACGACGCCCTCCAGCTCAATACCTGCGTCAATGAGCGCAAGGTATACGGAGGCCCGTCGGAGGAAAGCGTGAAAAAGCAGATCGAACTCATTGAGGAATTTGTGGCCCAACGAAAGACGGAGGCGTAATATGGATCTGTTTCCCTACTTCAAAAGTGTTCTGGAACAGGATCGCAGCGCGGTGGTGTTATGCGATCTGGAGCACACGATCATCTACATGAATCCCGCAGCAGGAGAGCGGTATGTGAAATACGGCGGTATGGAGCTGGTGGGCAAGAGCCTTCTGGACTGCCACTCGCCCCAGGCCAATGAGATGATTAAAAAAGTTGTGGCATGGTTCCAAGAAAGTTCGGAACATAATCTGATCTATACCTTCCGGAATGAGAAAGAAAACAAGGATGTGTACATGGTGGCGCTGAGGAGCGACGATGGAACGCTCATCGGCTACTACGAAAAGCACGAGTACCGCAGCCGGGAGGCCATGAAGCTGTACGATTTCAAGCCGTAAACGCGGCATAGGACGTGAACAGAATGGGCAAGCCAAAAATCTACATCGACGGCAGAGAGGGCACCACCGGTCTGCAAATTTATGAGCGGCTGGAGGGCCGGGATGACATCGATCTGCTTCTTATCGACGAAAGCAAACGCAAGGATTTGGAGGAGCGGCGCCGTCTGCTCAACGCCGCCGACCTGGTATTTCTTTGCCTTCCAGATGACGCGGCCCGTGAAGCTGTTTCCCTTGTCACTAACGAGAATACCAGGATCATTGACTGCTCCACAGCGCACCGAACCAATCCTGACTGGGCCTATGGTTTCCCAGAGCTGTCCAAGCTGCACCGGGCACAGATTATAGATGCGAAACGGGTGGCAAACCCAGGCTGCCATGCCACAGGCTTTCTCAGTATCGTGGCTCCTCTGATGGGCATGGGCCTGCTGTCTCCCGACGCCGCGTTATCCTGCTTCTCCCTCACCGGCTACTCCGGCGGGGGAAAGAAGATGATTGCCCGGTATGAACAGGACAACCGGCCCCCGGCGTTCAGCAGCCCCGCCCTCTACGGCCTGCTGCAAAACCACAAGCACTTGCCCGAGATGCAGCTGCGCAGTGGGCTGGAGGTTCCGCCGGTGTTTGTTCCCGTTGTGGACGACTACGATAAAGGAATGGCCACCACGGTTTGTTTCCATATGTCGCAGTTCCGCAACATAACCGCCCTGGCGGAGATGCTCCATGTATCGCCGCTCCAAGCGGTCTGGCAAAAGCTTCGGGAGTTTTATCTCTGGTCTGATGGAGAAAACGGCATCGTTCGGGTGGAGGGCGACCCAACAGACCCGGAAACCGGCATCGACAGCGGCTTTAAGATCTACGCCAATATGTGGCGGGGGAAGGACACCTTGTCCATGATTGTGGCGGGTAATGACGAGCAGTTTACCATTACCGCGCTGTTCGATAACCTGGGCAAGGGTGCGTCCGGCGCGGCGGTTCAGAATATGAACCTGATGCTCGGTTTCGAGGAAACCAAGGGGCTGAATATCTGAAATGTGGGTAGGAGTCGGCGCTCTGCTGCGCCCTGCGTCCAATCAAAAGTGAGGAGTTGTGGGAATGCTGAAAGAGATATCCGGCGGTGTGTGCGCCGCCAAGGGTTTTGCCGCTTCCGGTGTACACTGCGGTGTGAAAACCGGGAGCAGTCCTGACAAGAACGACCTGGCCATGATCCTGTCTGAGTGTGAATGCTCCGCCGCCGCAGTGTACACCATGAACCGGGTAAAGGCCGCCCCCATTTATGTGACGATGGGCAATCTGGAGGACGGGGTGTGCCGGGGGGTCATTGCCAACAGCGGAAACGCCAACGCCTGCGCTCCCATGAGCCATGAGAACGCGGAGCGGATGTGCGACCTGGCCGCCCAAGCCACCGGGCTGAAGAGCGCCGATTTCGTTGTGGCCTCCACCGGTGTGATCGGCCAGGAGTTAAACATCTCCGCCATTGAGAAGGGAATGCCCGCGCTGGTCTCCGCCCTGAGCGCAGAGGGCTCTGACGCTGCGGCCTGCGCCGTCATGACCACCGACACGGTGAAAAAGGAGACCGCTGTCTCGGTTAGTATCGGCGGTAAGACCGTCACCATCGGAGCCGTTGCCAAGGGCTCCGGCATGATCCACCCCAACATGGGGACTATGCTGTGTTTCATCACCACAGACTGCGCCATCACCCACGATGTGCTCCAGGACGCCCTCCACGAGATCGTCCCCCGCACCTTTAACCGGGTGACAGTGGACGGAGACACCTCCACCAATGATATGTGTGTGGTGCTGGCCAATGGCCTGGCGGGCAATGAGCAGATCGAGTGGAAGGACGACAGCTACACCGTATTTTATAAGGCGCTTTATCAGGTGTGCGAGACTATGGCCAGGGCGATTGCCGCTGACGGCGAGGGTGCTTCCCGGCTGGTGACCTGTACTGTTCGTTCCGCCCGCAGCGAGGAGAGCGCCGAGCGCCTAGCCAAGGCGGTGGTGGGTTCTTCGCTGGTGAAGGCGGCGCTGTTTGGCGCGGACGCCAACTGGGGGCGGGTTCTGTGCGCCATGGGTTATTCCAAAGCGCCCTTCCGCCCGGAGTACGTGGACATCAGCTTCTCCTCCATCCAGGGGAGCATCCTGGTGTGTGAAAAGGGGATTGGCCTTGACTTTGACGAGGAGCTTGCCGGAAAAATCCTCAGTCAGGACGAGATAGTGATTGATGTTTCCCTGAACGAGGGCGGCAGCGAGGCCACTTGCTGGGGCTGTGACCTAACCTACGAATACGTAAAAATCAATGGTGACTATAGAACCTAAGAGCCGGATATTTTCTGTGGTTTTTATATTTTGCCTTGAAAGGGTGCTTTTCCATGTCCTCACTCATTGAGCGTGCCCAGGTGCTGGCCGAGGCGATGCCCTACATTCAAAAATTTAACGGGAAGACCATAATGGTAAAATATGGCGGAAACGCCATGATCTCAGAGGAACTGCGTCAGGCGGTGATCTCCGACCTGATTCTGCTCTCCCTGGTGGGAATCCGGGTGGTGGTGGTACACGGCGGTGGGCCGGAAATCAGCGATATGCTGAAACGTCTGGGTCACCAGCCCAAGTTTGTGGACGGACTGCGTTACACCGACGAG
Organism: Clostridiales bacterium; assembly: GCA_014799565.1. Taxonomy (GTDB): domain Bacteria; phylum Bacillota; class Clostridia; order Oscillospirales; family Oscillospiraceae; genus Enterenecus. Next base: position 16,841 of record JAAVHT010000057.1, read on the forward strand.
GAGACCATGGAGGTCGTTCAGCAGATTCTGTGCGGCAAGGTGAACAAGGATCTGGCGGCCCTCATCAACAGTCAGGGGGGCAGGGCGGTTGGCCTGTGCGGCATGGATGCCGACCTGTTCCAGGCCGTCCGGCTGGACGAGAGATATGGGTTGGTGGGCTCCATTCAGAAGGTGAACCCCTCTGTTGTGGAGGACGCGCTCCATAACGGCTACATCCCCGTGGTGTCCACTGTGGCTCGGGGCATTGACGGGCCGACCGCTTACAACGTGAACGCCGACACCGCCGCCGCCAAGCTGGCGGTGGCCCTGAACGCGGAGAAGCTGATCCTGCTCACCGACGTGCGGGGTCTGCTCACCGACCCCCAGGACGAGAGCACCCTGCTCCACCAGGTTCGGGCGTCGGAGATCCCCGGCCTCATCAAGGACGGGGTGATCCAAGGGGGCATGATCCCCAAAATCGACTGCGCCGCCGAGGCGGTGCGCTCCGGGGTGAGGAGTACCGTCATCCTGGACGGACGCATCCCCCATTCCATCCTCATTGAACTGCTCAGCGACGCAGGCTTGGGCACGATGATTACAATTTAGCGCCTGAGCCGTCTTGAACAGGCGAAGCGTGATATCATAGGGAGGATTATCTCCATGACTTTTGAACAACTGCGAGACTTGGACAGCCAATATGTTGTGCAGAGCTATGGCCGCAGTCCCATTGCCATAGACCATGGACAGGGGGCCACCCTGTACGGTGTAGACGGGAAGGAATACATCGACTTTGCCTCCGGCATCGGTGTGCTGTCGGTGGGCACCGCCAATCCTAAGTGGCAGGCGGCCGTCGCCGAGCAGGCGGGGAAGCTGGCCCACATCTCCAACTTATATTACTCTGAACCCTATATTCGTTTGGCGGAAAAGCTGTGTACCCGCTCCGGTATGGCGGCGGCGTTTTTTGGCAATTCCGGCGCGGAGGGGAACGAAGGTATTATCAAGCTGGCGCGGAAGTATTCCTGGGAGAAATACGGCGAGGGAAGAGGCACTGTCATCACCCTGAACCGCTCGTTCCATGGCCGCACCATTACCACCCTGGCCGCCACTGGCCAGGATGTGTTCCACAAATATTTCTTCCCCTTTACCGAGGGCTTCCGCTGGGCCGATCCCAATATCGACAGCATCCGGCAGGCGGCGGGGGAGGATGTCTGCGCCGTGCTGGTGGAGCTGGTGCAGGGCGAGGGGGGCGTGCTGCCCCTGGATCCCGGGTTTGCTCACGATCTGGCCCAGCTGTGCGCGGAGCGGGACTGGCTTTTCCTGGCGGATGAGGTGCAGACCGGCATAGGCCGCACCGGATCACTGTTCTGTTTCCAGCAGTATGGCGTACAGCCTGACGCCCTATCCTTTGCCAAGGGAATTGCCGGGGGCCTGCCCATGGGCGGCTTCCTGGTGAATGAGAAGTGCCGTCATGTGTTTACACCCGGCGACCACGCCTCCACCTTCGGCGGCAATCCGGTGTCTGCGGCTGCGGCCTGCGCGGTGCTGGATATTTTGGATGACGAGGCCATTTCCCGGGTGAAAGAAAAGGGAGAGTACCTGCGAGCCGCGATTGAGGCCATGGATCTGCCCTGCCTGGGCAAGACCCGGGGCATGGGCCTGATGATTGGCGTGGAGGTGTCGGAGGGCTTCTCCAACAAGGAACTGTGCGCCAAGCTGAACCAGGCAGGCCTGCTCAGCCTCACCGCTGGGCCGGGTCTGCGATTCCTGCCGCCGCTGACCATCTCCAAGGAAGAGCTGGACAAGGGGCTGGCCATCCTGAAAGCGGCCCTTTCTTAAAACGGAGGAGATACCGATGAAAAAAGACTTACTCAAGCTGCTGGATCTGTCCAAGGAAGAAATTGCCGAGATCCTGGATATGGCGGATCAGATGAAATACAGCCAGAAGCACGGCATCGCCCACGACTACCTCAAGGGCAAGACCCTGGCCATGATTTTCGAGAAAAACTCCACCCGCACCCGGGTGTCCTTCGAGGTGGGGATGTACCAGCTGGGCGGTCACGCCCTGTTTCTGTCCGGTAAGGAGAGCCAGATCGGCCGCGGGGAGCCAGTGGAGGACACCGCGCGGGTGCTGTCCCGGTACTGCGACGGCATCATGATCCGCACCTACGGCCAGTCCGAAGTGGAGGAATTGGCGAAATATGCCTCCATCCCGGTGGTGAATGGCCTGACCGACTTTGCCCACCCCTGCCAAGTGCTGGCGGATCTGATGACCATCCGGGAGAAGATGACCCGGCTGGAGGGGCTGAAGCTGGCCTTCATCGGGGACGGCAACAATATGGCCAACTCCCTGATTGTGGGCGGCCTGAAGTGCGGCATGGACGTGTCCGTGGCCTGTCCGGAGGGGTATGACCCCGATCGGTTGGTGCTGGACTTTGCCAAAACGGTGACGGACTGCAAGTTCGAGCTGGTGCGCACTCCCGCTGAGGCGGCAAAGGACGCCGACGTGGTGATTACCGACGTATGGGCCTCCATGGGCAAGGAGGAGGAGCGGGCCGTCCGGGCGAAGGCCTTTGCGGGTTACTGTGTGGACGAAGCGCTGATGGAGCTGACCCACCCCGGCTGCATGGTGCAGCACTGCCTGCCAGCCCACAAAGGGGAGGAGATCAGCGCCGAAGTGTTTGAGGCACACGCCGACGAGATCTTTGAGGAGGCGGAAAACCGCCTGCACGCCCAGAAAGCTGTGCTGTATCTGTTGATGAAGGATTGAGCAAAGTCCCCCTTGCAGTGCAGGGGGGATTTTGCTATAATTGGGCCAAAGGAGGGGAAGACGATGACTCCTCAGGAACAATTGCAGCAATGGATCAAAGACAGCGGCAATATTGTCTTTTTTGGAGGGGCGGGCGTATCCACAGAGAGCGGCATCCCCGACTTTCGCAGTGTGGACGGCCTTTATAACCAGAAGTACGACGAGCCGCCGGAGACCATCCTCAGTCACACCTATTTCACCCGCCGCACAGAGGAATTTTACCGTTTTTATCGGGACAAAATGCTGTGCTTGGACGCGAAGCCCAACGCCGCCCATCTCAAGTTGGCGGAGCTGGAGCGGGCGGGCAAGCTGAAGGCGGTGGTCACCCAGAATATCGATGGGCTCCATCAGCTGGCGGGCAGCCAGACGGTGTATGAGCTCCACGGCTCGGTGCACCGCAATTACTGCACAAGGTGCCGGACATTTTGCGGTGTGGACTTTATCGCCGGGGGAGAGGGAGTGCCCCGCTGCCCGGTGTGTGGAGGGCTGGTGAAGCCGGACGTGGTGCTCTATGAAGAAGGGCTGGATCAGGATACCGTGGAGGGGGCCGTGCGAGCCATTGCGCAAGCGGATGTGCTCATCATTGGCGGCACGTCCCTGGTGGTGTATCCCGCCGCAGGGCTCATCAACTATTACCGAGGAAATAAGCTGGTACTCATCAACCGGGATCCCACGCCCTACGACGGACAGGCCGATTTGGTGATCCACGACTCCATCGGGAAAGTACTGGGAGAGATTGAACTATGAACGAGAGAAAACCAGACCGTGTGGGTCAGGTGTTTGCCGCCCTAGGCAAATCGGTGTGCTATTTGGCACTATTTCTGGGGATGCAGGTGGCCGTAATGCTGCCTTTGCTTGTCTCCATGGTTTCGGAGGCCATTACTGGGGAAGCGGGGGTGGACGAGGACTTTATCTTCGCCCTGCTCAGCGCCGATACGATGACCTTGTCGCTGATTTCCGGGCTGCTTACCCTTACCGTTGTGCTGGCCTTTTACCTCATCCGGAGGAAAAAGCTCGGCGAAGCGCTGTGGCTGCGGCCCGTACCTGTGCCCGCCCTGCTGACAGGGGCGGCGCTGGCGCCGGGGCTGTATCTGGTGGTCACGACAGCACTGGCTATGCTGCCCGAGGCATGGCTGGACAGCTACAGCGAGGCTACCGCAGGCATCGACAGCGGCACCTTGACCGGGGTGATTGCCGTGGCGGTAGTGGCTCCCATTGTGGAGGAAGTCATTTTCCGGGGACTGATCATGAATCGGATGGCCCGGGTTATGCCCGCTTGGCTGGCAGTCGTGCTGTCCGCCGCCGTGTTTGGAGTGTGCCACGGGCATCCCGTCTGGTTTGCCTACGCCTTTGTGCTGGGGGCGGTCTTTGGGTTCATCGATCTACGGACAAACTCCATCCTACCGTCCATCCTGGGCCATGTGGTATTCAACGCCATCGGTCAGATATTCTCCCTTATCCCGGAGACGGAGGAGGGGACAGAGATGTTGATCGCCATGGGTGTGCTGCTGCTGGTTGCCATTGTGGCTCCGCTGATAAACCGCAAGGGTATCGCGGCGCTGTTCCGGCCTGTGCCCAAGCCGCTTCCGGCGCAAGAGCTGCCCGAGAAGCCCAAAAATTACGATTACGACCCCTGGGATCTGTGAGCAGCGGAAAGCCCCGCGCCGTTGGCGCGGGGCTTTCCTGTCTAATGATTTTATTGAAAAACGATAAATAATACTTGACAATCAATAAACAGCGTGGTAAGCTCATGGACAAGAGGTGGTTGAAATGGAACAAACTTCTGTGCAGAAGCTGGCCCGAGTGCTGCGGGTGCTGGTGGTTGTCACATTTGTGTGCAATCTCATTGCGTTGCTTATGGTTCCAATGATGGCGTGTACGTATAGGGCAATGTCAGCAGGAGAAATCGTGGACTGGGGAATAAATAGCCTGTCCTACCTGTTCAGGCTGGAAAGCACACCAAGAGACTATTTCCCGTTTTCAATGATGTTTTTTTATTCTTGGCTTGTGGTATGGACAGATGCGTATACGGCTGTGCTCACTGTATTCCTCTGGGCTTGCGGGATCTGTACCGCAGTCATTCTCTGGCAGGGAAAGCGTGTTTTGGATACGATATTAAAGGAAGAACCCTTTACACTTGAAAATGCCCGGAATCTAAAACGTGCGGCGGTGTGCTGCTTTGTGATCTCTGGCGCGGCGCTTTTGCGGCTGATTTGGGGATTTGCCACCTATCGAAGCATTTTACCGCTGCTGACCTACAACGCCCTATTCGTTCCCATTTTCCTCATGGCGGGACTTCTGTGCATGGTCATGTCCGCCCTGTTCCGTCAGGCCGCCGAGCTCAAGGCGGAGAACGACCTGACCATATAGGGGGCGGCGTATGGCGATTATCGTGAACCTGGACGTGATGATGGCGAAGCGCAAGATGTCCCTGGGGGAGTTGTCCCAAAAGGTGGACGTCACCATGGCAAACCTGTCCATTTTGAAAAACAACAAGGCCAAAGCGGTGCGCTTCTCTACGCTGGAGGCCATCTGCAAGGCGCTGGACTGCCAGCCGGGGGATATTTTGGAGTTTGTCCCGGACAATGATACAGAACAAGGAGGGAATTGACGTGACAGGAGCATACTGGATGAACACGGGAGCATTGATTCTGGGACTGACAGCATGGGAATTGGGCGCATTGGGGGCAGTGGCGGCGTTTCGGCAGAAGCGGGGTCGTGGGCCGATGTACAGCATAGGGAGCTTTATCGCCTGTTCTGGATCTCTGTGCCTGGAATTATTATATCAGGCACATTTGGCAGCCATTGAGGATATCTCCGCATTTTTGGACACGGCGAATGCTGTGGCGCTGTGTGCAGGGGCTCTGCTGCTGGGAACTCTGGTGTTAAATGCTACCGCTCTGATAATTCCTTCGCAATGGCGGAGCGGAATGTCAGGCTGACAATCTAACAAAACAGACCGCATGACCGCCCCGGCCATGGGGCGGTCTTTTTGCGGCCCATTTGAAAGAAGATGATACAATGAAGCGCTTTTTAGCCCTTGTTTTGACTTTATATGTGCTGCTTTATGCTCTCTCGAGCTGCGAAGTTGGGAGCAGGGAGGAGAACAGGTTGTCGCGAATAGAGAAGGTGCTGGGGGTTGATCTATCCGCTGGGACGCTGATCCATTTTGAGGACAGCCACGGCGGATTCCATGGAGACGGGCTGACCGCTGCTGTGGTGGAGTTGAATGGACTGGTCAAGGGGTTGGAGGACGCCCCAGGGTGGAAGCCCCTGCCTATGTCGGTAAACGCGGCACAGGCTGTCGGTTTGTGCGGGGATGAGGGCGCGTCAATAGAGGAGGGCTTTTACTTCCTCTATGACCGTCATAGCGAGAGCGAGGATCCCTATGACGATACGGAGCTGTGCAATCGATATTCCTGGAATTTCACTGCGGCGGTCTATGACAGCCAGAATGGACGGCTGTATTTTTATCAATTTGACACATAAAGGAGAAATGGAACGATGAAAAAACGTATCTATGCGGTGTTAGCGGCATTCTTGACCCTGGCCGCCCTGTCCGGCTGCGGCAGCGGCGGGGAAGTGATCGATTACAATTTGGTGTTCATCAACAATTCGGATGCTACCATCGTTGAGGTCGTGACGGACTCTGCCGGCCAGAGTTCAGGGACGCGGAACGCCGACAACAGCCCTCTGAAGCGGGGAGAGACCTTTGGTTTTGAGGTGGGGGTGTACCCGGTGACAGTGCTGGTATACGACATGGCCGTTGGAAGGATCGCGGAAGGAGAGCTGGCCCGAATTGTAATCACTGAGGCTCCGCGGTCGGGAGAGCGGTGGTATGTCACAGCTAAGGATGGGACGCACGGTATTGTGCTGACGGCAGATACCAAGTGGCCGGAGGGAGCATGAGCTGTGATGGGCTGCTGTGATACTGCATTTTTCTGATTTGCGCCTATGCTTTTCTATGTCTGTGCCTTGCTTTTTGCCCTCAATCGCGATATAATAAGGGCAAATCAAGAGAAATGAGGTGCGGTCATGATCGCGGATGAACGGCAATTCCACATCAACTGCAAGCAGGGGGACGTGGGCCGGTACTGCCTGCTCCCCGGGGATCCCGGGCGGTGCGAAAAGATTGCCCGCTATTTTGACGACCCTGTCCATGTGATGACTAACCGGGAGTATGTCACCTATACCGGCACCCTGCTGGGAGAGAAGGTGACCGTCACCTCCACCGGCATCGGCGGGCCGTCCGCTTCCATCGCCATGGAGGAACTGGCCAATCTGGGCGCGGATACCTTCGTGCGGGTGGGCACCTGCGGCGGCATCAAGCTGGATGTCACCAGCGGAGATGTGGTCATTGCCACTGGGGCTGTCCGCATGGAGGGTACCAGCCGGGAGTACGCCCCCATTGAGTTCCCCGCCGTGGCGGACTTTGAAGTGCTCACCGCGTTGGTGGACGCAGCTAAAGCGGCAGGCCACCGCTGGCACGCCGGGGTGGTGCAGTGCAAGGACTCCTTTTATGGCCAGCATTCACCGGAGCGTATGCCGGTGTCTTACGAGCTGCAAAGCAAGTGGGAGGCGTGGAAGCGGCTGGGCGTACTGGCCTCCGAGATGGAGAGTGCGGCGCTGTTCACTGTGGCTGCTTCCCGTGGTCTGCGGTGCGGTTCGGCGTTCCACGTCATCTGGAACCAGGAGCGAAACGCCGCTGGACTTGACCAGACCCGAGACGAGGACACCGAGTCCGCCATCCGGGTAGGGATCGAGGCGGTGAAGCTGCTCATCCAGCGGGATCGGGAAAAGAATACATAAAAGATAAGGGCCGCTGTCAGGAACAGCGGCCCTCATTTTTGTCTTCTTCCTCATGACAGCAGCAGTCCTCCTCGCTGGGCGCTTTCAGTGCCAGTGTGGCCAGATTGTCAGCCAGCATATCAAAGACTGCGGACAGCAGCTCGATCTGCTCCGCTGTCTTGCCCTGGGCAATCAGCACGGACAGCGCCGCCGCCGCGGCCACCAGATCGCCGCCCTGTCCCTGAGAGCCGCAACAGCAGCGCCTCATTGTGCCCACCCCCTTTGGGTACAGTATATGCGGAAAAGAGGGCTTTGGGCAATCAAAAGGGCCCAGGAGAGGAAAACTCCGGGGCCGCTTTGCGTTTATAGCTTTTTCACATACCGCAGATCCACGCAGATGGCATTGTGAGGGAAGGGAATATCGGCATGGGTACCATCCCAGGTGAAGCCATGGGCGGAATAGAACCGCCGAGCCGCCTCATTTTCTCGCAGGACGAATACGAAGGCGTGTTCAAAGCCATCCGCCTTCATCCGGCGGCAGGCCTCGTTAAACAGCAGGCTGCCGTAGCCGTGGCTCCGCTCCGCCGGATGGGTATAGAAGGACGCAATCTCGCCCCAGTCAGCATAAGCGGCGTTGTCGAAGGTACAGATGTCTCCCACGTTGTAATTGGTCACCCGCGCCTTACAGTAGTTGAGGCAGGACACCGGCGTATCTCCCCGATAGAGGAGCAGGCCGTGGACGCCGTTCTGTGCTTCGTAATTGGTACGGAACACCTCCACCCAGCGGTCGTCGGTGATCTCGCTGGCCATATAGTCGGCGGGCACCGCATCCACGTAGGTGTCCCGCCAGCCCAGGGCATGGATCAGGGACATGGCCCGGAAGTGTTCGTCAGTACAGGCATCCACAAATCTCAATTCGTCCATAAAAACCTCCCCAAAGCCGTCCAGATCGGGCGGTTTTTGCGTGTCAGCGGCAATTCCCCAAGCCCGCCCTAGCCTCCGGTCAACGTATTGGCCATACCTTCTTACACACCCGCGCCCACAGGCTCCTTGTCCTTTTCCTGCTTAGCCAAAGCCTTGGCGTTTGCCAGCATGAGTTTGATGCGGTTTTCCTGGTTTATTTTCGTGGCGCCGGGGTCGTAGTCAATGGCTACGATGTTGGAATTTGGGTAGTCGTCCTTGAGACGGCGGATCATACCCTTGCCCACGATGTGATTGGGCAGGCAGCCGAAGGGCTGGGTACACACGATATTGGGCACTCCGGAGTGGATGAGTTCCAGCATCTCGCCGGTGAGCAACCAGCCCTCGCCCATTTTGTTGCCATCGCCCAGATAGCCCTGCACCAGCTTATGCATATTTTCGAAGGTGCCAGGAGCCCGGAAGCGGCTTTTTTCCAGCGCCACGATCATATCCTTTTGACAGGCCTCAATGTAGCCCTTGAATATCTGGCAGAATTTCTTCTTTGCCCACAGCCCGCCGTAGATATTCACATCCACCTCGCGGTTGAAAATTTTGAAGATCATGAAGTCGGTGAGGCCGGGCACCACAGGTTCAGCGCCCTCAGAGAGAAGGAACTCCTCCAGATTGTTGTTGCCCAGGGGAGAGAATTTCACATAGATCTCGCCGACCACTCCCACCCGCACCTTTTCCTCATGGGAGACAGGGATAGTTTCAAAATCGGCCAAAATGGCGTCAAAGTTGGCCCGCATTTGCTTGCGGCTCATGCCGCGGCCTGCCTGGAAGCTGTCAATGAGCTTGCTTTGCCAGTGATCCAGCATCCTGTCGGTGTCGCCGGCGGTAAGCTCATAGGGGCGCACTTGGTTGGCCGCGTTGACCAGCAGATCGCCGTACATCATGCCGTAGATCAGCTTGCGGATCAGGGGAAGCGTAAGAGAGAAGCCAGGATTTTTCTCCAACCCGGATAGATTCACCGAGATCACAGGTACGAATTCCAGCCCCGCCTTTTCCAGCGCCTTACGAAGCAGATGGATGTAGTTGGACGCCCGACACCCGCCGCCGGTCTGGGTAATAAACAATGCGATCTTGTGGGGGTCGTATCCACCGTTTTTGATGGCGTCGATGAGCTGCCCAATGACCAGCAGGGCAGGATAGCAGGTGTCGTTGTGGACATATTTCAAGCCCTCATCAATAATCCCACGGTGATTGGTGTTAAGCATATCTACTTTATAGCCCTCTAACACCAATAACTGACGGAACATTCCGAAGTGAACGGGGAGCATCTGGGGCATCAGGATGGTGTACTCCTCTTTCATCTCCTTGGTGAAGAGCAGCCGTCCGTCCTTATCGTAAACCAATTCAGCCATAGTCAAATTTTCCTTTCACGTTGGGTCAGCTATCCCGGACAGCCCAGGCGAGTTGTCCAATAGACTTGGTCATCCCCAGGGAGCGCTGGAGGGCCAGAGAGGGTTCATTGCCATCAAACACCTGTCCGTAGGGGATGTGTCCCCGGGACAGCTCCAAGTTAATCATATGGGACTGAAGCAGAGTGGCTAGACCACGGCGACGGTACTGGGGAAGCACCTCCAAAAGCCCAATGGAGCCCTCGGCGTGGCGGCCAGCGAAAGCCATAAGGGTGTCGCCGTCGAACGCGCCAAATAGCTCGCCCCGCCCGATGAGCCAGTCCAAGTACTCCTCGTCCTCCAAATCATAATTGGATATCACGGTGGGCAGATGGGATGCATCCAGCTGCCGCACCTCCACGCCAAGCTCCGGAAGGGGAAGGGGGGCAGCGCGGAGATAACCCACCTGCCAGCAGGGGCGCAGCCCGGTAAAACCGAAACGCTCTTGCAAAAGGCCGGCATACAGCGTCTCATGAACGGTGATGAAGCCGGGAACAGGCGGGAGCAGCTCCAGCAGCTGTTCCGCTGTCTCCAAATTGTCAGCGAACATGGTGAAGCCGAACTGCGGGCCGTCGATGAGATTGGTAAAAGCCGCCAGAGCCCCGTGAGGCGTCGCACCCAACACCTTACCGTCCCCACGGCGGATGGCTTCGGTCAGATCCAAATATAACACTGGATCGCGGGCCAACGCGGTCTGACAGACGGATAAATCAGTTGTCATGGCGCCTGCGCTCCTCCATCGCCGCCATCAGGGAGCGGATTCGGATCTTTACCGCGCCCAGATTGCTGATGTCATCGATTTTGAGCTGAGTGTAAAGCTTTCCACCTTGCTCCAGAATGGAGCGCATTTCATCGCCGGTAATGGCGTCGGTGCCGCAGCCAAAGCTCACCAGCTGCACCAGCTGCATATCCGGCTGCTCGCACACATACCGAGCGGCATTGTACATACGGGCCTGGAAGGTCCACTGGTTAAGCACTTTGCGGGGGGCATAGCTCTCGTGGAAGGCCACTGCGTCCTCGCTGATCAGCACAAAGCCGAAGGAGGTGATCAGGTCATTGATACCATGGTTGATCTCCGGGTCGATGTGGTAGGGCCGGCCCGCCAGTACAATGATGGGCAGACCCTTGGCGCGCGCCTCGTCGATATACTGCTGGCCGGTGTGGTGGACGTCCTCTTTATAGCGGTCATAGGCCTGATATGCCGCGCGAATGGCGTTGACGGCCTCCTTGCGGGGGACGCCGAAGGTATCGGCGAACCACTGGGAGCCGATTCGCTCGTAATCGCGGGGGCGGTGCAGTCCGGCGTAGGGGTTGAGGAACCGGGTTTTTTTCAAATCAGGCATATTTGCCGCCAATAGCTCAGGGTAGTAGGCCACCACAGGGCAGTTATAGTTGTTGTCCGATGACTTTTCGTCGAAGTTATAGGACATACAGGGATAGAAAATAGCGTCTACCCCCGCATCTACCAGGGCCTCCATATGGCCGTGAAGCAGCTTGGCGGGGTAGCACACCGTGTCCGAGGGAATGGTGCGCTGGCCTTTGATGTACAGCTTCCGGGAGGACTCGGGGGAGAGCACCACCTCAAAATTCAGCCGGGTGAACAGCTCGAACCAGAAGGGGAGGTTTTCGTACATATTCAGCCCAAAGGGGATGCCGATGCGCCCCCGGGAGCCGTTGCCGAAGCCTTTGCCCTCCATAGCCCGGAGCTTTTCATATTTGTAGCGGTACAGGTCGGGCAGTTCAGCCTTCTCCTTGCCCAGGGGCCGGGAGCAGCGGTTGCCGGAGATAAACCGCCGGCCGCCGTCAAAGGTGTTGACGGTGAGAGAGCAGTGGTTGGTGCAGAGGTTGCAGGTAACGGGTTTAGCGGTGTGAGAAAATGATTGTAAGGCGGATTCACTTAACAGAGTAGACCGCTCCAAATTCAAATCACGGGCGGCCAACGCCGCGCCAAAAGCCCCCATGATGCCCGCGATGGTGGGGCGGGTGACGTCCCGGCCCAGCTCCTGCTCGAAGGCCCGAAGCACCGCGTCGTTGTGGAAGGTGCCGCCCTGCACCACGATGTGCCTACCCAGGTCGTCGGCACTGGCGGCGCGAATGACCTTGTAGATGGCGTTTTTCACGATGGAGATGGAAAGACCGGCGCTGATGTCCTCCACGCTGGCCCCATCCTTCTGGGCCTGCTTGACGGAGGAGTTCATGAACACGGTGCATCGGGACCCCAGGTTCACCGGCTTCTGGGTGAACAGGCCCAGCTTGGCAAAGTCAGCGATGTCGTAGCCCAATGCCTTGGCAAAGGTCTCAATGAAGGAGCCACAGCCGGAGGAGCACGCCTCGTTGAGCATGATGGAGTCCACCGCGCCGTTGCGGATCTTGAAGCACTTCATGTCCTGCCCGCCGATGTCGATGATAAAGTCCACATCTGGGTTGAAATGGGCGGCGGCGCGGTAGTGAGCCACTGTTTCCACCAGACCTAAATCGCAGGAGAAGGCGTTTTTGATGAGATCTTCGCCGTAGCCGGTGACGGCGGAGCCTTTAATTTGAATCCGATCACCGCACAGCTGGTAGATCTCCTTGAGCTGTTCCAGCACGAGGGCCACCGGGTTGCCCAGATTGGAGTGGTAATAAGTATACAGCAGTCCGCCGTCCGGGGCAATGAGTACGATTTTTGCGGTTGTGGAGCCGGAGTCGATGCCTAAGTACGCGTCCCCAGCGTAAGTGTTGATGTCCAACTGAGGCGGGGTAGAGGCGTTGTGGCGGGCGGTGAACGCGTCGTAATCCGCCTGATTTTCGAACAGCGGCGGCATGGTATCCACCACCGATGTGGTCCCCCGGCTTTCCTCCAGCAGGCGAAGCAGCTCGTCAAAGGGTCTGGCCTCGTAGTCGGAGGCGCACAGCGCCGCCCCCATGGCGGCGAAGCAGTCGCCGTCCTCGGGGAAGATGGCGTGCTCCGCGTCCAGCTGGAGGGTGTCTACAAATCGCTCCCGCAGCCCCATGAGGAAGTGGAGGGGGCCGCCCAAAAAGACCAGCTTGCCCTTCAACTCCCGGCCCTGGGTGAGGCCGGCCACGGTCTGATCCACCACGGCCTGGAAGATGGACGCGGCCACGTCCTCCTTGCGCCCGCCCTGGTTCAAAATAGGCTGGATATCGCTCTTGGCAAACACGCCGCACCGGGAGGCAATGGGGTAAATTTTCTCATGTTTGAGGGACAGCTCGTCCAGCTCGTTCACAGTGACGTTCATGAGGGTGGCCATCTGGTCGATGAACGCCCCGGTGCCCCCAGCGCAGGAACCGTTCATCCGCTCCTCCAGCGCGCCGCCGAAGAAGATGATCTTAGCGTCCTCGCCGCCCAGCTCGATCACCGCGTCGGTGTCCGGGATATAGGTGTTCACGGCGGCGGCGGTGGCATATACCTCCTGAACAAAGTCCAGCCCCGCGGCCTTGGCCACGCCCAGTCCGGCGGAGCCGGTGACCACCAGGCGTACATCCTTTCCGCTCAGCATATCCTCAATGGAGCGCAGGGTCTCGCAGGCCCGCTCCCGGGCCTTGGAATAGTGCCGTTCGTAGGAGCGAAACAGCAGTTTATTATTCTCGTCCAGCACCACCACTTTAACGGTAGTGGAGCCGATGTCAATGCCAACGCGTAGAATCATGGTTCTCCTCCTAAGTCAGTAGGAAAGTTCAGCGAATATTATAGCGAAGTGATATGCTTTTTTCAATAGAATATTTATGAACGATTTCCGACTTTCGACAAAAAATCGACAAAGAATTACCCGCCGCGAGGGCCGCAGCGGGTAATTTTGTTATTTTGTGGGGGAGAACGGCTCTACGCCGCACTTTTCGGGGAAATATACCTGATACCAGATCAGGAAGGACAGCACCGTGTACAGCTTGCGGTGGGTGCGGGCCTGCCCGGAGTAATGCCGCTCCAGCAGCTCCAGCAAATAGTTCTGGTCAAAGAACTCCGCCACATAGTTCTGGTTAATCAGATCTTTGGCCCAATTGTAGTATTTTTCTTCCCGCAGCCATGCGATGAAGGGAACGGGAAAACCCTTCTTGTCCCGCTTCACCCAGTCGTCAGGGAGCATGGGCACCGCCGCCAGGCGCAGAGGCCACTTGGTCATGGTCTTGCCCCGCATCTTCTGGGAGCTGGGGATGGCCCGGGCCACCGCCCAAACCTCCCTGTCGAGATAGGGCACCCGCAGTTCCAGGGAGTTGGCCATGGTCATGCGGTCGGCTTTGCGCAGGATATCCAGCGGCTGCCACAGGTGGAGGTCAAGATACTGCATTTTGGTCAGGTCGTCGGCCCCTTTCACCGCCTCAAAATAGGGTTCGGTGACATCATGCCAGCGGAGCTCGCTGCGGTAGGCGGGGGAGAGCACCCGCTCGGCTTCGTCGTTGTCGAAGATGAATGCCTGACCCACAAAGGTCTGGTCAACGCCCTTGGCGGCCTTGGTGAGAAAGCCCTGGCCGTGGAAAGGCGGCCGCTTGGCCGCCCAGCCGGCCACGGTCTTGCGCAGGGCCAGCGGCAACTTGCGGTACGCCCGGTAGGGCTTGGTGGTGTGGTAGGTGATATAGCCTCCGAACAGCTCGTCCGCCCCCTCGCCGGACAGCACCACCTTCACGTCCTGAGCCGCCAGCTTGGAAAGGAAGTACAGCGGCACCGTGGACAGGTTGGCGTTAGGTTCGTCGGCATAGTACTGGATGGAGGGCAGGGCATCGAAAAACTCCTGGGCGGAAATGGTCTTGGAGATGTTGCGCAGACCCAGCTCCTTGCACAGCGCCTGGGCCTCGCCGGTCTCGTCAAAGTCTTTGTTTTCAAAGCCAACGGAGTAGGTTTTATCGGGCCGGGACAGGGCGGCGATAACGCTGGAGTCGATGCCGCCGGACAGGAAGGAGCCCACCTCCACGTCGCTGATCTGGTGGGCCTCAACCGATTCGGTGACCACCTCCCGGATCTGCTCCGCCCGCTTCTCCAGGGACATGGGCTGGGGATCGAAGGAGAAAGAATGATAGGAGGCGAATTCCGTGCATCCGTCACGATGGATCAGGTAATGACCGGGAAGCAGACGGTATACATCCTTAAAAAAGGACTCGTTGAGGGCGGAATACTGGAAGGTGAGGTAGAGCTTCAGCGCCGCCGGATTCAGCTCCTTTCGAAAGCCGGGGTGGGGGAGAAAGCTCTTGCACTCGGAGCCAAAGAAGAACAGATCCCCCATCTGGGCATAATAAAAGGGTTTGATGCCGAAGGGATCCCGGGCGCCGAACAGCTCTTTTTTCTCCTTGTCCCAGATGACGAAGGCAAACATACCCCGCAGTTTTTTCAGCACCTCCGCGCCCCACTCCATGTAGCCGTGGAGCACCACCTCGGTATCACAGGTGGTTTGGAAGGTGTGGCCAGCGGCAATTAGTTCCTCGCGCAGGAGTTTGAAATTGTAAACCTCGCCGTTGTAGGCGATCACATACCGCCCATCGGGGCTGTACATGGGCTGGTCGCCCGTGGCCAGGTCGATGATGGACAGGCGGCGGTGGGCAATGCCGCAGTGATCGTCAATATAGTGGCCCTCGCCGTCAGGGCCCCGGTGGCGGATGGTGTCCCCCATGGCCCGCAGGGCGTTCTCGTCAGGGGCGGCGGAGCGGGAGACAAAGCCGGTAAAACCGCACATAGATGAAATCCTCCAGTTCATTGGATACAAGGTCTCTTCATCATAAGGCTTTGCGGAAAAAATGTCAACCACTGTAGATGAAAATTGCCGCTTTTAACCGCGGCTGTGGGGTTGAATTTGGGCTGGAAAAGTGTGGGCGGCTGTGGTATGATGTAAGGCACCGTTATATGAAGCAGGCAGCCGGAGGTGATCTCATGAATAATCTGTGGAGAAAGCGCCTGCCGCCCCTGTGCGGCGCGGTGGGCGGCGTGCTGCTGGCAGGGACGGCATGGGTGTGCGCCAGGCTGACGCAGGGCGGCGGGGGAGACCGGCTGTTTGTCATGCTGGCCCTGCTTGCCATGGCCGCGCTGGCGGCGGCGCTGATCTGGTGTGAGAGCCGCCGTCCGGATTGGGTTCTGCTGGCACTGCTGCCCATCGGAGCGGCCATGCTCATCCGGGCGCTGAGCCTGGATCACGCCAGCCTGGATTATATTGATTTTTTAAGTCAGTGGTACAAGCACTTTAAAACAAACGGCGGCGTTGAAGCCATTGCGGGCAGCGTAGGGGACTACAACGTGCCCTATCTCTACTTTATGGCCGCTATCTCCTACTCTGATGTGCCCGATTTGTACCTTATCAAGCTGTTTTCCATCCTATGGGATGTGTTGCTGGCCTGGGGCTGTCTGCGGCTGACCCGTCCCCTCACGAGGGGACGGGTAGGGAGCGCCGCTCCCCTGATTGCCTTTGGGGCCGCGCTGCTGCTGCCCACGGTGGTGTTAAACGGGGCTTATTGGGGCCAGTGCGATGTGATCTACGGCGCGCTGGCCATGCACGCCGCCGCCTTGACGCTGGAGGGGAACCATAAAGCCGCCATCGCGCTGATGGGGGCGGCCTTTTCCGTCAAACTCCAGGCCATTTTTGTTCTGCCCCTGTGGGGAGTGTTGTGGCTGGCGAAGAAAGTGAAGTTTTGGGAGCTGTGGGTGTTTCCGCTGGCCTATTTGGGCACCATTGTCCCGGCGCTGCTGATGGGCAAGCCCCTGGGTGATATTCTGGGCGTCTACCTTAATCAGATGGGGGAGTACCCCCGGCTGGTGCTCAACGCGCCGTCTGTATACCAGTTCATCCCCTATGGTACACAGCTCAACGAGGCGCTGGCGTCCAAACTGGGCATCGCCGCGGCGGGAGCTCTGGTGCTGGCTCTGCTGGGGCTGGGCCTTTGGCTCGGAAACCGGCTGGATCGGGAGCTTGTGATGACTGTGGCGGTGGTGCTGTGCGTCGGCGTACCGTTCTTTCTGCCCCATATGCACGAGCGGTACTTTTTCCTGGCCGATGTGTTCACCCTGTGCTGGGCCTGCGCTAACCGGCGCCGGGTTCCGGCGGCGGTACTGGCGGAGGGCGCATCGCTGGCCAGCTATCTGGTCTACCTGCGGCTGAAATATAACTGTGTCCTGACCTTGGGCGGACGCACCTTTGTCATGCCGCTGGAGGCGCTGGCCATGATGGCGGCGCTGGTATTTGCCATGTGGGTGCTGATAGGGCAGGTGCGGGAGAGAAACAATAGGGAGGAATTGGCATGAAATTTGTATCCTGGAATGTAAACGGCCTGCGGGCCTGTCTGAAGAAAGGCTTTGTGGAGTCGGTACTGGCGCTGGACGCCGACTTCATCTGCCTCCAGGAGACCAAAATGGAGCGGGGGCAGGCGGAGGTGGAGCTGCCCGGTTATCATGAATTCTGGAACTCGGCGGACAAAAAGGGATATTCCGGTACGGCGATCTTTACCCGGCACGAGCCGATCTCCGCAGCCTACGGCATGGATCTGGACAGGCATGACCACGAGGGGCGGCTCATTACACTGGAGTACCCGGAGTTCTGGCTGGTAAACTGCTACACCCCCAACGCCCAGCGGGAATTAGTTCGCATCGGCTACCGCATGGAGTGGGAGGACGACTTGCTGGACTACCTCAAAAGTCTGGATAAAACCAAGCCGGTGATCTACTGCGGCGATCTGAACGTGGCACATGAGGAGATCGACCTAAAAAATCCCAAGACCAACCGGGGCAATGCCGGTTTCTCGGATCAGGAGCGGGGAGCCATGACCCGCCTGCTGGGTTCGGGCTTTACCGACACTTTCCGTCTGCTCTATCCTGATCAGGAAGGGGCCTATTCCTGGTGGAGCTATCGTTTCGGTGCCCGGGAGAAGAATGTGGGGTGGCGCATTGACTACTTCATCGTGTCCGACCGGCTGGGGGAGCGGGTGGAGGAAGCTTCTACCCACCCGGAGGTTCAGGGCAGCGATCACTGCCCGGTGTCGCTGGTTTTGAAATAGTTTCCAGTTGAAAATTTTACTGATTCGCGGCAAAATGGGCAAGCTAAGTCCGCGAAGGAGTGATGACACATGAAACTGGACAAGAAGGCCATGCTTCCCATCGCCGGGGCCACCATGGCGGCGGGGGCGGCCATCGGCATGATGATGATGCCCAAGAAGAAAAAGCACTCCGCTCAGAAGGCGGCAGGCAAGGCCATCAAGGCCGTGGGCGAGGTCGTGGAGAATTTCAGCGGCTCCCTGAAGAT
>JAAVHT010000058.1 GCA_014799565.1 Clostridiales bacterium
AACACCAGGGGGAAAAAGCCGTATACAAAAGGCAGAGTACTGAATACCATACGCTCAGCCCTCCAGCAGGAACTCGTCCATGATGAAATAGTCGATGTTCCCGATCAGAAGCACCTGGGTGATGCCGTGTTCCTCCACATATTCGCTGAAGGAGAACGGCTTGCCCATATACGCCTCATAGTATCGAAGATCTACGGAATAGGTGTTGTTGAAATGGGAGGCCAGCAGCTTGAGCACCGCGTTGTCATAGGACTCGCCCAGAACCAGCAGATTCTCCCGCCCGGTCTGCCCGGTGGAAAAGATCGCCTCGCCGCTGTCCCAGCCGTAGAACGCGCCGTAGCCGGGCGCACCCCCCTGTCCGGCAAAAAACGCGTCCTGCGCGCCGTAGTCGCCGGGGTAGCCGTTCACCGTGATATCCATGTGGGGGAAATCGAAGGGGTAGGCGAGGAAGGGCTCGCGGAACGCGGCGGTGATGCCCACGGCCTTGGAGCCGGAGAACGTTCCCAGCTCCACAGCACTTCCGGTGGGGGACAAGGGGGCGTCCGCGGACGCCAGCAGCTCTACAAGCTGCTGGTATCCCCGGTAGGAGCCGTCCAGGTTCCAGTGGTGGTCGGTGCGGTAGAACCAGGTGCTGAATTCCTCGAAGCTGTCCACGGCAAACCGGCCCAGCCGGCCTGGATCCAGCTCCAGGCGGTCAAAGAGATAGTCGCAGGCGGGGACTTTCTCCCCGGTCTCAAAGTTGATGTCGGTGTCCTTCTCGATGAAATAGACGTAAAAATCCAGCTCCGGGTGGGCGGTAAAATACTCGTTGTAGTTGTCCGCCTTTTTCTCCAGCGGCTGGGTCAGGGCGGAGAGCTCCCTGGGGGAATAGGTGATATACCGGTTGAACACCAGGAAGCCCATATAGTTCACATACTGCCCCTCGCACCTGGACAGGATGGGGTCGGCCACCGCCTTGAGGTAGTAGGACGAGGTGCGGTGGAACACCTTTTTGTATATCTCGGCCAGCTGAACCTGGTCGGACAGGGCGGCGTCCACGCTGTCCTGAAAAGAGCCGTCCAGCCAGCCCGACAGGGTGAGGGGGGCCAGCTTTTCCGCATAGCGGTTTTCATAGGTGTTGATCTGCTTGGGAAGGAACACCGTCCGCCCCAGCCCTGCCAGCAGCAGAATCAAAATGAGCCCCACAAAAGAGGCATTGATTACTTTTTTTGTCAAGGACTTCCACCCTCCTTTGCGTGAAAAGAAGCCTGTATCCAAGCCTACCCGGCGCGGATACAGGCTCCAGATTTTTCTGACAGTCTACGGTGACGATCCTAACAATCCACAGTGATGTTGTCCGTACCGTGGGCCTCAAACTCGTCGATGTAAGCGTCGATGCGCTGGGCCAGCTCATCGTAATTGCTCTCGTCGATGGGCACGTCGTCCATGTCCCGGCGGGCCAGATCCTCCGCCAGAATCTCAAAGAAGACGTTGTTCTCGTACTCCATGATGGCCTCATGGATGCCCCCCTCGGCAAAGGCCCGGGAGGGGATGATCTCCCCCTGGTAGGTCTCGGCCAACGTGGGCATGCCCTCCTGGGCGGCCTTGGCGAACAGCAGGCTCTCCACCTCGTCGTAGTCCTTGAAGCGATCCTCCCCACGGGTGGAATTGAGGATCCAGTTTCCGATGTATACCATGTCCAGCAGCCGGCGCAGCTGCTTGCGCGTCAGTTCCAGTTCCATCCTTTGCCCTCCTTCGGCTGAACTCAACTCTATATTATACAATCCCATCCCCGCTTGTCAATGGGCATACTTGGCGCTTCTCCCTCATAGCGGACGCTTTTCCCGCCCTCTGGGCAGGAAGGAGGGAAATGGCGGCATACTTGGCGTCCATCTCTCACAGCGGCATCCCTCCCGCCCTCCGGGCGGGAAGGACAGAAATGCCGGCATACTTGGCGCGCCCCTCTCATATAGTCAAGGCAGGATGACATTTGACGACGGAGCGTGATGACAATGGACGACTACAGAGGGGAAAACAGGATCGTGCTGCGGGGACAGGCGGCGGGGGAGCCCGCCCTTTCCCATCGAAACCATGGGGTGGACTACTATGTGGCGCCCCTGCGGGTGCCCCGGCTGAGCGGGGTGGACGACGTGCTGAATATCGTGACGGCGAACCCGGATCCGGCGCTGTGGGCAGTCGGACAGTGGGTGAGCGTCCAGGGGGAGGTGCGCTCCTACAACAACCGCTCCGGCCAGGGCAGCAAGCTGGTGATCACGGTGCTGGCCCGCTCCGCCCAGCCGGACACGGTGGAGGAGGGGGAGAACCGCCTGGTGCTGTCCGGAGCGCTGTGCCGCAAGCCGGTGGTGAGGCGCACGCCCCTGGGGCGGGAGATCTGTGACATACTCCTGGCGGTGAACCGCCCCTATGGGCGGGCGGATTACTTACCCTGCATCGCGTGGGGCTCTCTCGCGGCCCACTGCGGGGAGTTGGACGTGGGGAACCAGCTGCGGCTGGAGGGCCGGCTCCAGAGCCGCCAGTACCACAAGCTCATCGACGGGGAGCAGGTGGCCCGGACGGCCTTTGAGATATCCGTGATGAACCTACTGCCCGAAGAAAATCAATTGTAGACCTCCGGGCACACCTCCCGGATCTTTGCCCGGATGGCGCGCAGGTCGGCGAAGGTGTCCGGCTTCTTGGTGGGGTCGCGGAGCAGGGCGGCGGGGTGGTAGATGGCGGTATAGAGTACGCCGTCCTTCTCCACCCACTGGCCGTGCTCTTTGGTGATGCGGTAGTTGGGATTGATGAGGCGCAGCGCGGCGATGCGCCCCAGGCAGATCACGATTTTGGGCCGGATCAGCTCCAGCTGCTCCCACAGGTAGCCGATGCAGGCGTCCTGCTCGGTGTTCAGGGGATCCCGGTTTTTGGGTGGGCGGCATTTGACGATGTTGGTGATGTAAAAGTTCTTATCCCGGCTCAGACCGATGAGGGACAGCATCTCGTCCAGAAGCTGCCCGCCCCGGCCCACGAAGGGCTCGCCCTGCAAGTCCTCGTTCTCGCCGGGGCCCTCGCCGATGAACATGACGCGGGCGTCCTTCGGGCCTTTGCCAAACACCACGTTGGTGCGGGTGTCCGCCAGGGCGCATTTCTGGCAGGTGAGACAGCGACGCTGTAATTCTTCCCAGTTTGGCATAGAGGTAGTCCCTCCTATTCTATGTTTCCTTCTAACAGCATTATAACGCCGCGGGAGGGCGGTGTCATCTCTTTTTTGTGAATATTCTTCCGGCCCGTCCAGCGGTTGACAGCGGCCCCCGGCTGGGGTAAAATATCATGAGCGATTAAAAATGGCGGCGCGGATTTTCCCGGACGGTACCTCTGTACGGTCCGGGATTTTTGTCAGCTGCCGGGAGGAGGCCCTGCCATGAACATTACCCCAGAATTAGTGGAGCATATTGCGGATCTGTCCCGCCTGGAGCTGGAAGCCGAGGAGAAGCGGGACATGACCGCCGAGCTGGAGCGGATCGTGGCCTATATGGCCGTGCTGGACAAGCTGGACACCGAGGGCGTGGAGCCCATGAGTCACGTATTTCCGGTGAAGAACGTGCTGCGGGAGGACGAGGTGGAACCCTCCCAGGATCGGGCCGAACTGCTGGCGGGGTCGCCTGTGCCGGACAGGGAAGCGTTCCTGGTGCCCAAAGCCGTAGAGTGAGGGGGCGCGGCATGAAACTGACAAAGCTGACCGCCCTGGAGCTGGGCGGGGCCATCAAGAAGGGCGAGGTGTCCGTCAAGGAGGCCGCCCAGGCGGCGCTGGACGCCGTTTCCGCCCAGGATAAGGCGCTGAACGCCTTTATCACCGTCACAGCCGAGCGGGTGCTCAGCCGGGCGGAGCAATTGCAGGCCGGGGTGAAGGATGCCCAAAGTCCCCTGTACGGCGTGCCCATGGCCATCAAGGACAACATCTGCACCCGGGGGGTGAAAACCTCCTGTGCGTCCAAAATTCTGGGGGACTTCGCGCCTCCTTATGACGCTGCGGTGGTGGACAAGCTGGCCCAGGCCGGGGCGGTGTCCCTGGGCAAGCTGAACATGGACGAGTTTGCCATGGGATCCACCTCGGAGACCTCTTTTTACGGCCCGGTGAAAAATCCGTGGGATTTGGAGCGCGTCCCCGGCGGCTCCTCCGGCGGCGCGGCGGCGGCTGTGGCGGCGGGGATGGGGTGGTACGCCGTCGGCTCGGACACTGGCGGCTCCATTCGTCAGCCCGCGTCCTACTGCGGCGTGACGGGCATGAAGCCCACCTACGGCACCGTGTCCCGGTACGGGCTCATTGCTTACGCCTCGTCGCTGGATCAGATCGGCCCCCTGTGCCGGGACGCGGCGGACTGCGCCGCCATCCTGGACGTACTCCAAGGGAAGGATGCCAAGGACGGCACCACCCTGGACGGGCAGTACGGCAATTTGCTGGCTGGCCTCACCGGAGACGTGCGGGGGCTGAAGATCGGCCTGCCCGTGGACTGCTTTGGGGACGGGCTGGACGGAGAGGTCAAAGCCGCTGTGCTGGCCGTGGCGGACGTGCTGAAGGCCCGGGGAGCGGAAATCGTCGAGCTGTCCTTCCCGGTGATGGAGTACGTGGTGCCCGCCTACTATATCATCGCCGCCGCCGAGGCGTCCTCCAACCTGTCCCGGTTCGATGGGGTGAAATACGGCTGGCGGGCGGAGGAATACGAGGGGCTGGCTGACCTCTACCGCAAGACCCGCACCCAGGGCTTCGGCGCCGAGGTGAAGCGGCGGATTTTGCTGGGGACGTTTGTGCTGTCCTCCGGGTATTACGACGCGTATTACAAGAAGGCATTGCAGGTTAAGGCAGTCATCAAAGACGCCTTTGACAAAGCCTTTGGACAGTGCGACCTGCTCCTCTCCCCCGTGGCTCCCACCACCGCGCCGCGCCTGGGGGAGAGCCTGTCCGACCCGCTGCAAATGTATTTGAGCGACGTATACACCGTGTCGGTGAACCTGGCGGGCCTGCCGGGGCTGTCCATGCCCTGCGGGTTTGACGGGAAGGGGCTGCCCATCGGGGCCCAGCTCATCGGGCCCCACTTCGGGGAGGGCGTGCTTTTGAACGCCGCCCACACCTTCCAATTGGACACGGACTGGCATAAGCGTACCCCGAAGGGAGGGGATTTGGCATGACCTGGGAGACTGTCATTGGCTTTGCGCATCCCCTCTCCCCCCGTCAGGGGGAGGGGTAAAGACAGGAAGGAGGGCTGCACCATGACCTGGGAGACTGTCATTGGCCTGGAGACTCATGTGGAGCTGGCCACCAAGACAAAAATTTTCTGCTCCTGTACCACCCAGTTCGGGGGCGACCCCAACACCCACTGCTGCCCGGTGTGTACCGGGATGCCGGGGACGCTGCCTGTGCTGAACAAAAGGGTGCTGGAGTTTGCCGTCAAGGCTGGGCTGGCGCTGAACTGTGCCATCACCCGGTACAGCAAATTCGACCGGAAAAACTACTTCTACCCCGACTTGCCCAAGGCGTACCAGATCTCCCAGCTCTACCTGCCCATCGCCCGGGACGGGGCGGTGCCCATCCACACTGCCGCCAGCGACAAGACCATCCGCATTCACGAGCTGCACATGGAGGAGGACGCGGGCAAGCTGATCCACGACCCCTGGATTGACCAAACCCGGGCGGATTACAACCGCTGCGGCGTGCCGCTGATCGAGATCGTCACCGAGCCGGACTTCCGCACGGCGGACGAGGTGATCGCCTATCTGGAAAAGCTAAAGGAGACCCTGCAATACCTGGGCGTGTCGGATTGCAAGATGCAGGAGGGTTCTCTGCGGTGCGACGTGAACCTGTCCGTACGGCCCATGGGAAGCGAAAAGCTGGGTACCCGCACCGAGATGAAGAACCTGAACTCCTTCAAGGCCATCGCCCGGGCCATCGACTATGAGGCGAAGCGGCAGATCGAGCTGATTGAGGAGGGGAAACGGGTGGTACAGGAGACCCGCCGCTGGGACGAAAACAAGGACGCCACCTATGCTATGCGTTCCAAAGAGAATGCCCAGGACTACCGCTACTTCCCCGAGCCGGACATCCCGCCCATCGAGCTGACAGAAGAATATCTGGACGAGCTGCGCTCCGCCCAGCCGGAGCTGGGAGAGGCCAAGCGGGCCCGGTATCAGGCGGACTACGGCCTGCCCGAGTACGACTGCCAGATGATTACCTCTGACCGGGTGCTGGCGGCGTTCTTCGAGGCGCTGGTGGAGCTGGGCGCACCCCCCAAGCAGGGAGCCAACTGGATCATGGGGGAGGTGCTGGGGGCGCTGTCCGCCCGAGCCATGGAGCCCAAGGAGATGAAGCTGACCCCGCCCACCCTGGCCCGGCTCATTGCGCGGGTAGCCGAGGGCAAGCTGAACCGCAATACCGCCGTCAAGGTATTCGAGGCCGTCTTTGACACGGACGGGGATGTGGACGCCTACGTCAAAGAACACGGTCTGGAACAGGTCAACGACGACGGCCTGGTGCGGGAGGCCTGCGCCCGTGTGCTGGAGGCCCATCCCCAGTCTGTGACCGACTACCGGGGCGGCAAGGAAAAGGCCTTTGGCTTCCTGGTGGGCCAGGTCATGCGGGAGCTGAAGGGCAAGGCCAATCCCCAGACGGTGAACGCCGTTTTGAGGGAACTGCTGACGCAGTAAAGGATGCCGCCCGGAGAGGAACCAGCGGCCTCCCTCCAGGCGGCAAGATGAATTTTTCGAAAATCTATCTTGCGTTTTTCCACAATTTTGCGGAGCGCATCTCTTGATATTTGGCGCTTTTCTGGAAATTGCACCTTCAGAAATGAAAATCCCAGTTTTTTTCTTGCGATTCCGCACGCTGTGTTATATACTGGCTGGCAAGAAAAGAGAAAAGAGGGGATTCCCGTGTTTGAAATTTTTTGCAAACTGCCCGCCACGGCGCTGGCGGCCCAAGGCGCCCCAGGCCCCGACGTCGTTGAGCCATCCGCTTTCCTGACCGCTGTGGAGGAGGTCAACAGCTTTCTCAACAACATCGTCTGGGGCTGGCCCGCGCTGATCCTGCTGGCCTTCGTGGGCATCTTTATGACCTGCTGCACAAAATTCTTCCAGGTCAGCCACATCGCCCATTGGATGAAGGAGACCATCGGGGCCATCTTCCACAAGGATGTGGTGAGCCATACCCAGGACAAGTCCATCTCCCAGTTCCAGTCCCTGTGCACCGCCCTGGCGGCCACCGTGGGCACCGGCAACATCGTGGGCGTGGCGGGGGCCATCATGGTGGGCGGCCCCGGCGCTGTGTTCTGGATGTGGATCATCGCCTTCTTCGGGATGATGACCAACTACTCCGAGAACGTGCTGGGCATCTTCTACCGCCGGAAAAATTCCGCCGGCGAGTGGTCCGGCGGCGCCATGTACTACCTGCGGGACGGCCTGGGAGCCAAAAAGGGCTGCAAGATGATCGGCGCGGTGCTGGCGGCGCTGTTTTCCGTGTTCTGCTTCCTGGCCTCTTTCGGCATTGGCAACATGACCCAGATCAACTCTATCTCCGGCAATATGCAGGACGTGTTCGGCATCCCCACCTGGGCCACCGGCATCGTCATTGTGATCCTCACCGGGATGGTGGTGCTGGGCGGCCTGAAGCGCATCGCCTCCGTCACCGAGAAGATCGTGCCCTTCATGGTGATTCTGTATATGGTCGGCTCCATCGTCATCTTCTGCTCCAACATCTCCATGGTGGGCCCGGTGTTCGCGGCTATCTTCAGGGGCGCCTTTGCCCTGAAGTCCGCCGCCGGCGGCATTGTGGGCTCCGGCATCAAGCTGGCCATCGAGCAGGGCATGAAGCGGGGCGTGTTCTCCAACGAGGCGGGCCTGGGCTCCTCCGTCATGGTTCACTCCAGCTCCAACGTGAAGGAGCCGGTGCGCCAGGGGATGTGGGGCATTTTCGAGGTGTTTGCCGACACCATCATTGTGTGTACCCTCACCGCCTTCTCCGTGCTGTCCTCGGGCCTTATCAATCTGGACACCGGCATTCCCGAGAGCGTCTATCAGGGCGTAGAGCTGACCAAAGCCAATCTGGTCAGCACTGTGTTCTCCATGCACTTCGGCTTTGTTGGGGCGGCCTTCGTGGCCATCTCCGTGATGCTGTTCGCCTTCTCCACCTGCCTGGGCTGGAGCCACTACGGCAGCAAGGCCTGCGAGTTCCTGTTCGGCGAGAAAGTGACCCGCGTCTATCAGCTCATCTTCGTGGCCGCTACCTTCGGCGGCGCGGTGATGGGGGAAAACCTGGCCTGGGAGATCGCGGACACCCTCAACGGCATGATGATGCTGCCCAACCTCATCGGCGTGCTGGTACTGTCCCCCATCGTCATCAAGATCACCAAAAACTATGTGGATCGCAGGCTACGGGGAAAGGACGTCGAGCCCATGCTGTCCAACTTCCCGGATATCCAGAAGGAGGCCGCCGCAGCGGTCAAGCGGGGCGAGCGATAAATCAAAAACCGAGGGAGCGCCAAAGCGCTCCCTCGGTTTTTCATGCTTTTCTGAGCAGCCAACCCTTTTTCGGCGGCGTTTCCGGCCGGTCAGGCAGTTCGATGAAGCATTTCCCGGAGGCGTTTATCACTGTGGTATCCCCGTACTGATGTGTCCGGGGGACGTTGGGCGTATATTGCAGATGGACGTGGCCGTGAAGGAGGTACTGGGGCCGCAGACGATCCATCAGATCCCGGAAGCAGGCAAAGCCCCGGTGACAGGGGTCGTCCATGTCCCCCAGCCCCTGGGCGGGGGAATGGGTCACCAGGATGTCCACCCCCTGGCGCATGGGCCGCCGCAGCTTGGCGATGCGCCGCTTCATCTGCCGCTCTGTGTATTGGTGGGCGCCCCGGTTGTACTTCATGCACCCGCCCAGGCCCATGATGCGGTAGCCTTTGAATTCGATGATCTTCCCGTCGATGCAGTCGCACCCCTCCGGCGGTTCCCACTCATAGCGGGTGTCGTGGTTGCCGTGGACGTAAAACAGGGGCTTGTTGGCCACGGTGACCAGGAAGGTCAGGTAGGAGGAGGGCAGATCCCCGCAGGAAATGATGGCGTCCGCCCCCCGGAGCTTGTCTTTGGTAAAATAATCCCACAGCCCCGTGTCCACAGCGTCGGAGATGATAAGCAGCTTCACTGCTCCTTCGCCTCCTCGGGGGGGATGCTGTCCCGGTCAATACCCAGCCGCCGGACTGTGGGTCTGGCTACCGGCAGCAGCTCGTCAAAGGCGGGCAGATGGCCGTCCACCCGGTCGCACAGCCAGTCCATCTTCAGGATCTCCTCCATGGTCAGGTTCCGGGAGCCGTCGTTCACCATGCTGCCGCTCTGGGTGCGGATCGTCCGCTGGAAGGGCAGGATAGTCCCCTCCCGGATGCCCTGCCGCAGGATCTGGATCAGTGCGCGGGTTCCCTCTGGCAGGTCGGGGCTGAAGCGCAGCCCCACCACGCCGCTGTTCATCCCCCACCAGTAGTTAATGGCACGGTTGGCATCCTCCGCCAGGGGGATGGTCTTGGGATCCCGGAGCATCTCCCGCACCATGCGTACGTAAAATTCTCCCCAATGCCAGCTGGGGGAGGCCAGCTGGATCAGCTTTCCGTCCGGGCCAAAGCGGGCCAGGCCCTGGGGCCCTCCGGGCTGCTCAGAGATGTAGTCCCGGTCGCTGACCAGCGGGATGCCCTGCTCCTGGAACTGGGCCATGTAGTCCCCGGGCAGGCAGTACCAGCGCAGGTCGATGCGGGCGTCCGGGTTGGTGAGGGCCGCCCCCAGGGCAAAGGCGTTGATGCTGGCGGGCACGCCCAAAATGGGGTAGCTGCCCACGTAGCCGATCCGCCCGGTTTTGCTCAGCGCCCCGGCGATGGCCCCGGTGATAAATTTGGCCTCATACACCCGGCAGTAATACGCCTTTACGTTTACATAGGGCTGGTCGATGGAGCAGTTCATGAACCGCACCTTTGGATATTTGACCGCCACCCGCAGCGTGGCGTCGATCAGGCCCACGGCAGTAGTGAAAATCAGCTCAGCGCCGCCGCTGACGGCCTCGCTGATGACGGATTCCGCCTCCTGCGGGGACACGTTGTAGTAGCACGTCACGCTGACGCTGTCCTTCAGGGTCTGCTCCAGGTATTCCCGGCCCTTGTCGTGGGCCGCGGTCCAGCCGCTGGTGGCCGGATCGTTCTGGAACAGGAACGCGATGCGCAGCTTTTTCTTGCCCAGCAGCGTGGACATGACGCTCTTTTTCTCCTCGCCCTCTTTGGCCGGAGCCAGGCTGACGGCGATGGGCTCGGTCTCCGCGTGGATGCACAGCTCCTTCCAGACGGCAGCCAGCGTCTTGCGGTATTCCCCCTCCACCATGGACAGGAAATCCTGGGCGGAGTAAAACTCCAGCCAGCGCAGCAGCGCGTCCCCGGAGGTCAGCCCCAGGCTCTCCCCGCCCAGCCGGTAAAAGCTGGTACGGAAGCTGAAATACCGGTTCCGGAACTTGCGCTGGAGATCCTCGGGCCAGTCCTCATCCTTGGTGAAGCCCAACGCGGCCTGGAGCTTGGCGTATCCCCCCAGGTCGCTGAAGTGGATCCCCCAGCACTTGCTGTGGCGGTAAAACTCCAGAAATTCCAGATAGATCTGGGTGGTGATGTCGTCCGACTTTTCCGGCATCAGGCGGATGACGTCCGCCTGGATGGTGGTCGACCCCATGGACTTGAGCACGCTCACCCGTTTATTGCCCTCCTGGACATAGAACCGGCCCAGGTATTCATAGCATTTGATGGGGTCGTGGATGCCCTCGCTGAGCTGGTAGGAGCACAGGGTGACCCATTTGACGGCGAACTCCGTGTCCACCCCCAGCAGGGGATAGAACCCGGGGGAGAAGGAGTTGCACCGGGCGTCCTGGGTGGAGCCCACTACCAGGTAGATGGGGATATCCATCACACCCAGCTTCACTTGCGAGAGCTGAAGCTTATCCTCCCCCAGGGACTGGATGTTGGGAAAGGAGCCCCGGTGGACACAATTTTTGTACTCCCGCTGGCCCTGCTTCAGGGCGGTTTGATAGTATTGCAGCGCCTCGGCATTCGGCATGAAACGCCCTCCTTTTTAGACCTCCATGATGACAGGGAGTATCATGGGGTTGCGCTTCGTCTTTTTGTAGAGATAGTTGGACAGCGCGCCCTTCATTTCCGACTTGATGGAGGACCAGTCCCGGACATGGCGCTGCTCACAGGTGTACAGCGCGTCCATCGCCACTTGGCGCAGCTCCTCCATCAGTTCCTCGGATTCTTTGACGTACACAAAGCCCCGGGTGATGATGTCGGGGCCGGAGATCACCGCGCCGTCCTCCCCGGACATGGATACCACCACGACGATCATGCCGTCCTGGGCCAGGTGCTGGCGATCCCGGAGAACCACCGCCCCCACATCACCCACGCCGTAGCCGTCCACGAATACCTTGCCGGCGGGGACGGTGCCGTTGAGCTTGATGCCGTTTTGGGTGACCTCGATGACCCGGCCCACGTCGCTGATGACGATATTGCGGGAATCCATCCCCATCTCCCGGGCCAGCTTGGCGTGGGTCTTGAGGTGGCGCTGCTCACCGTGGACGGGGATGAAGAACCGGGGGCGCACCAGGGCGTGCATGATCTTCAGCTCCTCCTGACAGGCGTGGCCGGACACGTGGAGGGGCAGCTCCCGCTCATTGACCACCTCGGCCTCCCGGCGGTAGAGCTCATTGATGACGTTGCCGATGGAGTCCTCGTTGCCGGGGATGGCGGAGGCGGAGATGATGACCCGGTCGCCGGGCTGGATATCCACCTGGCGGTGGGTGTTAAAGGCCATCCGGGTGAGGGCGGACATGGTCTCGCCCTGGCTGCCGGTGGTGATGATGCACACTTTGTCGGGGGGAAGGGTCTTGATCTGGGCGATGTCGATCACCGTTCCCGCCGGGATGTTCATATAGCCCAGCTCGGTGGACACCCGCATGGCGTTCTCCATGCTCCGCCCGGTGACGGCCACCTTCCGCCCGTATTTCGCCGCCACGTCGATGATCTGCTGAATGCGGTCAATGTTAGAGGCAAAGGTGGTGACGATGATGCGGTTCTGACAGCCCCGGAACAGGGCATCGAAGGAGGCACCCACCGAGCGCTCGCTGTTGGTGAAGCCGGGGCGCTCCACATTGGTGGAGTCGCACAGCAGAGCCAGAACGCCCTCGTTACCCAGCTCGCCAAGCCGGGTCAGGTCGGCCATGCCGCCCTGAATGGGAGTGGGGTCGATCTTGAAGTCGCCGGTGTGGACGCACACGCCGATGGGGGTGCGGATGGCGAAGGCCACCGCGTCGGCGATGGAGTGGTTGATGTGGATGAACTCCACACTGAATTTGCCCGCTTTGACGGTTTCGCCCGCCTCACAGGTGATGAGCTTCACCTTGTCGGCGAGGCGGTGCTCGTCCAGCTTCAGCTTGATGAGGCCGGCGGACATCCGGGTGGCATAGATGGGGGCGTTCACGTCCCGCATGAGGTAGGGGATGGCGCCGATGTGATCCTCGTGGCCGTGGGTGATGAAGATGGCCCGGATGCGGTCACGATTCTGGATGAGGTAGGTGAAGTCGGGGATGACCACGTCGATGCCATACATATCGTCATCGGGGAAGCCCATGCCCACGTCCACCAGGATGATGTCGTTTCCGTACTCGTAGACGGTGAGGTTCTTGCCGATCTCGTTGAGACCACCAAGAGAGATAATTTTCAGTTTTTCTGCCATAAATACTCCTTTTTGTGTTTGTTCTTACGCTTTGCCTGCTCACGGCGGCACAGCGCTTCTTTTTTGCGCAGGAAACCACGGAGCCCGGCACAGCCGGCCCCATATTTTTTGTTTCCTATGTAGATGGCAGAGGGCTTTGGACATGACAAAATACGCGGTCAGCCGCCGCGTATGCTGTGCAGACCAAGCTGCCGCCCGTCCGGCCCTGTCCCGCCGGTGGTGCGGCAGCTTGGCCCCGCAGCCGATGCCGTCCAATGCTCTGCCGATCAAAAAGCGCCGCTCAGGCGCTTTACGCCAAATTCAAAAGGCTCAACTCAACCCGGAATGCCACGCTTCTCCGGGGAGGAGCCGCTTGACGCAGTATATCACACCTGATTGGAAAAGTACAGCGTTTTTTGTCGCTTCTGAGGCTCTTTGCCCACACCTTAGAAAAATAGCTGGATTTTCTGGGGAAATCAGTGTACAATGCTGTTAACGTTACATTTGCGGGAGGCTGCGTCCATGAAAGACAAGGCGCACTTTAGTATCCGGATGAATAAAGAGCTTCATGACAAATTTCAGTCCGTGGCGGCCTATGAAGGCCGTTCCATGAGCGGGCAGATTTTGTATCTGGTCAATCAATGTGTCCGGGAGTTTGAAAAAGAGCATGGCCCCATTGGCCTGCCTGACCAGGAGCAATGAGGGCGCTCCGCTTTTTGCTGGATCTGCTCTATCCGCCCAAATGCCCGTTCTGCGGACGGGTGCTGGAGCGGGGCGAGGAGGGCTGGTGCGCCTCCTGCCAGGAGGATCTGCCCTGGGTTGGGCCAGGGGAGATCAGAACGGTGGACTTCTGCGATGCCTGCCTGTCGCCCCTGTGGTACAGGGACGGCGTGCGGGAGGGAATGCACCGCTACAAATTCGGCGGGGGCCGGGGCCACGCCCAGCTGTTTGGCCTGCTGATGGCCCAGTGCCTCCAAGACCGCTGGGAGGATCCGGTGGATCTCATCACCTGGGTACCCCTGCATCCCAAGCGCCGTCGGGAGCGCGGTTATGACCAGGCGGAGCTGCTGGCCCGCCGGGTGGGGGAGCTGGCGGGCTTGAGCGTGGAAAACACGCTGGAAAAAGTCCGGGCCACCGCCGTCCAATCGGGGATCAGCGAAGAAGAAGCCCGAAGGGCCAATGTTGAGGATGCCTACCGCGTCCTGCCGGGGCTGGACTTGACGGGGAAGCGGATTGTCCTTGTTGACGACGTGGTCACAACTGGGGCCACGCTGTCGGAGTGCGCCGCCGCTTTGCGGCAGGCGGGCGCGGCTTCCGTGGCCGGCCTCACCTTTGCACGGGCCAGGTGAGATTTTAACAAAGCAAAAAAGAAGCGCCCCCGCCATTGGCGGGGGCGCTTCTCAATTGAGCTGTGGGTCGGGCGTCAGACCTGCTGGGGCTGTTCGGAAGAGCCGCCAAAGGCTTTGATGGCCTTGGCGTCCGCGGCGCGGCGCTCCTCCTGGGCCTGGGCCAGCAGCATATCCTTGACCTTCATCAGCCGGGTGGTGGTGGAGCGGTCGTTCTCGTCCAGCTTCATGGTGATATACCGGATGTTCTCCTGAGTCTCGGGAATGACCACGTATTCCAGCGCGTTGACGCGGCGGCGGGTCTTTTCGATCTCCTCCGCCATGAGCTGGGCGGCCTTCTCGGTCTGAGCCAGCTTGAGCATGTTCTGGAACACCTCGCCCAGGGCGGCCACCGCCCCGTCCAGCTCGCCGCTGGTGGCGGCAAAGCCGTAGGGGAAGATGTCGCCGGTGTCGTCGGTGCGGGTCTGGTAGTGATACTCCGGAACGTTGACCGACATGACGTTTTTAAACGTCATGGTCAGCTCGACGGACTGCTTGGGGTACATCAGCGCCTGTTCCATGGCCTGGGCGCTCATCAGGGCGGAGGCCACGGTGAAGGAGCTGTGCACGCGCATCAGATCCTCCTCCACCTGGGTGCGCAGGGCGCGCAGCTCCCGCACGGTGTCCAGGAACTGCTTCATCAGCTCGTCGCGTTTATCTTTGAGC
Organism: Clostridiales bacterium; assembly: GCA_014799565.1. Taxonomy (GTDB): domain Bacteria; phylum Bacillota; class Clostridia; order Oscillospirales; family Oscillospiraceae; genus Enterenecus. The sequence goes on from JAAVHT010000058.1 coordinate 14,799, forward strand.
AGTTTGTGGCCCCGCTGGGCAGTCTTCAGCTTGCCCTTCAGGCGGGTGAGCTCCATTCGGGTGGGGTTGACCACGGTGTTTGCCATGCTTTACCACCCCTCCTTTACTGCTCTTTCTTGGGCATATACTTCTCGATATACTCCGTCTTGATACGCTTCAGCTCGGCGGTGGGCAGGATGGACAGCAGTTCCCAGCCCAGAGCCAGAGTGTCCTCAATGGAGCGGTTCTCCTCGTAGCCCTGGTTGACATAGCGCTTCTCGAACTCATCGGCAAACTTGGCGTACAGCAGATCAGTGGGAGTCAGCGCCGCCTCGCCCAGGATGGACATCAGCTCCTTGTTGTCCTTACCGGTGGAGTAGGCGGCAAAGAGCTGGTTCAGCACGTTGGCGTGATCCTCACGGGTCTTGCCCGCACCGATGCCCTTATCCTTCAGACGGGACAGGGAGGGCAGCACATCCACGGGAGGATTGATGCCCTGGCGGTACAGCGACCGGGACAGGATGATCTGGCCCTCGGTGATATAGCCGGTCAGGTCGGGGATGGGGTGGGTCTTGTCGTCCTCAGGCATGGTGAGGATGGGGATCATGGTGATGGAGCCGGGCTTGCCCAGCTGACGGCCGGCGCGCTCGTACATAGTTGCCAGGTCGGTGTACAGGTAGCCGGGGAAGCCGCGGCGGCCCGGGACTTCCTTCTTAGCCGCGGAAACCTCACGCAGAGCCTCGGCGTAGTTGGTGATGTCGGTCAGGATGACCAGCACGTGCATATCCTTCTCAAAGGCCAGGTATTCGGCGGCGGTCAGCGCCATACGGGGGGTGGAGATACGCTCCACGGCGGGGTCGTTGGCCAGGTTGGTGAACAGCACGGTGCGGTCGATAGCGCCGGTGCGCTTGAACTCCTGGACGAAGAACTCGGACTCCTCGAAGGTGATGCCGATGGCGGCGAACACCACGGCGAAGTTGCCCGCGTCGTCGCCCAGCACACGGGCCTGACGGGCGATCTGGGCGGCCAGGTTGGCGTGGGGCAGGCCGGAGCCGGAGAAGATGGGCAGCTTCTGGCCGCGGACCAGGGTGTTCAGCCCGTCGATGGTGGACACGCCGGTCTGGATGAACTCGTCCGGGTAGTCACGGGCGGCGGGGTTCATGGGCAGGCCGTTGATGTCGCGGTACTCCTCGGCCAGGATGGCGGGGCCGCCGTCGATGGGCACGCCCATGCCGTTGAACACGCGGCCCAGCATATCGCCGGACACGCCCAGCTGGAGGGGGTGGCCCAGGAAGCGGACCTTGGACTGGGCCAGGTTGATGCCGGCGGCGGACTCGAAGAGCTGCACCACGGCGGTGTCGCCGTTGACCTCCAGCACCTTGCCCCGGCGGATGGAGCCGTCGGGCAGCTCCACCTCGACCAGCTCGTCGTAGGTGACGTTTTCCACCATTTTGACCATCATCAGCGGGGACGCGATCTCCTGGATGGTTCTATACTCTCGGATCACAGCTCCTCACCTGCCTTTCTGACGACCTCGTCGATCTCCTTCTCCATGGAGGCGGAGATGTCGGCGTACACCTGAGCGTACTCGTCGGCGGGCACGCTCTTGGCGCGGCCGATGCGCTCACGGGCGGGGATCTCAAACAGCTTGGCGGCGGGGGCGCCCTTGGCGATGGCGTCCCGGCACAGCTTGTCGTAGTCCAGGATCATGGCCAGCAGCTTCTCCTGCCGGTCATAGGTGGAGAAGGAGTCGATGTCCACGAAGGAGTTCTGCTGGAGGAAGTCCTCGCGCACCATACGGGCGGTCTCCAGGGTGAGCTGGTCGTTGGGGGACAGGGAGTCCTTACCGACCAGCTGCACGATTTCGTTCAGGCTGGCCTCCTGCTGGAGGATGCTCATGGCCTGCTCACGGTTCTGGAGGAACTGGCGGCCCAGGTTCTCGTCAAACCAGGGCTTCAGGGAGTCCAGGTACAGGGAGTGGGAGGTCAGCCAGTTAATGGCGGGGAAGTGGCGCTTGTAGGCCAGCTGGGCGTCCAGCGCCCAGAACACCTTCACGATACGCATGGTGCCCTGGGAAACCGGCTCGGACAAGTCGCCGCCCGGAGGGGACACAGCGCCCACGGCGGTCAGGGAGCCGCGGCGGTCCTCCTCGGAGCCGAGACAGGACACGGAACCGGCGCGCTCGTAGAACTGGGCCAGACGGGAGGCCAGGTAGGCGGGGTAGCCCTCCTCACCGGGCATCTCTTCCAGACGGCCGGACATCTCACGCAGGGCCTCGGCCCAGCGGGAGGTGGAGTCGGCGATGACGGCCACGTCGTAGCCCATGTCGCGGAAGTACTCGGCGATGGTGATGCCGGTGTAGATGGACGCCTCACGGGCGGCCACGGGCATATCGGAGGTATTTGCAATCAGAACGGTACGCTTCATCAGCGTCTCGCCGGTGCGGGGGTCCACCAGCTCGGGGAACTCGCGCAGAACATCGGTCATCTCGTTGCCGCGCTCGCCGCAGCCGATATAGATCACGATGTCCACGTCCGACCACTTGGCCAGGGCGTGCTGCATCACGGTCTTGCCGGAGCCGAAGGGCCCGGGGATGGCGGCGGTGCCGCCCTTGGCCACGGGGAAGAACGTATCCACGATACGCTGCCCGGAGGACAGGGGCTTGATGGGGGGATACTTGTGCTTGTAAGGGCGGCCGA
>JAAVHT010000059.1 GCA_014799565.1 Clostridiales bacterium
CGCCCTCCACCTGTTTCCTCACTCAAACGCTAAATTGTAACCTCCCCGGAAAGAAAATTTTTGAGTTTTTTCAATGCTGAAGAAATTGACTTTATCACAGCGGGGTGGCTGCATCCCTCCATGTCTGCAATTTGCTCGTATGTAAACTCCCCGAAATAATACAGCACCAAACGACGGCGCTGCTTTTCAGGCAGTTGGGCGATTGCTTGATGTAGCTTGTCCGCTTCTATCCGCTGTGAGATCGTTTCTTCCACGCTCTCCTGGGGCTTTGCGGCCCGTCTGTTTAGCGTCGCTTCCGTCACTTCGGACTGTTCATAATGCCTGTCCGCCTCGTTGAAAAAGGAAAGATCGTCCAGCTCAAACTCGTTGAACGCATCGAACAAAGTCCTGTCAATCTCCATCCAGCGTTTTACCCCGTCGCAGTCCTTAAAGAACAGATAGAAACGCGGGTGATCGGTGTTGATACCAGCGGTATATATCTCATAGGGATTTTCTTCATCTCTCCGGCGTTTGGGCCGTGGATCAAGATTTTGGGGATGGCTGTCTGCCATTTTCCTTTACCTCCAATCTGAATTTTTGAAAATTCAGATTGAAGGCGGGCCACGGCACCCTACACAAGAAGCAGTTTTATCCCATAGTTCCCCCAAAAGCGACAAAAAACGCCCGGCAGGTCGTAGACCTACCGGGCGAAAGGGAGAATAAAATTTAGCCATGGCGATATTGTATAGTTCATCTTCATGGTTGAAATGTCCCATGGTGGGGAACAGGATTTTTTTGATGGGTCACACTTTGTCAAAATCGGTCGAAACAAATTCGGCCCCATGGCGGCTACCTCCTTGAGCCGCCGCCATAATCAACGTAACCGCAACACTCTTTGGGAGAAGAAAAGAACGGCGGCTTTCATCTTTTGAAAACCGCCGCATAAAAACAGGCATGAAAAGTTCCCTGCCAGCAGCGGTTTTTTTCTTTACTGCCACTGCTGGCAGGACAAAATGATATTAACCTGTGAATTTCAGACTTGCGCTATATGATATGATCTTGTCAAACTCCGTACATTGCTGGATGATCTGACTGGCAAAGAACCTATTACCATTGAAGCGGCTGCAAAAGGGATATATAAGGCGAAAAACAAGGGTAACGGGCGTTTACTCAACCTCACAGAGAAAAGCCGATGGACTAAGTGAATGGTTACTTTTTTGACTGACGCTCTCGTATTCTTTGACAGATTTCCTCTATCCTCTGAGGGGATAACTTGATGCTGCCAATTACTCTCCTGAGTTGGGCTTGTTCATCTTGAGTGAGGTTCTGCCCATGCTCATAAAAAAGCAGTTTTTCATAGTGAATTTCCTCTCCTATTCTAAATTGTTATGTCAGATGCACCTATGATTTGAAATTCATCCTATTGCGGCAATGATTCAGGCTGAAGCTCGTTTTCTGCATATTCACAGCAACTATTGCAAAAGCCAGTCCCAATAGGGTTAAAACAGTTTTGGAAGCTATCAGCCAACTCGGAATGTGAAACGCTGGGTCTAATTTGCCCAAAGTCAACGGATACTGGGAGAAAAAATTGTTCAAGGAAAAGCTGATTGCCGTGGGTAAAGGCGGCAGGGGCAGGAGTAATACCGCCGCGATGAGAACGTAGATCAGGGCTGGATGAAGATTCATCAACAACAAACCTGTTCCAAGGCAAAAAATGATGGCGGGAAGCAACGTCAGCAAAGCGGGCAGGAGCAGCTCTCCGAAATTCATCCATCCAAACAGGCGTACATAGAACACAGTGGCCAACACCACAACGCACAGGCTCAAAAGTAAGGTTCCTGTCAATACTGCCCCGCAGCGGATCACAGCATACCGCCGCTGATCCATGGAGGTGGCCCGGATAACTGATCTGATTTGCAGTTCTTCCTTTGATGTAAAGAAGGAAAGGAAAAGCAGCTCTCCCACGCAAATCAACGGCAGAGTTTGGCTAAGAAAATACCCAAAGCTCCAGGGAGAAAATGGCGCTGTATGTGCCACGCCTAAAATGATCGTGTTTGTCAGCGTCAGCCAGCCATAGCCTAGGGAAACCGCCAGGACGCAAAAAAACAGCTTGTTGTGCAGCAATCGCCGCAGTTCATATTGAAACAATTTAGTCAAGATTCAACTCCTCCTCCGTTAATTGACAGGCGTCCAAGAAATCCTGATAGGTCAAATAGGGGTATTCCCAATCCAGTTCCCGGCTAAAAAGGCCAGACAAAATTTTGTCCATCTCATCTTCGCCGCCTACGAGCTGTTCCGCCCTCAGAATTTTCAGCGGCATTTCGCTATACTGCCGGACACTGCGCAGACTATTTGCTATGTCAGCCTGATACTGCTCTGGCAAAGCAGACAGATATTCTGGATGGCGTACATAGTAATTTTCGTAGTATTCATCCACAGCCTGCTGCCAGACGTCCACATAACAGGATTGGGCCGTACTCTCTCCATATAACTCCTTAACAATACGATAGGTAGTATAGCAAGCCAAACCTTCAGATGACCAAATGCTGTCAAAATCTTCCGGGTCAAACATATTGTCCATACCCCACCATTGATGAACAAGTTCATGGATCGTTATCTGGGCAGCAGAGGCCCCTTTCACGCCATCTGACAGGTTTTGCGCGGTATAGTCCAGCTCATTGGCTAAACTGGCACCGACCCCGGCATATCCGCTGCCATCGCTTCGCCGTTCGATCAGGTTAAAAGTCCCATCTCCGTAAGAGGAAAGCGGGCCAATGTGTTCCGTGCAAAACTCGACTGTTTGACGGATCATTTCAGCGGCATCCATGGTTTCCATAATGGGCTGATGCTTACGACTGTAGTAAAAATTGATAGTAAGCCCTGCGCTCTTGATTGGTATTTCCTCGCAGATATAGTCCCCTGCGTACACAATCATGTGATAGCCCTGGCTTTCCATGCGCCATGTCTTGGTGCCGCCTTCATTTTCTTGCAGGAGTACAGTAGAGCCAGCCCCGAACAGGATCGGCGTCATGTGTCCAGGGAGAGTAATATCCATGACAGCAGGGAGATACTCTCCCTGATACCATACATCATAAGGGGTGGGTGAAAGCCGATCATTCTCTATGTTCATATAGCTGTCGCTGATTTCTGCGCTGCCTTGTGCGTTGGAAACTATATTCCACTCTTGCGGGAAACCGCCATAATCAATAACAAGCTCAATCTCCGGGTCAGCGGGAAGCGTAACAGTAAACGCTTTTTCATTCATAGTCTGATAATCTTCCTGCGCAAAAGGCACGTCTATCCCGTTTGCCTTTACTGAAGCAACTTTATAGCCTGGGTCAATCAAAAAGCGAATATTTTGTTTTTCCCCACTTGTATTTTGAAGCTGAAATTCCGCGCTGCCATAAACGCTGCCAGCCTGGGGGTTAGGGCGCACATCCACATAGCGGCTTGAACAGGTAACACTTTCTAAATATTCTGAAGCAAATAAAAAGTCATAATCTATCTCCGCAGCACTGTGGTCAACAAAGGGCTGATTCATGTAAAGCGATCCGGCGCAAATCAGCAGCACAACTGCCAGAATTGGGCGGTAAACCCGTCGTATATTGGCCCATAAGGAGCCTGCAATCCCTTTTCCATACCGCCGTACACAGAGATAGGACATTGCCCATAGCCCAGCCAGGGCCACAGCCCAGCTGCCCCGCATATAGGCTACCGAGCGAAGAATACGATAATTGGAAAAATCATCGGAAACAGCCCAGACACACGGGTTTAACCAACACAGCTGCCATTGTTCTTTCCAGATGGTCAGGCTCAGGGCGGCGAAAGCCACAAAAAATATGAACGATAAATCTGCTCGCCGGGTGAATTGATATGCAGCGGAAGCGAACAGAATGGCCAAGGGCATTGCTCCGTACATAAAGGTCAGATACATCAAGAGATAACTTTCAGCATCGAAAACCGCTCCCAGCTTGAAAACCGTATAGGGGAGCCAGAGCAGCATAGTGAAAACTTGTGCCAAAGCAGAAACGCATAGCAACGCTCCCGTTTGGGTCAAAGCGGCAGTCATCGGAGACACCACCACATGAGCCAATGTTTCCATTCCGCTCCGCCGGAACCGATCTATGCTCCAAATAGTAAGCAGGGCAAAAACGATAGCTCCCAACACCCCGCCTGCCAAAGCGGGATTCGCCAGATACATCCCCTGCATGGTGGAAACATAGCTGTTTTCGCTGTTGGAAACGAGAGGACGGTAAATCGTCAATCCCGCTATGGGGGAGCAGGCAGTTAATAGAACAGCCAGCCAAGTGACACGGTTTTGAAGCAATCGGGCAATCTCCAGACTGAATTGACGCAGGGTAGCCATTAAACCACCTCCCCAGAAATCAGGTAGAGATATGCGTCCTCTAAAGTGGGTTCCACCTGTTCCATAAAGCTGGGGAGACTCTTTGCCACAGCGCGGCAGGCTATACCCTGGGCGGTGTTGATCCGGGCGGTGATGTGCAGGCCCATTTCCTGCTGTTGGTCATGTTCGTAGAAAATCCCAACATGGCCCACCGCCTTCGCAATCAGGTCGGCGGGAGTTCCGATGAAGCGGATGCAACCCTGGTCAATCACAATCAACTGGCTGCATACAGATTGAACATCCTCAATAATATGGGTGGACAGAACTACCAGCCGATCCTGGGCCATTTCAGAAAAGAGATTGCGAAAGCTGATTCGTTCCTCCGGGTCAAGACCCACTGTAGGCTCGTCAAGGACGAGAAATTGAGGATTACCGAGGATGGCCTGAGCGATTCCCACTCGCTGTCGTTGTCCGCCAGACAGCGTTCGTATCCTTGCGTTCTGTTTTCCCTCCAAATTGGTATGCTGCATAGTTGCCGATATGGCTGCTTTACTGTTGTGGATGCCTTTCAGCGCCGCCATGTAGTCCAGGAACTGCCAAACTGTCAGCTCGTCAAAAAGGCCGAAAGACTGCGGCAGATAGCCCAGACGTGATTTCAACCACTGCTCCTGCTTTATCAGGGGCTTACCCTCCACCAAAATCATCCCCTCCGTGGGGAGCAAACCTGCCACCAGCAAATTCATCAGTGTGGACTTCCCTGCACCATTAGGCCCCAAAAGGCCAACCAGATTTGGACTGTTCAGATGCAGGCTAATTTCTCGCAGTGCGGTCTTACCCGACGGATAGGCCATGGAGAGTTTAGAAATTTCAATGTTCATCTTTATTTACCCCGTTTTTCTCAATATTTGTGTCAGTAGCATCCGAAATTTGCAGCTCACCTTTCCGCAATTGCATGACAACATCCGCCGATTTTACCAGCTCATTGGAGTGTGTTACAATCACAACACACTTGCCGGACTTGTGGGCACATTCCTTGAGGATGCCCGTGATCTCGGCGGCAGTATCCTCGTCCAGATTGCCGGTGGGCTCGTCAGCCAGGATAACCTGGGCGTCACTGGCAAGGGCGCGGGCAATTGCCACCCGCTGCTGCTGGCCCCCGGACAGCTTCAATACATTCCGTTTGGCCTCCTCCGGCGTAAGCCCCAGCTGTTCCAGAATGGGCAAAGGCGGCAGCTTGGATGTCAGGGCCACATTTTCCATCGGGGTCAGATAGTCGATCAGGTTATAGCTCTGGAAAATAAACGACACATGACTGCGCCGGTGTTCCGCAAGGCCGGTCTTTGCAATATCTTCGCCCTGATACAAAATCTGGCCGCTGGCGGGGCTGTCCAGACCACCCAAGAGAGACAGCAAGGTTGTTTTGCCGCACCCGGACGGCCCAAGGATAGCATACATCTTGCCTGCGTCTAATTCGGCGCTAACGCCTTTCAACACATTTCGCTTGTTGTTATAGGAGTAGCGAACTCCTTTTATCTCCATAATGCTCATTGCCTGTCCCTCCTCAGCTCATTTTTGAAAGTATTTCTCTCGGTTTCATACGCAGGACGGGTGCTGCCGCAAGCATAACCGCCGCGCAGATGATCAAGAGCCCGACGCCAAACATTCCCGCAACCATCACAGGCTCAACATCCACCTCAATTTTCGTCAGAGGATCGCTCCCCTCGAACTCTGGCGCAAAATCGGAACTGTCCAAAAATATCCCCCCGTCAAAGCTTGTACCGGGAGTGCCGGACGCGGGGGTTTGTATGCGATCCGAAATGGTATAGTCCAGAAGCTGACTGCCCACGGTTTTCGCCACAAAACCGCTTGTAAATGCGGACAGAGAAAAAGCGAAAGCGGCAATGATAAGGATCTCCGCCAAATATTGCGCGACAATATTTCCTTTACTTAGGCCCAACGCAAGCTGTACACCGCTTTCATGTACCCGCTCTTTTACGCGAATGGACAGCACTAAACAGAGGATAACCGCGCCGACCACAAGCACCAGCACAATTAAAATAGATACAAGGCGATCCATGTTTGTCAGCGGTTCCATGACTGCGTCCACATTGCTGCTGTCAACGCTGACAATAAAATCCGTTGGGTCGAGATCAGGGAGATCTTTTACATCCCGGACAATGCGGTCTATCTCGCCGGGGTCATTCACATAAAACTGGATGCGCTCAAAGCTCTCGTCGCCCATGTCTGGCCGTGCGCTCTTTACAACCTCCAACGTGGTGAAAATGGAGTTATCCATAGACCAGTTGGAAAGAGAGGTAGTGCTTTTTGCTGCGGAGCGGAACAAGCCCACAATCGTAACCTCGATGTTTGTCTTTCCTGCGTCAATCCCCATCATGGAGGCTTTATACTCCGACATACGCAAAGTGATCTTATCCCCAACACGCAAGCCGTTAAGTTCCGCAAGCTCTGCACTGATGATGGCTGGATTCTCGCTTTCGGTGGTAAAATGCCGCCCCTCTACGAGTTCAAGGTACCCACCTGCAAAATAGCTGTCGTAAGCGGTGTTGGTTGCGGCAATGGTAGATACTGTGGAATTGAAGTCCCCATGACCGGCCATGAGTGCCCCCAGGCCATTCCCGTTATCATTTGAGTCTATCAGCTCCAGAATCTTACCGTCTGCATTTAGGGGAACAGTATAATTTGTATAGGCTGCGTTATAGCCGATGATACCCGCTGTTTCGGCCATGATTCGCTCCGCCAGATCCACGGTCAGCGGTTCACCGCCATAATAGGACTGGGCGCCAACGCTTCCAACCGAAGTTGATACCCACTTGCTGGGATCACTGGTGTTTTGCTGCAAAGTGAATATGCCGCCCAACGCCTGCCGCACATTTAAGGCCACAGTTCCTGTGGCCTCCTTGATCGCAACCCCAGAAAGCACCAAGGTCGATATAACAAGAAGAATTAAA
>JAAVHT010000060.1 GCA_014799565.1 Clostridiales bacterium
ATGCTTGGGATGATGTCATCAGCTGCATCGCCCCGCTGTGCCGCTGGATCGAAGAGAAAAACAAAGAGCAGAACAAATGCTCCGTAAGCCCTGGCGGGGAGATCACCGCCCCGAAGGGCTTCAACTTCAAAGCCATTGATCCCGAAGAAGAGGCTTACTGGTTCACAAAGCAAATGGACTATTTTGCCTGCGGTCTCGGTGGCGTCGCCCTCATCCCCGCCGAGCGCAGCAGAGAAAATGAGCCGGAAATCCTGCTTGTTCTGACGCAGAATAAAAAATCCAGCCCTACCCGCATCCACGATATCCTGACTTACAATAAGGATCTGTGCGAAATGGCCGCCGCTGATCGGCTTGCGCTCATCTTTGCGCCATCCGACGGCCGGGACGACACCGACAACTATACCCAGATCCTTCAGGAGATTTGCAGCCTCGCCCATTTGAAGGGGAAGAAAATCTGGCTGGACGTCTCCGCCGTATATGAAAACGGCCTGACACTAAAAGCCATTCCCGGCTTCACTCTGAAGACCCCGGAGGATGAGGTCGTCACTGATCCGGACAGCGAGGTCGTTTCCATCGGTTCGCGCTCCGTTCCCTGTCTCGACGTCACAAAGCTCTGGTATGAGCGAACATGCCAGATGTATACCATGGGCCACCTCGGGCGGGCCACCAACGGCAGCCTGGATCCGATGCGTCTTGCCCACAGTCAGATGGGCAAGCGGATGGCTGAGTTTATGTGCCTTGAGCACGATTTGAAAACTCCTGATGATCCCCGTTTCCAGGCTTATTTTGAACAGCGCGGGCTTTCGATTGAATTCCATGAGCACGCTTATGACCAGTGGATCAGCGTCGTTCCGAAGTGCGCCATGAGCCAATCCGATATTCGGCTTCCGCTCATTATCTGCATTCAGGATATCCCCGGCGCCACGGCTCACAGCCCCCTTGTCGCATTGAGCCAGCACAGCGGATTTTTGGATCTGGCCGGCCAAGGAGATTGCTGCCTGATGTTCTTCTGTATGGAGCAGCTGGAGGATTTTGATATCCTGCCTGATCTTTTGACACACTACGCTGATCGCTACCCGGCAGATTTGACGCGGGTTTACGCCGTTGGCCACAGCCATAACGGCGGCTTCGCTTTCAAGCTCTCCCACCGCTTCCCCAAGCTGCTCGCCGGCATCGGCACCCTCGGGAACCGCGCCGGCTTTATCCCCAGCGCGGAAATGGGACCCCAGACCCAGGCCGTGGACGACGAGGAAATCGAGTTCATGCGGGCGCACGCTGACATCCCCACCATCAACGTCTGCGGCTCTGTTGAGAATGCCTGTGAATATCCGCTTTACCGCGATGATTCCAATAATTCCTCCGACGACAAACTGCGCCACTATAATCGGCGGATGCGCGCGTTCCGCTGTAAAGAGTTTACAAAAGAGGATCTCTTGAAGGCCAAATCCAGTTCCGACTACACGGAGCGTTTCCTTGGTGTCCCCGCAGATAAAACGGAGTGCCTGTATCTGGACGGCGTCGAAAACTTCATTGCCGATTACAAGAATTCTGACGGAAAGTATCACCTCCGCCAGTTGGTCATCGGAAATCTGCCCCATACCGTATCTCCGCTGATGTGCGACCTGGTCTTTGGCTATCTCCGCCGCTTTGCCAAAAATAGAGAGACGGGGGAGTGCATCGAGCTGTATTGACACCCTCCGGCACACAGGTCAAAAGGCTGGTTCAGATTATTTTCCGGCAAAAGTGCGGAACGTCACGCAAAACATAAGTAAACTTCCAATATAAAAAATGTCAGCTATCGGCCCTTTCTTTTCGGAGATAGCTGACATTTGGTTCTTAGTGATGATCAACGAACTGCCCATATCGATACTCCTATATGTGCTGTCTGAACTGGTGGCAGATCTGTTCGGTTTCCAATCGGACTATTTGGCCATTATGGAACTTTTGGCGGTAGTCGACTATCATGGATAAAAGTAGCTTATGGTTCATAGGAAAAGGGGAAAAGTACAATTTTACGACTTTCTCATGTCGGGTAAGGGCTTCTGTCGGAGGCGTAGCATGGAGCGGCTGAACACACTCAGCACTCCTCTCTCCAATAGCCTCACGGCATTTACAAACAGTATAATCTGCCCCATGAGCAGATTCTGGCATTCCAATATGTACCAGTACTATTTACCTGATGGCCTACCTGGGATTTTCACTCCAATAGAGGTGATCTCCCCTCCTGAATATCCGACATAGCACTAAGATCAGCAGCATCCACATATTGTCGCTATCCATTAAAGACAAATATAACAATCAGATATCTCCCCAAAAAGGTGTGCAAATTGTACTGCAGTTTGCGCACCTTTTTTATTCGACATTTTTCGATATAGGCCGACAACTGTTGCTGTTCACCTGTATCGAAAAGTGCCGAATTTTTTTACCCCATTGCCGGGGCCCTCCGATTCTGAAGTTTAACTTTTACCCCAAATTTCAGAAGAACAGGAGGCAAATGCATGGGTTTCAACTATGCAAAAGAAAAAATGCAGTTTGAGACGGAGTGGAAAAGGCTCCAGAAGGAATATGCTTCTGCCGGTATGGTGCCGGAGGATATTGAATCAATGCGTACTTATGATTGGAATGTGTTCCTTTCGCGCAGGAACTATGAGAACCACACCCAGCCCCTGCCGGATACATATTTGCTGGGTGATAGCGAGGATGGGCGGAGTCCGTTATTTCGGAAATTCGCTTCGCTGACCGCTACATTCGATGAAGAAAATTTTCCGGGCCGGTACACATGGGTCGATAGCATCGGCAACGCAGACCTCAGTTTAAAGCTGAAAGCCTTTTCGACAAAGGACTTGGAACTTTTGACATTCCTTGTCATAGAAGGGCACGACCAGTATGAGCTTGCCAAAAAATGGGGATGCTCACAGGCGGCAATTTCGCAACGCTTCAAAAAAATAAAAAAATTTTTGAAATGACCTTATAAAAAACGCCCTCTCGCTGCCTACACAGTGAGGGGGCGTTTTCCCTCCCCCTCTGCACCTTGAAAAACACCGGGCCTGTTCGGTCATATCCGGCACTGAGATACGTTCCCTGACGGCCTCAGCGACACTGGAGGATGCGCCAAGACCCACCTGTGCAGGTTTCCTGCATCAAAGACGGCCAATGAAGGCGACGAGCGGTACCCATCCGTCCACAAAACAGCAGGACAAGCTGTTTCGCAATGACCCCGTCAGTACACATTGATACTCCTGTCCAGCCATTTTTTATGGGGGCAGCTCGGAGAGATCCTCGGAGGGGTGAAATTCCCGTGACGCGCACAAGCGCGGTCTCAGTTCAGCCGCCCACGCCTGGGGGAGTAGTGTCGAATACAGGCGGACGAAAGATTAGGGATACAAATATCTTTCGAGAACCTTTTGATTTTGGAAGCCACGGGGATCACCTGCCCCATCGCAAACAGGTGATCCCCGTTTTTCTGAGATCAAACACCAATGATTCACTAAGGAGGGCCCCACCATGTCCAAAGCCGAACTCACCGATAACCTCACCTTTGTCTCTGCCCTGCAGATGCTGAAGCAGCTCGTGGCACAGGGTCTCCTCTCTTCCGATGAGGAAGTTCTCACCCGCAGGGAGCTGGAGCAGAAGCTCCGGCCCACCATCTTTCTGTCCTGATTTTTAGACTGTAAACTGCCCAATTTCTGTCCCTGCTTCTCGTTGCTATTTCCAAATAGCTTTGTTATAGGTGTTATGGTATTGTCGTTGCTGAAAGGAGGAAACCACCCATGGCAAATCAAGTCAAAACCCCAAAGGTCACCGTGATCGACCCCACTGTCCCGGAAAAGGCCAAGCTCCGGGTGGCCGCCTATGCCCGTGTCAGCAGCGACTCCGCAGATCAGCTCAACTCCTATCTGGCCCAGGTGGACTACTACACCCGCCACATTGGCGAGAATCAGGACTGGGAACTGGCCGACATTTATGCCGACGAGGGCATCAGCGGCCTGGACACCCAGAAGCGGGACGAGTTCAACCGCATGATAGCGGACTGCCGCTCCGGGAAGGTTGACCGCATCCTGGTCAAGTCCGTCTCCCGGTTCGCCCGCAACACCAGGGATACCCTGCACTTCATGCGGGAGCTGATGCAGCTGGGCGTCACCATCCGCTTCGAGAAGGAGAACATCGACACCGGCAGACTCAGTTCCGAGCAGACGGCCACGATCTACGCCGCCTTCGCCCAGATGGAGTCCACCGGCCACTCCAGCAACATGAGGCTCAGCGTCAAAATGCGGATGGAGAAGGGGATCTTCACCCCGTCCTCCATGCCCTACGGCTATCGTCTGAACGGCCTGGAGCCGGAGATCGTCCCCGAGGAGGCTGAGGTGGTTCGCCACATCTTCTCCTCTGCCCTTCGCGGGCAAGGCCGAAAGGATATTGCCAAGGAATTGAACGAACTGGGCATCGAACGAAGCCATGGCCGAACAGTCTGGCACCACACCACCGTCAACTACATCCTCACCAACAGCTTCTACACAGGGAACTCCGTCTGGCAAAAGTTCTGCACCACGGATACCCTGCCATTTCAGAAAACAAAGAACAAAGGGCAGCTTCCGACGTACCATGCGGAGGACGATCACCCAGCTCTCATCAGCCAGAAAGATTTCCAGCGGGTACAGGCACTGATCGCGCAGCGCCGGGAACAATTCTACGCTGACGCTGCGGCCCCCCGCTCCGTCTACACCGGCAAAATCTACTGCGGCAGGTGTGGCTCAAAGTTCCGCAGGAAAATGTGTGGCGATAAGGTCTACTGGGACTGTTACCGGCACAATTCCGACAAAGACCTCTGCCCCGCTCACCAGGTTCCTGAGACGGCGCTCACCGCTTCCACTCTGCGGCTACATAACAAGCTGGTGTTCCACGGGCAGGAGCTTCTCCAGTCCCTGCTGAATCAACTCCGGGAAATCCGGGAGCGAGAGCTTCGTTCCAATCAAAAGCTCTCCGACATCGACAAAGAAATAGCAAACATTTCAGGGCAGAATCTGGTGCTCATCCGGCTGAAAGGCAAGGGGTGCATCGATCCTGCCCTTGCTTTGTCCCAGGCAGATCAATTGAACCGCAGACAACGGGATCTACGCCGCCTGCGTCGGAAGGTACTGGAGGCCGCTGATGGTGACGAGCAGATCCAAGCCACCGAGGCCATCCTGGACTACCTGGAAACCGTCCAGTGGCAGACCGAGGTTACCCCCGACCTGTTCGAAAACCTGGTGGAGCGAATCACGGTGACCTCGGCAGAAGAAGTGAAGTTTCGGCTTCTGAACGGGCTGGAACTGGCGGAAAGGCTGGTGTGACCCATGGCATGGCAGAGAAAAATCCCCTTCGGCTACATGATTCGAGACGGGGTGGTTCAACCCCATCCCCAGGAGACTGACGCGGTGCGGTACATCTTTGGGCAATACCTGGCTGGGGCGTCTCTCCTCATCATTGCGGAGGACATGACCCGGCGGGGTGTCCGCTACCACCAGCACACGGCTGAGTGGAACAAAAACATGGTCAGGCGCATCCTGGAAAACACCAAATATGTCGGCGCGGACGGCTATCCCCGGCTGGTGCCCGATGAGAACTTCGCCGCCGCGCAGCATCATCGAGCGGAGCGCAACACCTATGCCCCACTGGCCGCTAAAATCCGGCCCATCTGCGGCATGGTGGTCTGCGCCCAGTGCGGCAGCAAGATGGCACGGGGTACCCGCTCACATGGCCGGGTCGGCTGGCGGTGTCAGAACCCGGACTGCGGGCAGGTGGTGACACTCAGCGACGAAGTTCTTGCTGAACTGGTAAATGGACAACTCCAGAAGTTAGTCCAGTCCCCTCACCTGCTCACCACCCCCGAACTCAAGCGGGCCGCGCCCACCATGGATGCCATCCGGCTCCAGAATGAGCTGACCATGGCCCTCAACCGTGGCTCCGAGAAGCCAGAACACCTCAAAACCCTGGCCCTTGCCGTCACCGCCCAGCGGTATGAGCAGTTCCCAGATCCCACCCCTGCCCACGATCTGGAGCAGCTCCATGCGCAGGTGGAGCAAGGTCACGCCGATGCCGACACGCTGGCGAATCTGCTGACCATAGCAGTGCGGGCCATCCGCCTCACCCCGAGCAAAAATGTGGAGCTGGAACTGGTCAACGGCACAATTATCGCAGGAAAGGAGGCGCAGAGCGCATGAGTGTCCAACAAAAAGCGCCGAGGAAGGTCACCGTCACCCCGGCAGACCCCAAGTACACCCAGAAGGACATCCGCAAGCAGCACCTCCGGGTGGCCCCCTACTGCCGGGTGTCCACCGGCAGCGAGGAGCAGCTCACCAGCTTCACCGCCCAGATGGAATACTACACCCAGCGCATCGCCGACACCGAGGGATGGTCCATGATCCGGCTTTATGCCGACGAGGGCATCACCGGCACCTCCACCAAGAAGCGCACCCAGTTCAACAAGATGATTCGGGATGCCGAAAAGGGCAAGATCGACCTGGTCATCACTAAGTCCGTCTCCCGGTTCTGCCGCAACACCCTGGACGGGCTGGAGTACATCCGCAGGCTGAAAAAATGCGGCGTGGGGGTATATTTCGAGAAAGAAAATACCAACACCCTCTATATGCCCAACGAGATGATCCTCACCTTCCTGATGAGCCAGGCCCAGGCAGAAAGCGAGTCCATGTCCTCCAATATCCAGTGGGGCTACCAAGCCCAATTTAAGAAGGGTATCGTACACTATAACTACAAGAACTTCCTCGGCTACCGCAAGGGTGCGGACGGTGAGCCAGAGATCGACGAAAACGAGGCTCCCACCGTCCGGCGCATCTTCGCCCGGTACCTGATGGGGCAAAGCGTGGGCCAGATCCGCAAGGATCTGACGGCGGACGGCCTCAAGACCGCCCGCGGCGGCACTGATTGGAGCGATCATACAGTGCGCCATATCCTGCAAAATGAGAAATATATGGGCGACGCCATCCTCCAGAAAACCTTCACACTGGACTTGTTCAGCCGTCAGCAGGTGAAGAATGAGGGCCAGCGCCCCAAATACTACGTGGAAAATGCCCACCCCGCCATCATCGACCGGACCATCTTCCAAAAGGTTCAGGAAGAGATGGCGCGGCGATCCAGCCTGCGCAAGACCTCATCCAAGGCCAAGACTGAGCAGGGCAAGCACAGCGGCAAATATGCCCTGAGCGGGCTGCTGGTGTGTTCCGAGTGTGGCAGCCCCTATCGCCGGGTGACCTATATGCCAGGTGGTAAGAAGCGGTTCGTCTGGCGGTGTATCAACCGGCTGGAGCATGGCAAGAGGATCTGTAAGTGTGCGCCCACCCTGGAGGAGCCGGAAGTGCAGGCCGCTGTCACTGCCGCCATGAACGAGCTGTTCCGCCAGCAGACGGCGCGTCAGACGCTGGCGGACTGCATCGCCGCCGCCTTGGCGGGCACGGGCGATGACACCTCCCTGCCCGCTGTGGAGGCCAAGCTGAGGGCGCTCCAGGAGGAGCAGATGAGACTGTTCCATCTGGCGGCAGAATCCGGACCGGAGAACACCGAGTATGATGACCGAATCAGCGAGGTGAACGCCGCCATGACTGCCCTGCTGACCCGCAAGGGTGAGCTGGAGCAGGAAGGCCGCACCGATACCAAGTGCGACAGCCGGGTACGCTTCATCACCGACACCCTGGAGACCACGGACAGCGCCATCGGGGAATTCGAGGACGGTGCGGTGCGGCAGCTCGTCAGCAATATCAGGGTGCTGGATGCGGAGCACCTGTCCATCCGCTTCAAGGATGGGACGGAGATCGAGCAGATCATTGAGTGTGTAAGGAGGGCCAGCGCATGAACAAATTATACATAACAGGCGACTGCCACGGAGATTTCCAGCGGTTCACCACAAGGAACTTCCCCCAACTGAAGGGGATGGATCGGGACGACTGCGTGATTATTTGCGGCGACCACGGCGGCGTATGGGCTGGGGAACAGGCAGACGGGCACGGGCTGGACTGGCTGGAGGGCAAGCCCTTCACTACCCTGTTCGTGGATGGGAACCATGAGAACTTCGACCTGCTGAACGCCTACCCAGAGCAGGAATGGCACGGCGGGCACGTCCATGTAGTGCGTCCCCACGTTCTCCACCTGATGCGGGGGCAAGTGTTCGAGATCGGCGGGCTTACCTGGTTCACTATGGGCGGCGCGGCTTCCCACGACATTGAGGACGGTATCCTCGACCCCGCTGCCCCGGACTTCGAACAGCGTTACTGGGCGCTGCGGCGAATAAACGCCCGGTTCCGGGTGCTGGGCCGCTCCTGGTGGCCCGAGGAGATGCCCAGCGAGGCGGAGTACGCCGAGGCTGTGACCAATCTGGAGCGGGTCGGGTGGTGCGTGGGCTGCGTCCTCACCCACTGCGCACCCACCAGCGTCGCCCAGCGGGTGAACCGGTGCTACCATCCGGACAGGCTGACGGACTTCCTGGAAACGGTGCGCCAGCGCTGCCGGTTCAGCCAGTGGTTCTGTGGGCACTACCACATCAACCAGGTGATCGATGAGCGGTTCGTAATCCAGTGGGAGCAGATCTCCAAGATAGAAGCAGCCAGCATCTGAACATAGCACTGCGGCGTCCCTTGTGCCAGAAGGGGCGCCGCTTCACATAGAAAGTGAGCCGGAGCGTCGCCGCTCCGGCTCTTGAGGATGGAGGATAGAATGAAAAAGAAAGAGTATCTCTTGCAGGTTTTATGATAGAGGCTCTCTGTTACGAAAGTTCGCGTACAGGTGTTACAAAAGGATTAAACTTCGTTCCATTGGAGCGCAGCGGCGAAAACGCCGCCAACAATGAGGAACAAATATTTGACTGCATTTCCATACTCGAACATATGGACAAATCATTTTGCGTGGTGTATACTGAAATCAGTTCACGCCGATGCAGAGAGGAGGAGGATTTATGCCGGACAGAGTCTATATCGCCTGTGATTTGAAAAGTTTTTACGCTTCGGTGGAATGCATTGAGCGCGGCCTGGATCCCTTGACCACCAATCTGGTGGTGGCGGACAAGAGCCGGACGGAAAAGACCATTTGTTTGGCAGTCTCCCCCTCTCTGAAAGCCTACGGCATTTCCGGGCGGGCCCGGCTGTTTGAGGTGGTGCAGAAGGTGGCAGAGGTGAACGCCCAGCGGCGGCAGAAAGCTCCGGGGCGGCAACTCACCGGCTCGTCCTGGAACGACCCGGAGGTAAGGCAGCACCCCGAGTTGGCGCTGGACTACCTGGCAGCTCCACCCCGGATGGCCCATTACATCGAGTGGAGCACCAAAATCTACAACGTATACCTGAAGTACGTGGCCCCCAGCGACATCCATGTGTACAGCATCGACGAGGTGCTCATGGATGTGACTAACTACCTGCCCACCTACAAACTCACGCCCAGGGAACTGGCCCGGAAGATCGTGCTGGACGTGCTGGACACCACCGGCATCACCGCCACAGCGGGCATTGGCCCCAACCTCTACCTGGCAAAAGTAGCCATGGATATCTGGGCCAAGCATACCAGGCCGGATAAGAGCGGTGTGCGTATCGCCGAGCTGGACGAGCTGAGTTACCGTAAGCTGCTGTGGGAGCACCGTCCCCTCACCGACTTCTGGCGAGTGGGCCGGGGCTACGCCAAAAAGCTGGAGGCCCAAGGGCTGTTCACCATGGGGGATATCGCCCGCTGCTCCATCGGGAAGCCCACCGACTATTACAATGAAGAACTGCTCTATCGGATGTTCGGCGTCAACGCAGAGCTGCTCATCGACCATGCCTGGGGCTATGAGCCGGTCACTATGGCGGACGTCAAGGCATATAAGCCAGAAGCAAAAAGCGTGGGCTCCGGCCAGGTGCTCACCTGTCCCTATGACTTCGACAAGGCCCGGATGGTGGCCTGGGAGATGGCGGACCAGCTGGCGCTGGATCTGGTAGGCCAACGGCTGGTGACTGACCAGCTTACCCTCACCGTGGGGTACGATATCGACAACCTGCGGGATTCCGTCCGCAGAAAACGGTACACAGGCGCGGTGACCACCGACCGCTACGGACGGCAGATCCCCAAGCACGCCCATGGCACCGCCAACCTGGACGAGTACAGCGCCTCCGCCAAGCGCATCACAGCGGCGATCTTGGAGCTGTTTGACCGCATCGTAGACAGGAACCTGCTGATCCGCCGGATGTACCTCACCGCCAACCGAGTGACGGAGGAGGGCTCCGTCTCCACCGCGCCCGCCATGGAGCAATTGGATCTGTTCACAGATTTTGCGGACGTCCAGGCAGAAAAGGAAGCCAAGAAGGCGGAACTGGCCCGGGAGCGGAAGCTTCAGGAGGCCATGCTGGGCATCAAGAGCAAATTCGGCAAGAATGCTATCCTGAAGGGCACCAACCTGATGGATGGAGCCACAGCTGCCGACCGAAACGGAAGGATTGGAGGTCACAAAGCATAATGGGCGCCTACGACGATATCATCCATCTGCACCACCCCACATCGGCCAGGCATCCACGTATGCCCATGATCGACCGAGCGGCGCAGTTTACCCCATTTCAGGCCCTGACGGGCTATGGGGAGGCCATCCAGGAAACCTCCCGTCTCACCGGAGAGAAGGTGGAACTCACCGAGGACAAAAAGGCGGTGCTGGATGAAAAGCTGCGGCTTTTGGCAGACACCGGCAATGAAGCGGCATTCACCTACTTCCAGCCAGACGGCAAAAAGAGTGGCGGGTCTTATGTTACCGCCTTGGGCGCGATAAAGAAGCTGGATCCATTGGAGGGGCGGCTGGTTCTCTCTGATGGAACCGCCATCCCGATTGACGATATTTTGGAGATCGAGGACGGAGTATCTGTGGATCACCCATTCGGAGAGGAGATATCATGAGCCAAGCGGAACGCAGAACAATTATGGAGCGTATATATGAATCCCTGAAGAAGTGGGGCTATCGGCCTATGGATCAGCTCATCGGCTACATCCTGACGGGCGACCCCACATACATCACCAACCACAGCAACACAAGACAGCTGGCGGCGGATGTTGACCGATACGACCTGCTGCAAGATATGCTTCGGGCGTATTTATCCGCAGACGAAACAGTCGAACGATCTGCATGAGCTGATACCTTTATGCAGACGCCAATAGCCGCTTCGTGGTTTCTACGACAGGTCAAGAGCCTTGCGGGACTTGCATTCCCTGTTGCGCGATCCCTCAGTTTGCAGTTATGTATACTATATATTGTGCAAAACAAGGAAAGTTGCGCTACAGCTTGAACTTCAGCAATCAGAGTGGTATACTGTTGGCAGATAGGAGCGTGAAAATATGGTATTCGTCTGTGAGCATTGCCATTTTGAATTAGAAGCTACAGCCAAGCCCTGCCAGTGTCCGGACTGCGGGAAACTGAACCGTATCCGCACAGCAACCCTCAGTGAAAGCAAGGAGTTCCATGCTCGGAAGCTGGAAGATGTTTGGCAGGATTCCACACCTGCCCTGGCTGGTTGAAAGCGCAGCTCGATCCTCTGAATTTGAGCATATGGTGTGCAATATTGGATCTTTCTTTTGAAAACCCCTATTGTGCAATACTTTCCGACTATCCTAATATGCTCGTTTGTAGCAAGAAATTTCTGCAAAAGTGTAGTGTTTTTATTTTCAATCTGATATAATTATAAAATACTCATGGCACATCCTCAACAGCTGCTTAGTCCCTCAACGGCTGCTTAGTCCGCTGGGGTATATATCGTAGTGGGAGCCGCAATGGTAAATCAATGTCACATATATAATTGTATGCTAAGTGTTTTCTGTCACACGCCCTTTAATGAATTGCTTTTCCCAAGGCCGGATTTGATTACTATCCGGCTTAGGAATTTTGAAATGAGGTGTAACAATGGAAGGGATACTGTTATCTGTAGACAGGTCAGCAAACAGAGGAAAGGTTGACACCAGGAATAATAAGTTTG
>JAAVHT010000061.1 GCA_014799565.1 Clostridiales bacterium
ACGTCGTAAGCGCCGCTCTCGATGCGCTTGACGGCCTCGGCGGTGACCTCGGGCTGGCTCATGTGGGGCTGGAGGTCATAAGTGGCCACCTTGGGAGAGGGGATCAGGCACCGATCCTCGCCGGGGAACACGGTCTCCACGCCGCCGTTGAAAAAGAAGGTGACATGGGCGTACTTCTCGGTCTCAGCGATGCGCAGCTGGGTCATGCCCTGCTGGGCGATATACTCGCCGAAGATGTTGTCCAAGCTCTCCTTGGGGAAGGCAATGACCACGTTGGGCATGGACGCGTCGTAAGAGGTTGTACACACATAGTTTACCCGGAAGAAGCCCTTTTTGCGCTCAAATCCGGTGAAATCAGGATCCACGAAGGTACGGGTGATCTCACGAGCCCGGTCGGGGCGGAAGTTCATGAAGATGATGGAGTCGCCCTCGCCGATCTCGGCGTTTTCCGCAGTGATGACGGGGATGACAAACTCGTCGGTGACGCCCGCGTCATAGCTGGCCTGCATGGCGCCCACGGGGTCGCCGATGAAGCGCTGGTCGCTCTCGCCGTACACCATGGCCTTGTAGGAGCGCTCCACACGATCCCAGTTAGTATCCCGATCCATGGCGTAGTAGCGCCCGGAAATGGTGGCGATCTGCGCGCCGTACTGGTCGCAGGTCTCCTTCATCTCGGCCACGAAGCCCTTGCCGGAGGTGGGGGGCACGTCGCGGCCGTCCATAAAGCAGTGGACGAAAATCTTGGGACAGCCCAGGTCGTGGGCCATTTTCACCGCCGCCTGGATGTGGGTGATGTGGCTGTGCACGCCGCCGTTGGACATCAGACCGTAGATGTGGACGGCCTTGCCCGCGTCCTTAGCGGCCAGCATGGCATCCTTATAGGCGGGATTCTCGAAGAAATCGCCGTCCTGGATGGCCTTGGTGATTTTGGGCAGATCCTGGAACACCACCCGGCCCGCGCCGATGTTGGTGTGGCCCACCTCGCTGTTGCCCATCTGCCCGTCGGGCAGACCCACGTCCATGCCGGAAGCGGACAGCTTACAGCAGGGGTTCTCCGCGAAAATGCGATCCAGGTTGGGAGTGTTGGCGGTCTTGATGGCGTTGTCCCCCGCCGCGGTGGAGGCGGACAGGCCAAAACCGTCCATAATGATAAGCGTAGTTGGTGTTTTCATTCAAAATACCTCGTTGTCACGCTCGGATTGGACGCACTCTTCCCGGCGGCTTCCCTCCGACTCGGGCTGGTCTCTGGGGCCGTTGGCCCCATCGCTCGCCCTCGCTCCAGTCCATCCGCCGGGGCGCGTCTATCCTCACGCTTCTTATTCCTGGTTTGCGGCATTAATGATCGCCATGAAGTCGTCGGGCTTCAGGGAAGCGCCGCCGATGAGGCCGCCGTCGATGTCGGGCTGAGCCAGCAGCTCAGCGGCGTTCTTGGCGTTCATGGAGCCGCCGTACTGGATGGTGACAGCGCGGGCCACCCGGGCGCCGTACTGCTTGCGAATGATGGCGCGGATATGGGTGCACACCGCGCCCGCCTGCTCGGCGGTGGCGGTCTTGCCGGTGCCGATGGCCCAGATGGGCTCATAGGCGATGACCACGCGGCGAACCTGAGTGTCGCTCAGGCCGGCCAGAGCCACCTTCACCTGGTAGGAGATCAGCTCCTCGGTGACGCCCAGCTCGCGCTGCTCCAGGCTCTCGCCCACGCACACGATGGGCCGCAGACCGGCCTCCAGGGCGGCGTGAACCTTCTTGTTGACGGTGAAGTCGGTCTCGTTATAGTACTGCCGGCGCTCGGAGTGGCCGATGATGACATACTTGGCGCCCACGTCCTTGAGCATCTCCACGGTAACTTCGCCGGTAAACGCGCCGCTGGCCTCATAGTGGCAGGTCTCGCCGCCGATGGCCACGCGGGTGTCCTTAAACAGGCGAACCATGCTGGGAATGTTCACACCGGGGACGCACAGCACCACTTCGCACCACTTGTGGCGGCCCAGCTGGGGCTTGATGGCATCGGCGAAGGTCTTGGCCTCGGTGATGGTCTTGTTCATCTTCCAGTTACCGGCGATGATCGTCTTGCGGTACTTCAGATTCATTTGAATGGAACTCCCTTCTTATATTTGAACAAGGTGTGTTGGTACGTTAAGCCGGATCAGGCGTCCAGTAAGCAAGCGACGCCGGGCAGCTCCTTGCCCTCCATGAACTCCAGGGAGGCGCCGCCGCCGGTGGAGATGTGGGTCATCTTGTCGGCATAGCCCAGCTGCTGCACGGCCGCCGCGCTGTCGCCGCCGCCGATGATGGTGATGGCAGAGGTCTTGGAGAGGGCCTCGGCCACAGCCTTGGTGCCCACGGCGAACTGTTCAAACTCAAACACGCCCATGGGGCCGTTCCAGATGACGGTGCCCGCGTCGGCCACGGCGTCGCAGTACAGCTTCACGGTCTCGGGGCCGATGTCCAGGCCCTGCCAGCCGTCGGGGATCTCGCCGGCCTTGACCACCTGGCTCTTGGCGTCGGGGGCAAAAGCGTCGGCACACACGGTGTCCACAGGCAGCAGGAGCTTCACGCCCTTGTCGGCGGCCTTCTTCACCATGTCGTTGGCGTAGTCCTTCCAGTCCTCTTCCAGCAGGGAGTCGCCCACCTTGCCGCCCTGGGCGGCAGAGAAGGTGTAGGCCATGCCGCCGCCGATGATGATGGTGTCGGCAATCTCCAGCAGATTGTTGATGACGCCGATCTTGGAGGAAACCTTGGAGCCGCCCAGAATGGCGACCAGGGGACGCCTGGGATTGGCCAGCGCGCCGCCGATGAAGTCCAGCTCCTTCTGGATCAGGAAGCCGGAGACGGCGGGCAGGTAGTCGGCCACGCCGGCGGTGGAGGCGTGAGCGCGGTGCACCGCGCCGAAGGCGTCGGACACATAGATATCAGCCAGGTCGGCCAGCTTTTTGGCAAACTCAGGGTTGTTCTTGGTCTCACCCTTATTGAAGCGGGTGTTCTGGAGCAGCATGATCTCGCCGGGCTTCAGCGCGGCGGCCTTGGCCTGAACGTCGTCGTTCACCACGTTGATGTCGCCGGCCAGAATCACGTCCTTGCCCAGCAGCTCGCCCAGGCGCTTGGCCACGGGCTCCATACACAGCGCCTCCAGGCTCTTTTCCCACTTCTCCTTGGTGAGGGAGGCGGGATCCTTCCCCTTCTCGGTCTGCTTCTTCACCCACTTATCAAAGTCGGGCTCCGGCTTGCCCAGGTGAGAGCAAGCGATGACCGCCGCGCCCTGCTCCAGCAGGTACTGGATGGTGGGCAGGGCGGCGCGGATGCGCTTGTCGTCGGTGATGGCGCCGCTGCCGTCTTTGGCCTGGGGCACGTTGAAGTCGCAGCGAAGGAGAACCTTCTTGCCCTTCACGTCGATGTCCTTGACGGTCTTCTTGTTGTAGTTCATGATAATCTAACTCCTTTCATTTCTTACAGTTTGAAGTGAATTAGGTTTTTCGTGGAAATGCCTTGTTGTCACGCTCGGATTGGACGCGCTCCTCCCGGCGGCTTCCCTCCGTCTCGGGCTGGTCTCCGGGCCGCTGCGCGCCCCTGCGCTCGCCCTCGCTTCAGTCCACCCGCCGGGGCGCGTCTATCCTCGCGCTTCCGCTCAGTCCCGGAAACCCCTGCTGACGCAGGGCCTCATAGGCCAGAATGGCCACCGAGTTGGACAGGTTCAGGCTGCGGGCGTCCTCCCGCATGGGGATGCGGATGCAGCGATCCGCGTAAGCCGCCCGGAAGAACGAAGGCAGGCCGGCGGTCTCCTTGCCGAAAAACAGCCAGCAGTCGTTCCGAAAATCCGCCTGGGTGTAATCCCGGGGAGCCTTGGTGGTGGCCAGCCACAGGTCGTCCACCTGATTTCGGGCAAACAGATCGTCCAGGCTGGGATAGACAGTCAGATCCACCATAGGCCAGTAGTCCAGCCCGGCGCGCTTCACGGCCTTCTCACTGATGTCAAAGCCCAGGGGCTCCACCAGATGGAGGCGGCTGCGGGTGGCGGCGCAGGTGCGGGCGATGTTGCCGCAATTTTGCGGAATTTCCGGCTCAACTAACACGATATTGACCATACTGTTTCCCAAATCCTCTCTAACCATGGACATTATAGACGCTTGACAAAAAAATAGCAAGAGAAAATGTGGCGAAACTGTCAAATTTTTACCCATTTTTGCTGTCACTTTGCCGAGGGCTCTTCATTTTTTGAATTTTTCGCTGCCCCGGAGATTTTTTTGTCTCCGGCGCAACCTTTTGGCACTGAGCGGGGTATCATAAAAAGACGGAGTTGAGTTGCCTTTTTTTCTCCCATGTGCTAAAATGTCCCCAATGCAGTCGTACGAACAGATAAAGAGGAGGGCGGCACATGGATACCATGATCATCGGCATCGCCGGGGGAACCGGCTCAGGCAAGACTACCCTGACCAAGCGTCTTCGGGACACATTCGGGGGCGACGTGTCCGTGGTCTACCACGACAATTATTACAAAAGGCACGTGGACATGACCTACGAGGAGCGGGCGGCGCTGAACTACGACCATCCCGACGCCTTCGACACCGCCCTCATGGTGGAGGATCTGAAGCGGCTGGCCGCCGGTGAGACCATCCACTGCCCGGTGTACGACTACTCCATCCACAACCGCTCGGAGGAGACGGTGGAGGTGCGCCCCACCAAGGTGGTCATTGTGGAGGGCATCCTGATTTTTGCCGATCCGGCCCTGCGGGAGCTGATGGACATCAAAATTTTCGTGGACACCGACGCCGACGTCCGCATCCTCCGCCGCATCCTCCGGGACGTGAAGGAGCGGGGGCGTTCGCTGGACTCAGTCATCAATCAGTACCTCACCACCGTCAAACCCATGCATGAGCAGTTTGTCCAGCCCAGCCGTCAGTATGCCGACCTGGTGGTGCTGGCCGGGGGACACAACCTGGTGGCGCTGGATATGATTACCCAGCGCGTCCGGAATCACATCGAGCGCCATTGAACAAAGCGCGGCGGAAACGCCGCCAGACAGTTTAAGGAGGAAACAAATGATGAAGAAAATATTGTGCGCGGCCATGGCCGCGGTGCTCTGCCTGTCCCTGCTGTCCGCCTGCTCCGGCAACAAGGCGGACGGCACGTCCCAAGCCCCCGAGAAAGACGTTGACCTGGCCGCCTTTGCCCAGACCGCCACGGAAAGCCATGAGATAGGCGGCTTTTTGCAGCGCATCGACGTGGAAGACCCGGACATGGGTGAATTCATGGCCGATATGCTGAACAACTACTATCCCGGTCTCACCGACCTGGAACTGAAGCAGACGGAGATTTATATGAGCATGATCTCCTTCAGCAGCGGCGAGCTGGCCCTGGCCCAGGCCAAGAGCGCCGAGGATGCCGCCAAGGTGCAGGAGATCTTCCAGGCCCGTGTCGACGCCAAGACCACGGATGGCCCTGGGAACTACCCTGAAGAGGTGGAGATGTGGCAGCGCAGCTCCAAGGTGGTGTCCAACGGCAGCTACGTCATGCTGGTGTGCGCCGAGGACTGCGACGCTATCGTCAACGAATTCAACGCTTTATTTTCCTAAGAAGCGCGGAGAAGCGGTCAGCGAGGGAGCTTGGAGCATAGCGAGGGCGAGCGGCGGGGCCGCAGGCCCCAGAGACCAGCCCGAGTCGGCGCGAAAGTGACCGAGCGCCCTGACCGCTTCGCAGCGTGACAAAGAAGCAGTGCATCCACCCGGAATTGATTGGAGTGTAAAGAGATATGAAGCGTGTCCTTGCTTTGACCCTGTCCGCCGCCATGGTGCTGTTCCTGCTGTGCGCCTGCAGCGGCACCAATTCCCAGGAGACCGTGATCCCCTCCGAGCCGGCGGAGGTCACCGAGTCCGTCCGGCCCGCTCCGACCCCTTCCCCGGAGCCCACTCCTGAACCCTCCGCCGAACCCAGCGCGGAGCCGTCTGAGGAGCCCTCCGCCGAGCCGTCCTCGGAGCCCGCCATGGCTCCCTCCGAGGCCCCGTCGGCCGCGCCTACCCCCGCTCCTACCCCCGCGCCCACTCCTACGCCGGAGCCGACCCCCGCGCCCACTCCTACGCCGGAGCCAACCCCCACCCCTGAGCCCACTCCGGAGCCGACCCCCGAGCCCGCCGACCGGGTGGATCTGGCGGCGTTCTATGAGAGCGTGACGGGACAGTATGAGTTCGGCTTCCTGGAGCTGGCCAGCAGCGATCTGCTGGACGGCTATTACACCGGCCTGACCGGGATTGACACCGAACAGTGCCTGGTCTATGTCTGCCAGATGTCCATGAACAACGGCGAATTCGGTCTGGTGCAGGTGAAAAACAGTGAGGATGTGGCCGCGGTCAAGGCCATCTTCCAGGCCCGGATCGACTATATGGTAGGCGACGGCAACAGCCCCGGCGGCGCCTGGTATCCCATCCCCACTATGATGTGGGATGAGAACTCCCGCGTGGTTTCCAACGGGAATTATGTTATGATGGTCATCCACGAAAACTGCGACGACATCGTCGCGCAGTTCAACGCTCTGTTCTAAAGCTGCTTGCCCCGGCGCTTGCGCTGGGGCAAGCTTAACATATCCGGTGAGGTGAACGCCTGTGATTTTTTCCAGTCCGTATTTTTTGTTCCTCTACTTCCCCATAGTGTTGCTGTCGTACTACATCTCCCCCTTAAAACTGCGCAACCTGGTACTGCTGGTGGTCAACCTGATCTTCTACGGCTGGGGAGAACCGGTGTACGTGGTCATCATGTTCCTGTCCATCGCCATCGACTACAGCCATGGGCGCATCGTCACCCGCTGCAAGGCCAAGGGGAATAACAAAGGCGCACGGGCGGCGGTGGCCTCGTCGGTGGTATTCAATCTGCTCCTGCTGGGCTTCTTCAAGTATTGGAACTTTATCGCCGGAAGCCTTGCCGCTCTGGGCGCGGGCTTCCTGCCCGTCATTGAAAAGCTGCCCCTGCCCGGCGGGGGGAGCATCCCCTTCACCCTGCCCATCGGCATCTCCTTCTACACCTTCCAGACCATGAGCTACACCATCGACGTGTACCGGGGAGACGCCCGGTGCCAGAAAAACATCGTCACCTTCGGCACCTTTGTCACCCTGTTCCCCCAGCTCATCGCCGGCCCCATCATCAAGTACAAGGATCTGGACGAACAGCTGGAACACCGGAATCACTCCTTTGAGAAGTTCGCCTCCGGTGTGCAGCGCTTTACCATCGGCGCGTGCAAGAAGGTGCTGCTGGCCAACGCCCTGGGCCCCCTGTGGGACGTATACCTGGCCACCCCGGGAAATCAGCTCACCACCCTGGGCGCGTGGCTGGGCATCGTGGCTTTCTCCCTCCAGCTCTACTTTGACTTCTCCGGCTATTCCGATATGGCCATCGGCCTGGGCCGTATGCTGGGCTTCGAGTTTTTGGAGAACTTCAACTACCCCTACCTGTCCAAGTCCGCCAGCGAATTCTGGCGGCGGTGGCACATCTCCCTGGGCAGCTGGTTCCGGGAGTACCTCTACTTCCCCCTGGGCGGTAGCCGGGTAAGCCGCGGCCGGATGGTGTTCAACCTGCTGGTTGTCTGGGCCGCCACCGGCATCTGGCACGGAGCCAGCTGGAATTTCCTGATCTGGGGCCTGTACTGGTTCGTGTGGATCGGGCTGGAAAAGCTGTTCCTGGGCAAGTGGCTGGACAAGGCCCCCGCGTGGCTGACCCATGTCTACGGCGTGGTGATTGCCGTGGTGGGCTGGGCCATCTTCGCTGTGGAGGATTTCTCCGCCATGGGGCCATACCTGGCCGCCATGTTCGGCTTTGGAGCCGGGGCGCTGGACACCGATTTCCTGTACTATCTGCGCAATTACCTGCCCATTCTGGTCATCGCCATTGTGGCTGCCACGCCGCTGGCGGCAAACGTCTGGCGGAAGCTGCCTGAGCGGACGCGTCAGATCGCCTTCCCGGTGCTGATGCTGGCAGGGCTGGTGTTCACCACCGCCTATCTGGTGGACGGGACGTATAACCCGTTCCTCTATTTCCGTTTTTAAGGGGAGTTCTTTTTCTTGAAAGTTAAAGGTATCAACCGCCCGAACCCCTTGAATTGCAACGGTTTCAGGGGTTCGGGTGGTGACTGGTACTCAAAAGGTACACAAGTTTTTGTTTCTACACAAGAACGATAAATCGGAATTCGAGGTGATGTGATGGATAAATGTAGTTGGTGTACCCTGTCTGCCGAAGAAAGAAAATGGATGCTTATGCAAACTACAAACTGGACGGTATATATGGCGGATGAACAGGACTATATTGGGCGCTGTATTTTAGTCTTAAATCGGCATTGCGGATGCTTATCAGAATTGACAGATAGTGAATGGATGGACTTAAAGCATTTAATTGACAGCCTTGAGCGATGTTTTAGAGCTGTTTTGGGGGCAGAACTATGTAATTGGAGTTGCTTGTTGAATAGTTTTTACAAGAGTTCTTCGCCGAATCCTCATTTACATCTTCATGTCCGTCCAAGATATAAGGAGCCCGTTTCTATAAACGGAATACAATATGTAGATGAGGAGTTTGGTCATCATTATATGTTGGGAAAGGAAAATAAATTGGGTGAAAAGGAATTCAAAGAAATATTTGATGTGCTAAAAAGGGGATTAAATATCTGCAATGTATGTTACAATTTTGAGGAAAGTACCTAAACCGAAGGTCAATGAGTCATACATTGCATACCTCACGAATGTACATACCTTGCAAGAATACAGAAATAAAGGGAATGGAACAGCTCTGCTTTCATACATTAAGAATTATTTGAGGGATAAGGGATGCGAATTGATAATTGTCTGGCCAAGTGACAATTCCATTAACTGGTACTTGAGAAATGGGTTCAATTCAGAAAATGACGTTTTGGAATGTGAACTATAAATTCCAATTTATCTGGGAGTTTGTCTCCATTAGACTGGTACACAACTTTGTACACACTTGAAGGTGTTTCTAACCGCCTGAAACGGTATGAATAGAAATGGCAAAAAGCTGAAAATGCTTGAAACTAACACGATATTGATTGGGACTAAACCAGCGTCCCCATAATTGAAAGAAAAAGAACCAAAAAGAACTTTAAACCGTTACCATTATTGTTTGTCATTCCGCGTTTTATGCTCGACAACGGAATGCGATGCTTTCCGATAGGGGATGTGTTTATGGGCAAAAAATATTCCATTTTCATCACTGTGCTGTTCTGCCTGTTCATCTTTGGGTTCGGGACCGCCCTGATTGTCTCTCCCAGCCGGGACTTCTCCGAGCAGGAGAACCGCTACCTGGCCCAGTTCAAGGCCCCCACCCTGGCCACCATCCGCTCCGGCGAGTTCATGGAAGACTTTGAGGACTACGTCACCGACCAGTTCCCCCTGCGGGATCAGTGGATTCAGCTCAAGGCCCTGTCCGAGCGGGCACTGGGCAAGCAGGAAAACAACAGCGTCTACTTCGGCACCGACGGACAGACCCTGTTCGCCCACTTCACCATTATTTCCCGGGACGAGCTGGCCCAGCGGGTGGGCTTTGTGAACAAGCTGGCGGGCAATGTGGACGTACCAGTGTACTTCTCCCTGGTGCCGGACAAGAGCTGGGCCTGGGCCATGTTCCTGCCGGACAACGCCCCCAATGTGGATGACGGCTCCACCATCGCGCAGGCCGAGGAACTGTGCAGCGATGAGGTGAACTTCATCAATCTGCGCCATCTTGGAATTACCTGCGGGAATACCGAATCACCGGACGAGGACGGCTCTTTCTACCGCACCGACCACCACTGGACCACGGAAGGGGCCTGGCGGGGCTATACGATGCTGATGGAGGGCATGGGCCTCCAGACGGAATATTTTGGCGGGATGCCATACACCCAGGTAAGTGACAGCTTTTACGGCACCACCTACTCCGCCGCTGGGGCGGGCTGGGTCAAGCCGGACAGCATCTACACCATGATCCCCGAGGGCGGCACCAAGGGCCATGTCACTGTCACCCGCTACCCCGAGGGCGAGCCCATCGAGGGCGGTCTGTACTATCCGGAGAAACTGGAGGTCAAGGACAAGTACGCTTACTTCCTGGGCGGCAACCAGCCCCTGTGCATCATCAAAAACCCTGATGCCGCAGGCGGGAAGCTGCTGGTGATCCGGGACTCCTACTCCGACTCCCTGGCTCCCTTCCTGGCGGAGGAGTTCCAGGAGATCCACCTGTTCGACCTGCGCTACAACAACTTATCCCTCAAGCAGTACGTGGTAGACAACGAGATCGACCAGGTTCTGGTACTCTACTCGGCCAACAACTTCAACACCGACAAGAACCTGTTCAAGCTGGGGCTGTGAAACACCCCGGCGCAGACAGGCCATATGTCTCATAAAAACAGCAGGCGCCGCTCCATTGCGGCGCCTGCCTTGTCTATTCCGGGACATTCAGGATCTCTCCTCAATCCTTTTTGCTTCTGCGATACCAGTCCAGCTTGTCGTCGTACTTCCGTCCGGACAGGCGGTAGTAGATCTCAATGCCCGCCGTGATTGCCAGAAAAATAACGATAAAAATCACGCCGAATTCCACCCACGCCCTCGCGTCTTCCGTCGGAAACCAGCCAAAGCCCACGGCAAAGGCGGTGAGAACCGCGCCAAAGGGGATCACGAAGACCACCAGCCGCCAGCCATAGGCCAGTTTTTTAAACAGCAGGTCACTGAACGCCACCAGCTGCATGGTTCCCGCCGCCACACACACGATCATCAGGGAAAACAGCATGGACAGCGGAGCCGTATCCTGCTTGAACACCCACAGGAAAACCATATAAATGAACATGGCGGCGGTGTAGCTCAATGACGCCCTCTCTTTGATGGCGATGACGATCTGCAAAAACTTTTTCATGGGACACACTCCTTTCACAAGCCTAACTTTGCCTTGATGGCGGGGACGTACTGGCGGTTCGCCACCACCACCTCGCCGTTGGACATGGTGAGCCGCATCCGCCCGCCGAAGTCTGGGCGCAGCGACCGCACCCGATCAAAATTCACGATGGCCGACTTACTCACCCGGATGAAATCCCAACCGGTGAGCTGCTCCTCCAGCTCGTACAGGCGCAGGCGGGTCTGGTACACTCCATCTTCGGTATAGAGGAAGGTGCCCCGATCCACGGTGTCGATATAGAGCACCTCCGCCCCGTCCAGGATGCAGGTCTCGCCGTCCTTTTCCCCGGTGAGCCGGGCGTCGGACAGCCGAAGCAGTTCCACCAGCCGGGACACCTGGCTGTCCAACCGGGGGCAGCGGATGGTCACCTCGGTCTGCTCTAGGCTGGAGCACTCCTCCACGGTCACTTTCATAGGTGTCACTCTCCTTTCCCTGTCAAACTGCGCGCTTCCTCTTTGTCACGCTGCGCCTGTTCGCGACGCGCGGCTTCGCTCCGACTCGACCTGGTCTTGGCCCGCTGTGCGGGCCTGCGCTCGGTCTCGCTCCGCTCCATCCGCGCTGCTCACGACGGCTTCACGCTTCTTCTTGCGATCGCACGTTCAGCATACACAATGCCGTCCCGCTTGGCAAGGGGTGCGAACGCGACCTGCTGTCAGCGCTGCCTGACTTGCATAAAAACAAGAAAGAGCCTGCGGCGTAAGCCGCAGGCTCTCTCAAAACTTCTTTAACCGCCCAGATAAGCCTTCTTGACCGCCTCGTCGTGGAGCAGCTCGTCTCCGGTACCGGTGGCGACGATCTTGCCCGTCTCCAGCACATAGCCCCGGTCGGCCACCGACAGGGCCATGCGGGCGTTCTGCTCCACCAGCAGGATGGTGGTGCCCGCCTTGTGGAGCTGGCGGATGATGTCAAAGATCTGCTCCACCAGGATGGGAGCCAGACCCATGGACGGCTCGTCCAGCATCAGCAGCTTGGGGTTGGACATGAGACCCCGGCCCATGGCAAGCATCTGCTGTTCGCCGCCGGACAGGGTGCCCGCCACTTGGCGGCGCCGCTCCTTCAAGCGGGGAAACTGCTCATACACCCGCTCCAGGTTGGGATCGACGCTGGCCCTGGACTGGGTGTACGCACCCATCTCCAGGTTTTCCTCCACCGTCATCTGCTGGAAGATGCGCCGCCCCTCGGGGACGTGGGCCATGCCCAGCTTCACCACCTTGTGGGCGGGGATGGAGGCCAGATTTTTCTCCAGGAACTCGATGGAACCGGTGCGGGAATGGAGCAGGCCGCACACCGTGTTCAGAATGGTGGACTTGCCCGCGCCGTTGGCGCCGATGAGGGTGACGATCTCGCCGTCGTTCACCTCAAAGGACACGCCCTTGATGGCGTGGATGGCGCCGTAGTAGACGTTGATGTCGTTGACTTTCAGCATTCTCGCGCCCTCCTCACTGCTGCTTGCCCAGATAGGCCTCGATGACCGTGGGGTTGGACTGGATCTCCTCCGCGGTGCCCTTGGCGATGATCTGACCGAAGTTGAGCACACAGATGCCCTCGCAGATGCCCATGACCAGGCTCATGTCGTGCTCGATGAGCATGATGGCGATCTGGAAGGTGTCCCGGATCTTGACGATATTCTCCATCAGCTCGGCGGTCTCGGAGGGGTTCATGCCCGCCGCCGGCTCGTCCAGCAGCAGCAGGGACGGATTGGTGGCCAGCGCCCGGACGATCTCCAGCCGCCGCTGAGCCCCGTAGGGCAGGGAGCCGGCCTGGTGATCCGCCAAGTCCTGCATATCGAAGATGGACAGCAGCTCCAGCGCCCGCTCGTGGGCGGCCTTCTCCCGCCGCCAGTACTTGGGCAGGCGGAGGACGCCGGAGAACATGGAGTATTTCTCCTGATTGTGGAGGCCGATCTTCACGTTGTCCTCCACGCTCAGGTTGTTGAACAGCCGGATGTTCTGGAAGGTGCGGGCGATGCCCATGCGGTTGATCTGGGCGGGGGTCTTGCCGTGGGTGTCCAGCCCGTCCACCAGGATGGTGCCCCGGGTGGGCTGGTAGACCTTGGTGAGCAGGTTGAACACGGTGGTCTTGCCCGCGCCGTTGGGGCCGATGAGGCCCGCAATCTCGGTGCGGCCCACGGTAATGTTGAACTCATTCACGGCGGTCAGTCCGCCGAAGTCGATGCCCAAGTGGCTGCACTCCAGAATGGGGGTTCTGCCTAGATCCCGCTCCGGGATGATAGACACACTGGGCACGGGCACCATTTTGCCCTTTTCAAACTGCTTTTTCTCAGCCATTGTCCGCGGCCCCCTTTCGTCTGGGGATGATGCGGCCCATCAGGGCCTTGAGCTTATCGCTGTTGGTCGCCAGCATGACCAGGATCATGACCAGGGCATACGCCAGCATCCGGTAATCCTTCAGTTCCCGCATGATGGGGGTCTCGGGGAGGACGGTGAGGAAGGTGGCCGCCAGGATGGAGCCCCACATCTTTCCCTGCCCGCCCAGCACCACAAACACCAGGATCAGGATGGACATATTGAAGTCGAACTTGGACGCGGTGATGGTGTTCTGTCCCAGAGCAAACAGGGTGCCCGCCGCGCCCGCCATGGCGGCGGAGGTGACGAAGGCCATCAGCTTGTACTTGGTCACATTGATGCCCACGCTCTCGGCGGCGATGCGGTTGTCCCGCAGGGCCATGATGGCCCGTCCGGCCCGGCTGTTCACCAGGTTGAAGATGACGACCAGCACGATCATAATCAGGACGAACCCGGCGGTGAAGGTGGAGATTTTATTGATGCCGTTGACTCCCATGGGGCCGTTGAGGATCATCTTCCCGCCGTCGGTAAAGGTGATCCTGTTCTCCAGGAAGCTGGCGTGGAGCCCTTTGGCGTCCAGGCCGATGTAGAGGTTCTCCACGATGGATTTGATGATCTGGCCGAAGGCCAGCGTGACGATGGCCAGGTAGTCGCCGTTGAGCCGGAGCACCGGCACGCCTACCACCACGCCCACCAGACCGGCCAGAACCGCGCCGATGAGCATAGACACCCCCAGCCGCAGCGGGGCGGAGGAGATGGGCAGCGCCGCCGCGGCCACCGCGCCCGCGAAGGCTCCCACGCTCATAAATCCGGCGTGGCCCAGGGACAGCTCACCCAGGATGCCGACGGTCAGGTTCAGGCTCAGGGCCATGACCACATAGGCGCAGATGGGCACCAGCTGGCCCCGGATGGTGGAGGACAGCATCCCGGCGCTCCCCATGAGCTGCATCACGACAAACGCGAGGATGACCATGCCATAGGTGGCAAAGTTGACCCGATTGGTCTTGCTCAGATGAAATTTCTTCATAAGACCACCCCTACACTTTCTCGCGAACCTGCTTGCCCAGCAGGCCGGTGGGCCGCACCAGCAGCACAATGATGAGCACCGCGAACACGATGGCGTTGGACAGCTGGGTGGAGATGTACGCGCTGGCAAAGATCTCGATCATGCCCAGCAGAACGCCTCCCAGCAGTGCTCCTGGGATGGAACCGATGCCGCCGAACACGGCGGCGGTGAACGCCTTGATGCCCGGCATGGAGCCGGTGGTGGGGGTCAAATTGGGGTAGACCGAGCAGAACAGCACGCCCGCGACGGCGGCCAGGGCGGAGCCGATGGCAAAGGTCACGGAGATGGTGGTGTTCACGTCAATGCCCATGAGCTGGGCCGCGCCCTTGTCCTCGGAGCAGGCCCGCATGGCCTTGCCCACCTTGGTTTGGCCGGTGAACCAGGTCAGCGCCAGCATGATGACCACGCACACCGCCACGGTGACGATGGAGGCCACTGTGATTTTCAGCTCCCCGCCGAACAGCTCCACGGGCTGGCCGGGGAAGAAGGAGGGGAACATCTTGATGTTGGAGGTCCACAGCAGCTGAGCCCCGTTTTGCAGCAGGTAGCTGACGCCGATGGCGGTGATGAGTACCGCCAGGGAGGTGGCCTGCCGCAGGGGCTTGTAGGCCAGCCGCTCAATGACGATGCCCAGCAGGGTGCACACCAGCATGGCCAGCAAAATTCCCACGGCCGGAGGCAGATGGAAGGAGGAAATCGCGAAGAAGCAGATGTACGCTCCCACCATGATGACGTCGCCGTGGGCAAAGTTCAGCATCTTGGCGATGCCGTACACCATGGTGTAGCCCAGGGCGATGATGGCGTACACGCTGCCCAGGCTGATGCCGTTGATCAAGTGGTTGAGGAAAATCAGCAAGGGTACTCACCTCGTCTCTTATTTCTGGAAAGGCCGGGAGGGCTGCCGGGGTGCGGCAGCCCTCCCGGGCGGTATTTCTACTGTCAGACACTGCATTGTCACGTTCGCGTGGAACGCTTCTTGCTGTCACGCTGCGCCTGTTCGCGACGCGCGGCTTCACTCCGACTCGACCTGGTCTTGGCCCGCTGTGCGGGCCTGCGCTCGGTCTCGCTCCGCTCCATCCGCGCCGTGGGCCGTGCTTTGCACGGCTTAGGCCTATGGCCGCTTCGCGGCCTAACGGCTGCTCACGACGGCTCCGCGCTTCTTTTAATCCATGCCGACGTAAGCGCCGTCCTGGATGTACATACCCTTGGGGCTCTTGGTGACGGTGCCCTCGGCGCTCCAAGTCATGTTCTCACCGGTCAGGCCGTTGAAGGTCATGGAGGTGAACTTATTGACGAGGATGTCGCACATATCGCTGGCGCTGGTCTCGGAGGTGACGTTCTCGTCCTTCAGCGCCTCGTAAATGGCGTACACGCAGTCATAGGCGTCGGCAGCGAACTGGTTGGGCACATCGCCGTACTTCTCCTGATACTTGGCGACGAAGGACTTGGTGGCCTCGTCCTCAGAGTCGGCATTGAAGGGGGTCAGCAGCATGACGCCCTCGGCCAGAGAGGTGTCAAAGCCGTCCACGGACAGAATGCCGTCCATGCCGTCCACGCCGAAGTACTTGGGGTTGTAGCCGGCGGCGTTGGCCTGGGTCAGGATCAGAGCGTTGGCATCATAGTAGGTGGGCAGATAGACCAGATCCGCGCCCTTGTTCTTGGCATCGTTGATCTGCACGGAGAAGTCGGTCTGGCTGTCCGTGGTGAAGGTGGTGGTGGACACGATGTTCAGGCCCAGCTCAGCGGCCTTGGAGGCAAAGCTGTTGTAGATGCCGGTGGAGTAGATGTCGTCGTTCTTATAGATGACGGCGATGGCGCTGCCCAGGTCGTTATCCTTAATGTACTGAGCGGAGGCGCTGCCCTGGTTGGGATCCACGAAGCACATCTGGAACACGTTGTCCCGGCGGTCGATGTCCACGGAGCCGGTCAGGGGGTTGGCCACGCCGCCGATGACGTCGGTGGAAGAGGCGGACGGGGTCAGGTAGAAGATGTGGTCGCCGTTGCTCTCAGCGGCGGTGGCGGCGCCCGGGCCGGAGGTGACGGAGCCCAGGAACACCTGCATACCCCAGTCCTTCAGGGTGTTGTAAGCGTTGACGGACTTCTCGGGGTCGTGGGCGTCGTCCTCATAGCGCAGATCGATCTGGATGCCGCCCAGGGCGTTGATCTCCTCGGCGGCGATCTCCGCGCCGCCCTTGGCCGCGTTGCCATAGATGGCCGCGCCGCCGGTCAGGGGGCCCACGCCGCCGATTTTGATGGTGGCCGCGCCGCTATTGCCGCCCTCATTGTCGGCGGGCTGGCTTTCCTTACTATCTGTGCCGGGGGTGCTGGCATTGCTGTCCTTGCTGGAGCAGCCGGCCAGCAGGCTGAAGCACATGGCGCCCGCTAAGAGCCACGCCGCAAGATTCTTCTTTTTCATTCTGGTTTCCTCCTATATTGATATGCCGCGGGTTTCTAAACATCGAAGGGGGCACGATTGCGCCCCCCAGATTGTTGACAATTATATACTCGCAGACCGCGGCTGTCAACCGTCAAACATGACAATGACCGTCTGCGGCAGACGGTCATTGTGTTGTATTATGACGGATATTTGTTCTCAAATCACGAATCCACCGTTGGGCGCCAGCACCTGCCCTGTGATGAAGGACGCCTCATCCGAGGCCAGAAACGCAATGGCGGCGGCGGCCTCCTCTGGAGTGCCGATGCGGCCCAGGGGGGTCTCATCCGCCAGGGCGGCCATATCCGACCGGGTCAGATTGGCGTTCATATCGGTGTCGATCACCCCAGGAGCCACGCAGTTTACCCGGATATTGGAAGGGCCAAGCTCCTTGGCCAGCGCCTTTGTGTAGGCGATGACCGCTCCTTTGGTCGCGGAATATGCCGCCTCACAGGAGGCTCCCACCTGCCCCCACATGGAGGATACAGTGACGATTGAGCCGGACTTGCGGCCCAGCATATGGGGCAGCACCGAGCGGCAGCAGTGGTGGACACCATCCACATTGACAGCAAATAACCGCCGCCAATGTTCTCCGTCAATTTGACTGATAAGCCCCCCATGGGAAATGCCGGCGCAGCAAACCAAAATGTCAAGTTGACAAAATTTTTCTAACACAATGTCAACCATCCGGCACACTTGCCCCTCATCGGCCACATCCGCCCGGACTGCCATAGCGGGCACGCCCATCCGAGACAGCTCTTGAGCCAGCTCCTGGGCCCTGGCCTCGCTCTTGTCATAGCCCACAGCCACTCCCCAGCCCTTTCGGGCAAACAGACGGGCGGCGGCGGCTCCAATGCCCCGGGAGCCGCCGGTGATCAGCGCGTATTTCATATTGATTCCCCCTCGTGTTTTTCCGGGGATTCAGTATATCATGAAAAAAAACTCTTGACAAGCGGCATTGGCATGGCTATAATGTATTTGTTCCGCTCATCGGGCGCGGAACACGGAATATTTGGACGATTAGCTCAGCTGGTATGAGCATCCGCTTGACGTGCGGGAGGTCACAGGTTCAAGTCCTGTATCGTCCACCAAAAATCCGCTTGAAATCGCAAGATTTCAAGCGGATTTTTCTTGTTTTCAGCACTTTTTTGTATGGTTCACTTTTTGCGCTTTCTCCTTGACCACAGCTTTGACCACAGACAGAAAAATCTGCCCCGGCTGGGGACAGGGCGAGGGCATTGAGAGATCGTCTCTTTATGATTTATGCGTGGTAGTTTTGTCCCTGGTGACTTGGCATATTCTGTGCTTGTTTGCCCGGTCACGCTTTCCAAAGGCCGTGCAGGTTGCAATAGGCGTAGACGGCCTCCACCTCATCGCCCTCGCACAGTGCGAAGCACGCCTTTGGCTCCTTACCAGGCTTCAGCCGCCTCCACTGCCCACCGTGCTTCGTCTGGATCGATACCCACTCGATGGAGTGCTCCTCCTGCATGGGGTGCCCAACCTCGCCCACATTGACGTAGACGGTGTTTTCCCGAACCTCATACAGGGGGATATGCTTTTCCCCAGCGGCATCAGTGGTGTTGGGGATCAGCTCGGTCATCTTCTGCCCGCAGCACATGATGGGTACGCCCTTATCCCGCACCATGGCAACGATGTTGCCGCAG
Organism: Clostridiales bacterium; assembly: GCA_014799565.1. GTDB lineage: Bacteria > Bacillota > Clostridia > Oscillospirales > Oscillospiraceae > Enterenecus. The sequence goes on from JAAVHT010000061.1 coordinate 18,382, forward strand.
TGCTCACAAATATAAAATCTTTGATCCATTTTTAGCCTCCATTTGGTATCGTTCAGTTCTTCTTCACGATTAGTATGTGCCGGAAACAGCGCTGCGTATTTATGAAAGAAATGCCAACGTACTATTTATGTAGATGTGGCTGCATCTATGCCCGGATTTCATTTTTTCTTGCTCCTCGCGCCTTCTTCTGCCCCACCAGCGCCATGGCCGCTTCCCAGTTCCCTGCAGCGGCCAGCCGCTTTGCTTCTGCGATTTCCATCTTGGTCTGTTGAATCAGCTCCGCCAGCTTTACCTCGCACTCACTCTCGGTGCGGGCATAGATGTTGCGTGGGTGCTTTTTGCCGTCGGGCCACTTTGGAGAATATCTCCCTTCCCAGAGGTGGTCGTTGATTTGCGTCACACAGCCTGTCCCTGGCTTACGTATTTTGCCCTTGTAGGGCTCAAAGGCGGCCTTTGACTGCGTCCCATCTGCCCGGGTGGGTAAACTCTCGCCGTCTGAGCTGCTCTTGCCCTGCGGCTCACGTTTGCCGATGCCCCGGTCGATTTTTGCCGCCGCGGTCTGCCGCATGGCGTCAGTGACATGGGTGTAGATGTTCAGCGTGGTCTTTGCGGAAACGTGCCCAATGATGGTGGAGAGGGTTTTCACATCCATCCCACTTTCCAGCGCCGTGGTCACAAAAACGTGCCGCAAATCGTGGAACCGAACCCGTTTACATCCTGCATGGTTCAAAATAGCCTGGAGACGTTTCCGAACAGTGGCTGGATCAAGAGGCGAATCCTCCGTTACTGGGGAGGGGAACATCCAACGGGAGGTCACTCCCTGTCGATATTCCTGCAACACCTCTACCAGTGAGGGCGGCAGAACAATAGTGCGCAGGGCCGCCTTTGTCTTGGGTTCGGAGACCACCAGCTTGCCGTTTGCCCGATAGACCTGGCGCTGAATGCGAAGCTCCCCTGTGGTGAAGTCCAAATCATCCCACTGGAGTGCCAGCACCTCGCCCCGGCGCAGACCAGTAGCCAGCTCCAGCAGAAACAGCTCGAAATATCCTTCCTCCTTGGCTTGGATGAGAAACCGCTGCATCTCCTCTCTGGTCAGCATCTGCATCTCCTTGACGGCTTGGGCAGGTAGCTTGCAGTCCGCAGCAGGGTTGGTACGGATCAGTCCATCCTGAACTGCCTTGTCCAGCGCTGTACGGCACCGGGTATGGCAGGCGCGCACCATGCGGTCAGAGAGGCCCTCGCCGTAAATGTCGGTGCGGTTCAGCCGTCCGCCCTTCTTCATCTGCGCATAGAATTGCTGGAGATCGTTTGAGGTCAACTTGTTTAGGGGAATACTCCCCAATGCTGGGATGATATGCTGATATATGTTATTTTCATAGTCTAACTGCGTTTTCGGGCGCAGTCGTGGTTTGGAGTAGTTCTGGTACCAGAAATCCAGCCATTCGCCAAAAGTCATATCTGGCTGGAGTTTCTCATTTGGCTTCTCACCGTAGGTTTCCTGCAGTTTTTTCAGTTTTGCCGTACATTCAGATTTAGTTTTCGCCAGCACATTTTTCGTGATGGGAAGGCCTTTGTCGTCGTAGTCGACCACCACCCGGCCCTCCCAGCGCCCGTCCTTTCTCAGGTGGACGCTTCCTTCGCCGCGTTTTCTGCGCTTTGCCATGGTTTCAACTCCTTCCCGAAGATGTCCTCCATAAAGCTTCCAACGATGACCGACGCCTGCTTTTGCATATCGCTGGTGACGTGGGTGTAGGTATTCAGCGTGAACGAGGCATCGGTATGTCCCAGAATGCCGGAGAGCGTCTTGGCATCTACCCCGCTGGCCAGCGCGCGGGTTGCGAAGGTGTGTCTGAGACTATGGAAGGGAATATTTGGTAAGCTCGCTTGCTTTAGGAGTGCTTTCAGCCTTCGATAAGCAGCATCGGGCGAAACGGGCCGCTCTGGTCTGAGTGGATCAAAGAATATCCATTCACTGGCGGCCACCTTTTGCCGCATCCGAAGAATATCTGCCGTACTTTCCGGGAGCAGAATCTTGCGTTTCCCCGTCCTGGTTTTCGTCTCGCCCGCCTCAAACCTACCGCTTGGCGTTCTGTGCAGGGTGCGGCTGACCTGGAGCGTCCCTGCATCGCTGTCGAAGTCCTTCCACTGAAGGCCGCAAATTTCACCCCGGCGCAGGCCGGTAGTGAGTTCGGTATAGAAGAAATCATGCCAGAGCGGATCTACCTTGATGACGTCCATGAAATCATCCAGTTCTTTGCTTGTGAGGACACGTTTTGGTGTATTGTCTGCTTTGGGCAGGGTCACCCCATTAGCAGGGTTCCGGGGAATGACGTGCGCGCGAACCGCGTCCGCCATGGCCCGGTGGAGCATGGTGTGGATGCGGCGTACAGTATTGGCGGAGAGCTGGTGCCCATACTCCGGGTGCTCATGCACCCGGCCCTCTTTTCTTAGCTTCGTGTACAGCCGCTGGATGTCCGCCGTGGTGATGGAAGTCATCTTCTTACCACCCAAGCGGGGTTTGATGTACTGCTCGGCATACATCCGATAGCCATTCATCGTGCTCTCCCGCAGGCGCGGGGCGGCGTAGTCATCCAGCCAGCAATCCAGCCACTGGGCCAATGTCATGCGGCTGTCCTCACACAATTCCACATCTCGAAATATCTCGATATTCTGGTGGAGTTTGCCCAACAGCGCCTTTTGTGTGGGAGCGAGGACGTACTGAAAGATGGGTTCACCGTTTTCTTTGTGACCCACCACGATTCGTCCCTCCCAGCGGCCATCCTCCCGTTTGCGCACCATGCCGTCCCCGGATGGTCTGCGCTTTGCCATGGTCAATCGCCTCCGTTTCTTATGTCTCCGTCGTTGTCATCCAAGCATTCGGCCATGATCCTGACTCCCAGCCGGAAGCCCAGGATGAAATTCTCCCGTGCCGTGATGCTGTCGATCTCATGCTGCGACCTGACGAGTTTTGTTAGGATTGCCTGTCCAGCTTC
>JAAVHT010000062.1 GCA_014799565.1 Clostridiales bacterium
CGTACACCAGGCCGTAGTAAATCTCATCGGAGATAATGTAGATGTCCTTCTCCACACACACCCGGGCGATGGCCTCCAGCTCCTCCCTGGAGTACATCATGCCGGTGGGATTGCAGGGGTTATTCAGGATGAGCGCCTTTGTCTTGGGGGTAATGGCGGCAACAAGCTGCTCGGCGGTCATCTTAAATCTGGCGGACTCCTGGGCGGTAACCACCACAGGCACGCCGCCCACCATCCTGACCATCTCCAGATAGCTGACCCAGAAGGGGGCGGGCAGGATCACCTCGTCGCCCGGGTTCACCAGGGCCCGCAGGGCGATGTATACGCAGTGCTTGGCACCGCTTGTAATCACCACCTGGGAGGGCCTGTAATCCAGGCCGCAGTCCTGGCGCATCCGCTTACAGACAGCCTCTTTCAGCGCCACTGTGCCGGAGGCGGGAGTGTAACGGGTGACGTTGTTGGCGATAGCCTCGTCCGCCGCCGCTTTGATATGGTCAGGGGTATTAAAATCCGGCTCGCCCGCGCCGAAGCCGATCACGTCGATGCCGTCCGCTTTCATCTGCTTGGCCAGGGCGTCCATGGCCATGGTGCTGGACACCTGCACCGCGGACGCGATTTGAGCAAGTTCTTTCAAGAGGATCCCTCCAATTGTTGTTTTCCGCACATTATATGCTCAACCTTGCGGAAATGCAAGCAAAACCCTCAGCGGCGGATATTTTTGCGGTAGAGATGGTACAACCCCTTCACCAAAAGGTCGTGGTCATACTTGATCTCCCGGCGGCACATACGGTAGAGGGCGGGGGCGCGCCCCCCTGTGGCCACCACCGTGGCGGCGGGAGCCCCCGCGGCCTCCTCCAGGGACTCGATGACCCGGTCAAAAGCGCCGCTGTAACCATACAGCACCCCGGCCCGCATGGAGTCCACCGTGTTGCGCCCCAGGGGCGTGTCCACCTGGGCCATGGAGATCTGGGGCAGCTGCGCCCCATTCCGGGACAGGGCCTCCAGGGCAATATCGATGCCGGGCATAATGGCGCAGCCCTCAAACGCGTTTTCGCTCAAATAGGAGAAAGTGACGGCGGTGCGGGAGTTGATGATGATTGCGGGGGTGGGATAGAGGGCAGATACCGCCACGGCGGAGGCCACGATGTCGCTGCCCAGCTGGTTGTGGATCTCCGCTTTGATGTTCAGTCCGGTTTTCAGCCCCGGCCCCACCACCAGGGGGGGCTTGCCGGTGAGCCTCCGCAGGGTGCGGGCGTAGGTGCCGGTAATGGGGGGCACCACGCTGGACAAAATGGCACCGTCCACCCCGCCCAGTTCGGCCCGGTAGAGGTGGAACACCCCCATCAGGTCGATGGCGCAGCGGTCGTCGGTGATCTTGGCGTCCGTCTCCAGCTCCGACTGGAAGGACAGCGCTCCATTTTCCGTAAACAAAGCAATCGTCGTCCGAATATTCCCGATATCAATGGCCAGAATCATGACCTCTCCCCCTTCATTCCTATATTATACCACCTATCTCCCCCACTTGTAAAATAAAAAAGAAACCGCCCGTATGGGGCGGTTTCTTTCACGCTTCAGCGCTAAATTCGGAAATTATGATAACTTTTTCGCAAATGCGGCATTGTGTTCCAGCTCATAAAATCCCTGCTTTTTGTAAAATTGAAAGGCCGGTACATTGTCCTCTGTCAACAGGAAAATATGAGTCAGCCCTAATTCTGCGCAAGCCTTTTCAATTTCACGCACAAATAGCGTTCCGATTCCCTGCCCCTGCTTTGGCGTGCTGACGCACAACTCATCTATACAGTATTCTGTACCTGTATACCAGTGCTTGATTCGCCCCATTGATACGCCAATCAGCTCTGTTCCCTCATATAATCCGAAGGTCAGGGAATTGCTCTGCCCAATCAAGTCGTGCAGATACTGCTCCAATTGCTGTTCGTCAGACCAGTCGTCATTCCATGGTTCTTTTGTGAATACGCTGGTAAACAACTTTTTGATCGCTTCGCCCGCACTCTCATCCAGCCTTTTGAAGCAATAATTCATCGTGTTCATGGTGTCATTCTCCTTCAGGACAGAAGAACCCCACTTTCAGATGTTCTCCCGGATGATCTCACCCATCCGCTTCGTCCCGATGACGCTCTCCCCCGCTCGGGCAATGTCGGCGGTGCGCCAGCCGTCCGCCAGCGTCTGATCCACAGCGGCCTCAATGGCGTCCGCCTCGGCGGCCAGCTTGAAGGAATAGCGGAACATCATGGCCGCGGACAGGATGGTGGCGATGGGGTTGGCCTTGTCCTGGCCCGCGATGTCCGGGGCGGAGCCATGGATGGGCTCGTACAGCGCTGGGGCCCCGTCCCCCATGGAGGCGGAGGGCAGCAGGCCGATGGAGCCGGTGATCATGGACGCCTCGTCGGACAGGATGTCGCCGAACATATTCTCGGTGACCACCACGTCGAACTGCCCCGGATCCCGCACCAGCTGCATGGCGCAGTTGTCCACCAGCACATCCTCGTACTCCACATCAGAATACTCCTCTGCCAAGCGGTGCATGACAGCCCGCCACAGCCGGCTGGTCTCCAGCACGTTAGCCTTATCCACGCTGGATACCTTGCCCCGGCGGAGCCTCGCCATCTCGAAGGCCCGGCGGCCGATGCGCTCGATCTCCATCTCAGAGTAGGCCATCAGGTCGGTGGCCTCCATGCCCCGATCCTCGGTCTGGTACTTGTCCCGCTTGCCGAAGTAGATGCCGCCGGTCAGCTCACGCACCATCAGCAGGTCGATGCCCTTCTCCGCTGTCTCCTTTTTCAGCGGGCAGGCCTCCGCCAGGGCGGGACGCAGGGCAGCGGGGCGCAGGTTGGCGTACAGCCCCAAATCCTTGCGGATGGCCAGCAGGGCGGTCTCCGGGCGCTGCTCGGCGGGCTTATCGCTGCCCCACTTGGGGCCGCCCACCGCGCCCAGCAGCACCGCGTCGCAGGATTTACACAGCTCGGCGGTGCCGTCGGGGTAGCTCTTGCCCACCGCGTCGGTGGCGCAGCCGCCCAGCAGCACGTCCACATACTCGAAGGTGTGGCCGAACTTCTCCCCCACCTTGTCGATGACCTTCACCGTCTCGTTGACGATCTCCGGGCCGATGCCGTCGCCCCGGATCAGTGCAATCTTGTAATTCATTTCGCCACACCTCTCGCTTTCAGGGATTTCAGCAGTCCCCCGTTCTCAATGATGCCGTTGACGAACTCCGGGAAGGGCGCGGCCTGGAACTTGGCCCCCGTGGTCTCGTTGACAATCACGCCGGTGGCAAAATCCACGCTCACCGCGTCCCCGGCGCTGATGCCGTCCACCGCCTCGGGGCACTCCAGAATCGGGAAACCGATGTTGATGGCGTTGCGGTAGAAAATGCGGGCGAAGCTCTTGGCGATGACGCACTTCACCCCGCAGGCTTTGATTGCCAGGGGAGCGTGCTCCCGGGAGGAGCCGCAGCCGAAGTTTGCGCCGCCAATGACGATGTCCCCCGCCTCCACGGTGGAGGCAAAGCTGGCGTCGATATCCTCCATGCAGTGGGAGGCCAGGGACTTCTCGTCCGGGGCGTTGAGATACCGGGCGGGGATGATGACGTCAGTGTCCACGTTGTCGCCGTATTTATAAATTTTCATGTTCGTTCCCCTCCCTTAAAGCGTCGCGGGGTCAGTGACCACACCGGTGACAGCGGACGCCGCCGCCACGGCGGGGCTGGCCAGGATGATCATGGAGCTGGTGGGGCCCATGCGGCCCACGAAGTTGCGGTTGGTGGTGGAGATGGCCCACTCGTTGTCGCTGAGCACCCCCATGTGCCCGCCAAGACACGGCCCGCAGGTGGGTGTGGACACCACCGCGCCCGACTGGATGAAGTCGGCCACCAGGCCCTCGGCCATAGCGTCCAGGTAGATCTGCTGGGTGGCGGGGATCACGATGCACCGCACCCCGTCGGCCACCTTTCGTCCCTTAAGGATGGCGGCGGCCTCCCGCAGATCCTTCAGCCGCCCGTTGGTGCAGGAGCCGATGACCACCTGCTGGATGGGCTTGCCCGCCGCCTCGTCCACGCTCTTGGTGTTGGAGGGCAAGTGAGGGAAGGACACCGTGGGCCGCAGAGCGGACAGGTCGATGGTAACCTCCCGGGTGTATTCCGCGTCCGGGTCGGCCTCAAACGCCTGCCACTCCCGGCTGACGCGGCCCTTTAAGTAAGCGGCGGTTTTGTCATCCACCGGGAAGATGCCGTTCTTGGCCCCGGCCTCGATGGCCATGTTGCAGATGGTGAAGCGGTCGTCCATCTCCAGGGAGGCGACCCCGTCCCCCATGAACTCCAGGGACTGGTACAGCGCCCCGTCCACCCCAATCATGCCGATCAGGTGGAGGATGACGTCCTTGCCGCTGACATACTGCCCCAATTTGCCCTTCAGCTCAACCTTAATGGCGGAGGGCACCTTGAACCAGGCCAGCCCCGTGGCCATGCCAGCGGCCATGTCGGTGGAGCCAACGCCGGTGGAGAATGCCCCCAAAGCGCCGTAGGTACAGGTATGGGAGTCGGCGCCGATAATGACCTCGCCGGGGGCGGTCAGGCCCTTCTCTGGCAGGAGGGCGTGCTCAATGCCCATCTGGCCCACGTCGTAGAAGTGGGTGATGGAGTGCTCCTTGGCAAACTCCCGGCAGGCGGCGCAGAGCTGGGCGGACTTGATGTCCTTGCAGGGGGTGGAGTGATCCAGCACAATGGCGATCTTTTCCTTGTCAAACACCGAGGACAGCCCCGCCTTGTGGAACTCCGTGATGGCCACCGGGGTGGTGATGTCGTTGCCCAGCACCAGATCCAGCTTGCCCTCAATGAGCTGGCCGGCCTCCACCCGGTCAAGTCCGGCGGAGCGGGCCAGGATCTTCTGGGTCATGGTCATGCCCATGAAAAATTCCTCCTATATCCAAATTTGATGCACTCATTATGCCAGAACTTTGCCGGGAACAATGTAAACCATGATACAATATTACCATCAACATCAGGATGGGAGGCGAAGCACATGGCGGTTTGGGATCTGCTGGCGGAAGGCCGCAGCCCCCGGAAGTACCATGCGGGGCAAATGGTCTATCTCCAGGGCGCCCGCCCGGAGTGCTTTTATTATCTCATCTCCGGCTCAGTGCGCAGCTTCATCAGCTCCGGCTCTGGGGAGGAACGGGTGCTTGCCGTCCATCGCTCCGGGGATTTAATGGGCGAGGCTTCCTTTTTCGACGGCTGCCCCCGGGTCACCTCCGCCATGGCGCTGGAGGACTGCCGGATCTTGACCATTGACCGGGCCCAGCTGGACGCCGCCTTCCAGCGCCACCCGGAGCTGGCCCTGCCCATGCTCCAATATCTGGCCCGGACGGTACGGATGCTGTCCGACCATGTGGAGTCCTCCTCCCTGCCAGCCCAGCAGCGGGTGGCGCGGTGGCTGCTGGGGCAGCCAGGCGTCGCAAGCGATGCCGGCAGGAACACTGCCAGCGTAAGCACTACCGGCAGAGGCGGCTCCATCCGGGCCACCCACGAGGGCATCGGCCAAGCGGTGGGCCTGTCCCGGGTAACGGTGAGCCGGGTGCTGGGAGAGCTGGCTGCTCAGGGCCTGGTGGAGCTGGGATACCGCTCCATCTACGTTCTGGATCGGGCACAACTGGAGGATATGGCCTTTGAG
>JAAVHT010000063.1 GCA_014799565.1 Clostridiales bacterium
ATCATCGAACGATACCGGCGGCGGGAGAGCAGCGTGGAGGAAGCGCTGATTGAGATGTACCTGGCAGGAGTATCGGTACGGCGGGTGGAGGATATCACAGAAGCACTATGGGGGAGTAAGGTGTCTCCGGCAACCATCAGTGAGCTGAATAAGAAAGCGTATGTCCACATAGAGGCATGGCGCAACCGGCGTTTACAGGGCGGGCGGTATCCTTATGTCTATGTGGATGGTATCTATCTGCGGCGGAACTGGGGTGGGGAGTTTGAAAATGTTGCGATCCTGGTGGCGATCGCAGTAAATGAGGACGGATATCGGGAGGTTTTAGGCGCCGCTGAGGGCATGAAAGAGGACAAGGCCAGCTGGATCAGCTTCTTCCAGTGGCTGCGCGGCCGTGGTCTGGATGGCGTAAAGCTCATCGTGGGAGACAAGTGCCTGGGTATGCTGGAAGCCGTGGGAGAAGTGTTCCCGGATGCCAAATACCAACGCTGTACCGTCCACTTTTATCGCAATGTGTTTTCTGTAGTCCCTCACTCCAAGGTGAAGCTGGTGGCTAAAATGCTCAAGGCGATCCATGCTCAGGAAAGCAAAAAGGCCGCCCGTGAAAAGGCTGACCTGGTGATTGCCCAGCTGCGTGAGATGAAGCTGAAGGAGGCAGCGAAAAAGGTTCAGGACGGTGTGGAGGAAACATTGACCTATTGTGAGTTCCCCTACGAACACTGGACTCGCATCCGCACCAACAATGTGATCGAGCGGCTCAATCGAGAGATCCGCCGCCGCACCCGGGTGGTGGGGACATTCCCGGATGGCAATTCTGCCCTTATGCTGGTCTGTGCCAGACTCCGCCATGTGGCCGGCACCCAATGGGGCAACAAGAAATACATGAATATGAAGCATTTGGAGACTGCCTTCGACGGCACCTCCATTGCTGGCTGATTACATTCTGACCTGAGCCTGCAAACCTTTTTGCGCATATTTCTTGACAGTACCTGCTCCGGAGGACTGCCGTTTGAGATGATTTTCAGAAATTTGGCCTCGATGCTGAAACTCAGCATCGAGGCCTTCTTGGTGGTGATGGGGATTTGACGTTTACAGCGGAAATACCCCGTTTATCCTGGTACGCCAGATAGAATGCCAAGAACCACAGGGTCAGCGGCATATGGGTCTTGCGTAGCACCGTCCCCGCCGTCATTGAGGGCTGATGTTGGCACTGGGCACACTGGTACTGCCTCGTTGGACAGCCGGTATCCGTGCCAGTAGCCACATTTTGGGCAGACATACCCCAACCGCCAGCGCAGCGATGCTAGGTACTCCTGACATTGCGCCTCGATGGGAAACTGTTTCAGAAATATCCCCAACGGCAGAGCAGTTACCTTTGCCATGACTCTTTCCCCGTTTTTCGGTATCATGGCCCGATCTTATTGCCCCAGTTGCCCCATAATCCATCCTTTTCTCTGGCTGAGCTAAAGGGATAACCACATCGGACAATTGAGGCTTACGAATTACTTATTCAAATCCCATGAATAGCAAAGAATGCTGTCCCCAGGCGAAGAATAATTGTCAAAATTATATGTCTCTGGTTCTGCGTAACAAAGTTGAATGGACGGATCATTCAGAGCTGCCATTCCTACAGCCAGCGTCGAAATCTTTGTATTCATTGGTACAACAATATGATTGTATCCTTTAGTCTCTCCAACAATTCTCTCAATTGAAACTAATGTACTGACTATATCTTTTGCAGAAAAGTCAAATGTGCTGACATTAGCTCTGGAAGCTAAAAGTGATTTATGCATCGCTTCAAACTCTTTCATTGGACCAATATGCATTTCCGATGTAACATAAGCGCTTTGCGTTATTCCACATCCTATGAACAATTGATCTGGATCTACCATATCTATCAGCCCAGATGCTCTCTCGTGCTCAAAGCCAACAAGAATTATTAGACAGCTCTGCTTTTTAGGAACCAAAAGCCCAGGGTATCCCAAAACACTTCGCACTTCTTTGCATCCCTTGCTAAGCCACTTCCTGCTGTCAATTACATCAGGGCAATACTCTTTTGCGCCAGTATAGACAAACTCTATACTGGCATACATATCCTTCTTGCGCCAAAGTACATTTAGTAAAATTAAAAGCATTTCATGAGTGAATGTTGTTATATCTACTAAAATCTTTTTAATTCCACAATCATTAATTTTCTGTGCCATATCATAAGCACATTTCAAATGATAAAAGGGATCATTTGGGGGAATCAGATACTCCGTGGATCTGTCACAAAAAATAGCCGTAACTTTTTCTCTTGTCTCAATTACTTTTTGGTTAGAATCTGTAGAAAAAATAAATGCATGTGCTATCAGTTCAACATTAATATGTTGTGCAACCACAAGAGACCGTTCTTCAAAGCTTGCACATGTCACAAATGCAGTATTAGACTTTAGGATACCATTCAGTGATGATACAGGAATTTTGACGGTTTCATTATTCACTTAAGTATTCCTCCATATCAAATAAACTCAGCTGATATATCTCGTCATCACTGGTAGGTACTTCTTTTACTCTTGCACCAATATTCATTGCTCTGAGTATGTTTTCATTAGGGACAAATAGATATCCTGCAAAGCTTGTAGGGTCTAACACAAATGTAGGGGAGACATATCGATTAAGTATATACAGCCACGTCCGGCCGGCTCCATCTTTTGTTCCAATGTATGAACTGTGCAAATAGCCCGTCTGCACACCTAAATCCAAAACAGCCTTTATTTCCCTCGTTGGCATATTGGCTAGTGCAATTGAAAAGACTCTTCTCTCTGATCTATCTGAAACAAGCACATCATGGAATGTTTTTCCCATGGAAAACACAAGATTTTGCAGCTTTTGAACAGCATTAAGTTCCCCAGTCAGAACATCATCATCTGTTTCTAATCGTCTAAATTGGGAGTATAAGAATTCATCAGCTTTTGACCTTGCTATCTTATTTTGTACGGTATGAGTTATAGCTCGTACAGAATCTGTTTTAGCATCACTAATTTCTAAATCGTACATCGCAGCGGCGGAGTCCAGGAAAAGTCTAATGATTCCTGATGATAGATGGACCAAGGTCTCGAATCCGGCATACATATATGTCGACCGTTGTTTTCTTGTACCTCCCAAGTTTTTGATATAATTTGGTATAGCATACCTCTGTGCATCGTCTGTTGGCTGATTTCCTCTCCCCTCTGTTTCCCATACAGCAATCAACCTTGCTTTTTCTCTCGCTATAGCCTCTTCTTGCGGAGCATAAGCGGGGAAAAATTCTTCCGGGGATATATCGCCCATTCCTGCCAGTGCAAGCCTTTTTTCGACGATTTTTCTTACGCGGTCAAAATAACGGCTTTTGCTCGTCGTATATTTTTCAGAAATATTAATTTCCTGATAATCATGAGGAGCTTCTACTAACGTGCCATTGGTGGTAATATAAGACTTATAATTACCAATTTGTGTTGATACTTTTAAGCAAATAGATGGAGCAGTTCGACTGGAAAGCCAACTATTTAGAATCTGTGTCTGGGCTTTATTTAGATTATCTGCGTCATCAATTAAAAGGTATATATTTTTCCCGCCAATCTCTGGAAGTTTTTGCAGCTCTTTTAGAACAGGAACAATGAAACCTTGAAAACTTAAAATAGGGAGATTGTACTTATAGTGCTGACTATTTTCAAGGTCATTTATTTCTACCAGATACTGCATAAACTCTGCCAGCATTTCCTCAGCATGCTCATACAACTGATTGAAGAACTCGCTTGCATCTGATGCATTAGTATCGCAAAATCTTTTACATCCTTGTAGCCTTAATCTGCGATTATATTTCGTTAAAAATAACCCGTATATCTCCTCATTATATGACAAATCGCTTTTCCCCAATTGAGATAACGCAAATAAAATTTGCATCGTGATATTTAGAACAAAAAAATGTTCATTAATCATGGAAGAAGCGTGATGATTATCTAAAGCAGTCAGTTCAGTTATTCTTAGTGACGTATTTTTAATTGGAATATGGAATGCTAAAAACTCCAAATCCGCAAAAGTGCAGTTTTCAGTTAGTTTTAGAACATCGGGAAGCAAGCATCTAAAAATCATGCTCTTTCCCGAACCCCGTGCGCCTACTATCATAGAATGACCTGCATTTTTAACTTGAGGAAAATCTGAATAAACTTCCACAAATAATTGATTGGCATGTTCTGCGTTTAAATCTTCGGGACTGATTATTGTAAAAGGATTCATTATTAATTCCCCTTATTGATTAATGTAATTAGTTCTTCTCCAGTTTTTGCCGGCACTTTAGGATCACTGCAACAAACGGGATTATACATACTTTTATCGGGATATCCTGTTATTTTTGCTTTAAAACAAATTTGAAAAATCTCTTTGAGTTCACTGCTGTCTAATATGTTTATCCTAACACTCAAACAAGATACATGTATAAAACCTTGGCTATATCGCTTGCAATAATCAAGCTCACATAGACACTTTTGGATTCTGTTTAGAATCTCATCATATAGAAATACTTCACTGTCTAATTTTGAAACACGATTAAAAAGGAGGTCATTTCGAATATTATAGTGAAGGAGCAATGTGTCTGCTTCAATTACAGGCGGCTCTAAACTTCTTGAATATTCATGGAAGGCCTTATTCTCTTTCGGAATAACTTTAAGCGCAACTAAAACAGATGATGCGCGGTTTTTATCATCTGCAATTTCGTCTGCAAATCGTAGCAGGGCAGCTAAGACTGATGCGCGGATTGCAATGCCATCAACATATTCTTTTTCCTGGACATAGGCAAGTGTATCTTTATCACCATCGTGATTACCACCATGAGACATAGCTATATTAGTAATAAGACGTCGTGCCGTAGAATCTAATGGAAATTTATCGCCTAATGCCTCAAATACACTGCAAATTTTTTCTTCGTGAGCATCTCTGCCATAGATATTTCCTACATCGTGAAAGTGAATTGATAACAGTAAAAAGAATATTTCATATCCTTTCAAATCCTGTACATTATCTTTTACAAGCATATACGCCCTGGCCATTACCATTGCTATATGCCCTGACCCGTGATCGTTGAGCATACCGTCACCTGCAACGGCAGCCCCGTCAACCACATGGTCATGTATTTTTGAATTCATGAAAGCCTCAATTTCAGAAAAAATATGCGTAAAACTTGCTGAGCCATTTGGTACAAGCTCTGGAAATTCATCACGTCTTCCACTTTGTTCTTTTTGCTCCATGATGTACTTCAGCCCATCCGTCTCTTTATATAACAAATTTTGCATAGCAAATCTTCTCCTACTCTTTATAGCAAATCAACCCAAATGTAAAAAGGATATATTTATTATAACATAACACCCAAGAAAAGCCAATCATGGAATTGTATACTGATACTCATTTTGTAAAAAGTTTTTCTTTACCCATTGAATTCCTATTTCTGGACGAGAAACAACAATCTCTGCCCTGCCCGGTAGTCAGTAGCGCCAACCTCGATGTAGGAGCAAAGGCTCCCTGTGTGCCGCAATAAGGAGAAGACCTTCAGAAATTCCTTTGAACGGTTGGTGTTGCATGCCCAGTCCTTTGGGATCAGCACGGTCTGGATTGGCGGGACTATGGACTGCCAATCCTTTGAGCGGGCCATGAATCTGTGAACGGACGAGCGGATACCCTGTATCAGCCCCCTGGGATATACGGCGAAGAAGCTGTCGCTTCGGGAGAGCACGATGAGAAAAACAATCAAGGCAGATCAGTGAAAGCCCTTTGAAACCCTTTTCTTCAGCGGAACCTTTGATGCCCCCTGGCCAAAGAAAAACGGACTGGCTGGCAGGGCCTCTGGAGGCCGTCCGCTGGGCACCATCGGCAGTCAATATGCAACCCTGGTGGGTGGAATCTGATCAAAACGGTGTGCATTTCTATCTGAAGCATACCAAGGGCTTTACCAGTGAGGCGATGGGCAATATGCAGAAGATCGATATGGGGATTGCCCTCTGTCATTTCGCTCTTGCTGCAAAAGAGAACGGCATCAATACCTGCTTTAGCGCAGACGATCCAGGAATCTCGGCTCAGGCCGATACAGAATATATTGCCTCATATCTGCTCGCATAGCAGGGCCATCATATATGACCCCCAAAGTGATAGATACGACCCATCCGAACTGCCTCTGGACGCATCTGCGCATCCTCTCCAGTTTCTACGGCCTGCTGCGGCACTTCAACAGCTATGACATTTTCGACAAAGATAGCAACACGGTCCACATCGTTAAAAGTGAGCTGAGCTGGGGACATCGGCTCCAAATTTATGACGCCATGTGAAATCCGGTCGGCCGGATGTAGGAGCGGGTTCAGATCTTTTTGCCCAAGTTTGAATTGTATGTAGGGGAGCGATTGGCCGGCGAGATCATCAAAAAGTTCACTCTGTTTCGCCAAAACTCCAGTTGGACTGCAACGGCCGAACCGTAGAAAGTGACTTCTGGGAATGGGATTACACCGTTATGGATAGGCCCGGACTGTCATGCGGCTGTCCAGGGAGTTCTGGAACTGGACTGATACCTACAGCATGAAGATCGCCCACCTAGAGAACGTCCTGTACTGCCTGATGATCGTACTGGCCATTAATGCTGCAAAATGCTCCCAGGGCGGCTAATTCCGAGCAAAAGGCCGCCGCATCACTTTTGTGACACGGCGGCCTTTTAATACAGCGCCCACCAGTAATCAAAAACTTTGCGGTACCCGTTTCCCTTTCGAGAGAGACACAGACAGACCCGCACTTTTTTGTTGCTCACCCGTTTGAGCCAGCGCTGGCATTTACTGTTTTTTGGATACTTGATATACTTGCCTGTGTGCAGGAGAGTCTTTCCCTCGAAGCCCCCGTCCACATAACCCCGATGGGGTGCGTAGCCAGATAGCTGGATAATGGCCAATCGTCGATCCGTCTTTTCCCGTCCTTTCCTGCGGCGATACCGCCGCCCAGTCCGGCGCGAGTGACCCGGCTCATTCTCAGAACTCCCCAAAAGCGTTGCGAGCTGCTCGTTTAACTCGATTCCGGTCATACACCTTCCCGCTGGGCACGGTGCGCGTAATTGGATTGAGCCCATACCAGGAGCCGCGCTGTTTGGCGTGATACTCCTTCTGCGCCTTTTTACTGCGTTTGTTCAACGGCACCATCTGCGCCATCGGAAGCCCTCCCTTCCTGTTTTTCTTTCAACATTCTTTTCCAAATGTCAGCACTAACACTTAAATAGTCCACATTACCGCAAAGAAGCATCTTATTCGGCAATTCACGCATAGCATCACAAAAGCGCTCCTTATCCCACTTTCGCACATGGCAGAAAATGATGCGGTATGGGATATCCGGGTTAGCAAATTCATCCCCAAAGTAAACCCTGACCTGATGCTTGATAAAGAGTCCATCGGCCAAATAGTCCTCGGTATCAAGAAAGGCAAAATAGGTATTGAATAGCGAAAATTTATGTAATAGCTGATAACAAATGGCTTGTCCCAATTTATTTCCTCCTATATTACTTTTTTGTTACGTTTTTGCAAAACACCTTGCCATTTCGCCCCCATCCTGCTATCCTACATTACTATCAGAATGGAGGCAATCGTAATGTGTTTCAATCAGTTTCCCGTCATCGACCTTCCCGCCACCGGGGCCAACATCCGCCGGCTGCGGCAGACGAAGGGTCTGTCCGTCCGGGACCTCCAGCAGTTCTTCGGCTTTGAAGAGCCCCAGGCCATCTACAAGTGGCAGCGGGGCCAGAGCCTGCCTACGGTTGACAACCTCTACGCCCTGAGCGCCCTGCTGGATGTGCCCATGAACGATATCCTTGTGGCGGCCAGCCTTTCCAATATTCATACTATGAGCGGCAGGCCGGGGCCTGCCGCTCATGTTCTGTTTCGGTGTGATCGGGCACGGCGGGCATGGCGGTATGTCAAAGCTGCTTAGGCCCTTATCCGCCGCGTCTGGACCGGCGGGCATCCCGCGGGACGCTCGCCCGGCCCGGGCTTGGCGACTTGTCACTTGATATCGGTCCAAGGGCCGAAGCCCAAAGGTCCGATCATGGAGAAGCGTAAGGGCGGTCTCTTGTTTGGGGCATAGCAAATAGAGGGAAAGGCGTGGTTTGCGCGGAACGTGGGGAGAAGCGCCTGGTATTTCTTCAAAGTTACATTTTACAGAGGCTTTTCCTCAATATGTTCTGTGCTGTGTACGGCATCATCATTCATCCGCACCTGAACCGGCCGTCACAGTTCCTCCATTCCGCCATGCCCGCCGCGCCCGATGACAGGGTTACCTGTCGGACTGCCGCTGGATGAAGTCGGCCAGGATCACGTCGAACGTGTCGTTCATCTCAAAGGGGAGCGCATAGTCCACGGTGGTGTTGACCAGGCACCGGTCCACCTGGGCGGAGACCTCGTCGGCCTTGCGGCCCAGCTCAGTGGCCATCCCGCGGATCTTGCTGCGGTCAAAGTTGATGGTGGTGACCTGCTTGGCGTCGCAGCGGTAGCTCACCTGGTTGCCCTCGCCGTTGAACCGGTAACCTTTGCCGCCGCCGGCCAGCACCACCTCGCTGCTGCGCAGGGCCGTCATCCGGCGGAAGGTGTTGGCCAGGCCCTGCCGCACCCGGTTGAGGCCGGTCTCGCTGTCCATATCCAGGGGCAGCCTGGCCTTGGCGTCACAGATAGCGGCGCCGAGCTTTTCCCGTTCGGCCAGCATGGCCATCAGGAACGCGGCCACCTGGTTGATGTGCTCCGCGTACTCGCTGGGGGCGGCGTCCTCGATCACGGCGTCCTTGGCTTCCGGCATGACCTTGCTGCGCAGGTGGGTGGTGGTGACCTTCAAGATGTTATCCCGATCCTGGAGGATACAGCTGGCCTCGTCCATCAGGGATTGCAGCTTGTTCTGGGCACGAAAAGCGTCTTTCAAATTCACGGTGTTCCACTCCTTTGCTCTGTCGTTGTGCCCTTATCATAGCAGGCAGCGGAGCGGTTTGTCATTGAACCGGTGGTTTAATTCGGGGGTGAGAGACAGTTTCACTTCGCAAAAGTGATTTGCGTTTCTTGAATGTATATGGTATCTTATGGGAGATACCACAAACTTCTTTTGCACAGGCTGCGGGAGGTGCTCCAACATGAGACTATTATTCAAGCAGAGATTCTTCTCCTGGTTCGACAGCTACGACATCTTTGATGAGGACGGCAGCACAGTCTACGTTGTCAAAGGCGAGCTGAGCTGGGGACACCGGCTCCAGATCTACGACGCGATGGGAAACCCGGTTGGCCGGGTACAGGAGCGCGTCCTGACCTTTCTGCCCAAGTTTGAGCTGTATGTGGGAGAGCGACTGGCCGGCGAGATCGTCAAAGAGTTCACCCTGTTTCGCCCCAAATTCCAGCTGGACTGCAACGGCTGGACCGTCGAGGGCGACTTCTGGGAATGGGACTACACCGTCATGGATGGGGGCCGGACCGTCATGCGGTTGTCCAAGGAGCTCTGGAATTGGACTGACACCTACAGTATGGAGATCGCCCGTCCGGAGGACGCTCTGTACTGCCTGATGATCGTGCTGGCCATCGACGCTGTGAAATGCTCTCAGGGCCACTGATTCCGAGCGAAAGGCCATCATTTTACCTCGACTACTTTTTATGCGGACGGATAAAATATAGGTTGATTTTATCCTATTATTGGCATATACTATAGGTGAGGTGATTGCTATGATGGTAAATACAGATTCGATGGTTCCCATGACTGAAGCGAATCAAAATTTTTCCAGGGTAACACGATTGGTAGACCAAGCGGGATTGGCTGTCATATTGAAAAACAACAAGCCCCGCTATATTGTGGTGGACTTTGATGAATATGAAGAGTTTCAAGCCGCCAGGGAAGCGCGCAGAAAGAAAGTCGAGGCCACCGCTGACCAACTCATTGCGGAAAATTTGGAGGCTTTCCGGGAGTTAGCGAAATGATATTGTTGACAGTAGATGAGATCATCATGCTCCACAGCAAACTTCTAAAGGCCACTGGGGGCTTGCCGGGACTGCGTGACCGTGGTTTGTTGGAATCCGCTGTTTTAGGTGTTAACGCCGGGTTTGAGAATATGGAGCAATACCCAACAGTGGAGGAAAAAGCAGCGCGGCTGGCCTATGCACTCATCAAAAACCACGCCTTTGTGGACGGAAATAAGCGGGTGGGCGTTCTCGCTATGCTGATGACGCTGAAGCTCAACGGCGTGGTGCTGCGGTATACACAGCAGGAGCTAATTGGCCTTGGCCTTACGGCGGCAAACGGCACAGCAGGATATGGCGAAATTTTGGAGTGGATCCGGCGGCATGAAACATAATAATTATTGAATACATTCCAGATGAATAGCAGCTCTGCCATCCCGCATTTGCGGAATGGTAGAGCTGTTTTCATGTCCATGCTCACCTGGCCAATGATTCGATTCAGATAGAATGACTATATGATTAGAATGACTTGATCCTGAATATAAAAAGATTCCTCTACAGAAACCTGCCCCCAATTCATCCCTACATCTTCAAGAAATACCGGATTCGCCGTCCGCCGCCTTCCTGGCAGATGGTTCCCTCGGCCAGCATCCGTTTCAAAATGCGGCTGGACGTAGACTGGCTGATCCCCAGCAATGCATCAACCTCTTTCCGAGTAATCTTTTCATGTGTTTTCAAGTATTCGATCACTTTTTGCTCCTGCCCATTGGGGGTGATACCTGCTTCAACAACAGAGTTGCAATTTGGCAGCGTGATCTTAAACGCATTGCTGGTGACCTCTATCTTTGGCTTCCGCTCACAGTCCTGATAGGCCCTCATAATTTTGGGCATTCCAGTTCCATATGCCTCGATCAGCTTCAGGCGGTAAAATACCGCTGCCAGCTTCGGATTTCGGCAGATGGAAAATCCCAGCATGATATCGTCTGTCCCAACTCCGTCCGGCAGGCCGCCGATGGAGACAAATTCAGTACGGTCATCATAGACGCTGATCAGCGTACTGGCCCGGTAGGAGTAGTCCCGATGAACCAGACAGTTCATCAGCGCCTCACGCAGGGCAACCTCGGGATAGTCCCTGCTGTCGATCCGGTACAGGCCCTCAAAAGTCGCTCTGGTCTGGTTGCGCAGGTCAAGGTAGGCATAGACCTCCTCCATCTGCTGAAAGAGCGACCCCTGAAATTCCCGCCGGTCCTGAAAAACGGTCTGATCAGTTCCGGAAAAGGTGGCTGTTTTGATCATGCTGGGGCACTGGTCTGACAGCAGCAATCCCAAAT
>JAAVHT010000064.1 GCA_014799565.1 Clostridiales bacterium
ACCTCCGTCTGACGGAAAAATATCACCTGCGCCGCACCGGCGGCAGTGATTTTCACGGTGAGCGGGTCAAGCCCGATGTAGAGCTGGCCGCGTTGGAATTGGAGCTGGACTGGCTGTTGGATGGGTGAGATGCGCGCCCTTTTGCGCCTTGACAGGACGCGTTCATGCTGGTACAATATACCCACAATGGCTGGCAGGAAGCCGGCCCCGGCGTGCCGAAGCACCCCCTTGCTGCCCATAATCCCATTGCGCTGAACTGTGTGCCACGAAGGCGCGCGCTTTCTCCCAGAGAAAGGGCGTGCCTTTTTCCGCGCTTTGGCGGGCAGATTTCGATCAACAAGGAGGAATCCCCATGTCGTCTGTCAAAAGGCTTACCCTTTGTGCCGTCTGTATCGCCCTGTGCGTTGTCCTGCCCCCGGCGTTTCATATGCTGGCTCTGGGCAGCATCCTCTCTCCCATGCATATCCCTGTGCTGCTGTGCGGCCTGGCCTGCGGCTGGCCCTATGGCGCGTTCTGCGGGCTGGCCGGGCCCCTGGTTGCCCATCTGATTAACGGTGCGCCTGGCGCCGTCATGCTGGTCTCCATGATTCCGGAGCTGATTGTGTACGGCCTTACCTGCGGCCTGCTGATGAAGCTGATCCACACGGGGCGGCTCTATGTCGACCTCTACTGCGCCCTGATTCCCGCCATGCTGCTGGGACGAATTGCGGGCGGCATCGCTCAGGCCATTTTCCTGACCTCCAACGGGCAGTCCTATTCCCTGGCCCTGTGGGCGGGGGCCTATCTGGTGAAGGCCATTCCCGGCATCATCCTGCATCTGGCGCTGATTCCCACGCTGGTGGTGGTGCTGGCTCGGGCGAGGCTGATTTCCGCCCGTTACCCCAAGTCCCAGGCGGGGGAGAGCGCGGCGGCGTAAACGTCAAAATGATCCATAATCAGGAGGGATTTCTATGTGTCGGGAACCGCAGCAGATATCCGCCGCCCCCATGCGGGGACTTGCTCCGCTGACGGAGGCGGTGGAGGCGCTGAGCGCCAGGCAGAGCCGGGTCATCGTGGCCCTGGATGGCCGGTGTGCCTCGGGCAAGACCACCTTGGCCGCTGAGCTGGAGAAGCGGTACGGCTGGAACATAGTCCATATGGATCATTTCTTCCCCCGCCCTGAGCAGCGCACGCTGGAGCGGTACGCACGGCCCGGAGGCAACGTGGATCATGAGCGCTTTCTGGAGGAGGTGCTGCTCCCCCTGCGCCGGGGAGAGAGGCCGGTATACCGGCCCTTTGACTGCCGCACTCAGACGCTGCTGGAGCCCCTCCCCTTTGAACCGGGCCCGGTGGTGCTGGTGGAGGGGAGCTACGCCTGCCACCCTGCCCTGTGGGAGCACTACGATCTGCGGGCCTTTCTCACCATCGACCGGTCACGGCAGCTGGAGCGCATCGCCGTCCGGGAAGGGGAGGAGCGGACCCAGGCGTTCCGGGAGAAGTGGATCCCCCTGGAGGAAAAATATTTTGCCGCCTACGAGGTGGAACGCCGGTGCGAATTCCGGCTGGAAGGATGAAAAATGCCCGTCTGCCAAGCAGACGGGCATTTTTTTACAGTGTCCGAAGCACGTCCACCACCCGCTCACAGTGGTTGGGGAAGCGTTCCCTCAAAGCGGGGGCGGCGTCCGCCATGATCCAGGGCTGGCCCACGATGGACAGCATGGACTCGTCGTTGAAGTTGTCGCCAAAGGCCATCACCTCGTCCAGGCCGATGCCCAGGGCGGCGCATAGCTGAACCAGGCCGGAGCCTTTGTCCGCCAGGGTGAAATCCAGCCACTCGGCCCCCGCGATAGCGACGTGGAAGGTTTCGCCCCATTTGGGGAGCAGGAGCCGTTCCGCTGTCTCTGGCCCGCGGGGGTCGAAGGCGGCGATCTTCACGATGTCCTCAGGCACGTCCTCCGGGCGGGGCAGGAGGACGATGTTGTTGCCCTTGCTCTGCATCAGCGGGAGGATCTCGTCCCCCTTGGGGCACAGATAGCTGGTGTCCTCACCGGAGATGAGCACGTCCAGCCCCGGCGCGTCCACGATGTCCCGGCACAGAGCCACGGCCCGCTCCTGTCCCATCACTGTTTTGCCCAGCACCGAACCGGGGGAGCCGGGGCCAAACACCACCGCCCCGTTCTCGCACAGGAAGGGGATCTTGTCCGCCACCGGGGCGAAGAGCTTGCGCATACTGGTGTACTGCCGCCCGCTGGCGGGGCAGAACAGGATGCCTTTACGCTCCAGGCGGTGGATTTCCTCGAACACCTCGTCTGGAATGGTATGCTCCCCATAAGGGAGCAAAGTGCCGTCGATGTCGCTGGCGATGAGCCGGATCATGGCGATCTCTCCTTTATCTGCTGCTTTCCTGCGCCCTATTTTAACAGGATGGCGGCCCAGTTGTAAAGCCCTGGACGCGAAAAACAGCGGAGGGTACAAGCCCTCCGCTGCTTTGTGTTCATTTGCTGCCCGTCAGCTCCTGCCACCATTCGATGAGCCGGAACTTCAGCACATAACCGCCGTCCTGGCCGGTGATGAGAGCCACCTGATCTTCACTCAGAACGCCCTCCGCCGCCGACTCCACGCTCCGCTCCGACACCGAGGCCAGGCACAGAGGCGGGAACACCACGCACCACCAGTTCTGGCCCTTGCCCTCGCCGATGGTCACCCGCAGCGCCCGGTACTGCCCGGCGGGCAGGGAGAAGCCGTCGTACTCCTTGGTGGGGAACCACTGGTCGGCCAGGGTGACAGTGACGGAGTCAGGGGTTCCTGTCCGGGCCAGAGCGTCCGCCCCCGCCTGGGCCAGCTCGTCCAGGTGGGGAGCCAGGGCGGCTTCCGCGTCCCGGCGGTCAGAGACACCCTCCAGAATTTGGGCCGCCTCTGCCAGCACCGCGTCCCGCACCAACAGCTTCCTGGCCTGGTCGGAGTCGGAATCGGAGTTGGCAATCACATGGAGCCGCAGCACCCGGTCGGCCAGGGCGCTCTCGCTGGCGGAGGCCCATACGCCCACGGTGAGGGTCAGCCCGAAGGCCAGCAGCAGCGCGGCCTCCCACAGGCGGAGCCTGGAGGGGAAAAGTGTGGAAAATCTCATAAAAAACACCGTCCTATGTACTGTTTGCGCCCTGCTTTGCAGGACTGGGTGAGTACAGTATGGACGGTGTTTTTGGTTTTTATAACCGCTGATGAAAATTTATTGCGCACCCGCAGGCCCGCACAGGAACACGTCCCGGTAGCTCTCCCGCAGGCGTTCACAGGCGGCCTGGGCGCTGTCCAAATCGTCGAACAGCCCAAACACCGACGGCCCGCTGCCCGACATGGATGCCCCCAGCGCCCCGCAGTCGATGAGCGCGGCCTTAATGGCTGCGATCTGGTCAAAGCGCCGGCGCTCCAGCACGTCCTCGAATACGTTGTACATCCGCCTCGCCACCCCGGCCAGATCCCCCGCGTCAAGGGCAGCCATCACCCCGGCGGTATCCGGGCGGCGGACGATCTTGCGCACATTCACCCGGGAGAAGAGCTGAGGGGTGGAGATGGAGAAGGGGGGCTTGCAGATGACGATGTGGCAGGGGGGAAGCGGGGAGAGCGGGGTGAGGAGTTCCCCCCGGCCCTCGGCCAGGGCGGTGCCGCCCAGCACGCAGAAGGGCACGTCGGAGCCCACGCGCTCCCCAATTTTCGCCAGCTGGTTGGGGGAGAGGCCCGCCCCGGTGAGTTCGTTCATGGCCCGCAGTACGGCGGCGGCATCGGCGCTCCCCCCGGCCAGCCCCGCGCACACGGGGACGCGCTTTTGGATGGACACGTCCACTTCGCCCCCCAGTCCGGTGGCCTGACGGAAAGCGGTGGCGGCCATCTGAGCCAGGTTTTTGCCTCCGGTGGGCAGGAAGTGGAGGTCGGACGACGCCTGCCCCTCCGCTCCCTGAGCAGGGGTTACGGTGAGCGCGTCCGCCAGGGTGACGGCCTGCATGACCATTTGGAGGTCGTGGTAGCCGTCCTCCCGCTTGCGGAGGATATCCAGGGTGAGGTTGATTTTTGCGTTGGCCAGCAATTCCATGAGGAAAGCTCCCTTCTTGCCGTCATACCAAGCTATATAGCCCAAAGCGCCGTTTGATCACATATCGCGGCGGCGCCGACGCAGAACTTTATGATACCAGAGCGGTTGGCAACGAATTAAAGTTCTTTTTGCCTGCTTTTTCTTTCAATTATAGGGACGCTGGTTCAGCCTTACTCAATGTCGTGTAGTTTCAAGCAGTTAGAAATAGATTCGATTGTGTACTGAGCTGTGTAATGTATGCTCCTTGTATAGGAGAATATCAGTTTGACATCTTCCCCATAAACTGGAATTTGTAAGACTACCATTCCACTTCTATCACACATTTATCTGAACCAGTTTTTATACTTTTAAGTAATGTAACTTTTACATCTTTCCTGAATACCTTGCTGAAGATCCCTTCCGCATTACCTAAAGTGCAATAACACCACGTTTTTGATAATTCCAGTGGAATTCTTTTTACACAGGCACAATAACATTCAGGATAACAAAATAAAATCCTGTTGTCAGACACATATTCCATGAAAGCAAATGTTTCGTTCTGATTAAATATATTTACAAATTCTTCTATACTATTTGCTTTGTTTAAATATCTTAAAAGTTTGTTGGCGATTGATTTTCCGTCATTACATCTACAGTCTTTTCTAATTGTAATAGTGGTATCTATATCAAAATGCTCTTCAAGATAACTGCATACATTTTTTGCCCATTCATATTTCTTTTCAACACCTGCACTTTTGGACAAGGGATATTTTTTCTCACATTCTTCTGCTGTATCATGTCCCGCGTTTCTATCCAAACTTTCAACTAGTCGAACAGAATGTGCATTATCATTTTTAGCCATAGGATCTACCCTCCGCAAATCCGATCTGTCGGTCTGTGCGAAAACAAATTACTTGTGTATTTTTTGTGTACCAATCACCTCCCGAACCCTTGAAACCGTTGCGACACAAGGGGTCAGGTGATTGATATCTTTAACTTTCAAGAAAAAGCAGGGCGTCCGTGGCCGCCCCGGCCATAGCCCTGCGGTCTAATGGCCGGTCGAGGAAGTGTTCCAGTGCCAGCACCGCCTGGTTCACCAGCATGGGCAGGCCGTTCAGCGTCCGCAGACCCCGGCGGCGGGCCTGGGAGAGCAGCTCCGTCTCGGCGGGGTGATAAATCAGGTCGAATATCCCGGCGTCCGGGGGCAGGGCATCCAGGAAGGAGAAGTCCTCGAACTGGTGGGGACAGCCCTCCATGCCCAGGTTGGTGCAGTTGACCAGCAGTTGGGATTGCTCCGCCACACGGCGCAGGGTGTCCGCGTCAAACCCGGCGGAGGACAGATGGCCCAGAGGGTCGTGGGCGCACAGCTCCTCGGCCCGGCTAAGGGTGCGGTTGCATACAAAAACCCGCTCCGCCTCCGCCTGGGACAGCGCCAGCGCCACGGCCTTGGCCGCGCCCCCCGCCCCCAGCAGGGTGACGGTCAGCCCGCTGGGGTCAATGCCCAAGCTGTCCTTTAAAGCCGCCACCGCCCCGGCCCCATCGGTGTTGAAGCCGATCCACTTCCCACCCCGGAGGCAGACGGTGTTTACCGCGCCCACGGCCTTTGCGGCGGGGTCGATTTCATCCAGCAGGGGAATCAGATCCTCCTTGTGGGGCATGGTGGCGTTGAAGCCAGTGACGCCGTTTTCCCGCGCCCAGGCCAAATATTCAGACAGCTCCCCCCGGCGCACCACATGGGCGCTATAGGGGATATCCAGCCCCAGCGCCCCCAGCATGGCCCCGTGGATGACGGGGGATTTGGAGTGGAGTACCGGGTCGCCGATCACTTGGAGCCTCATTTTCCGCCCTCCAAAAACCAGTCCATGGCCATGAGATAGCCTTGGAAACCGTGGCCGTAGAGCTGGCCCACGCAGGCGGGGGCGGTGACGGATACGGCCCGGAAGGGCTCCCGCTGGTCGATGTGGCTGATGTGTACCTCATAGGCGGGCACGTCCACCGCCTTCAGCGCGTCCAAAATGGCGTAGCTGTAGTGGGTGTACGCCCCGGGGTTGATGACGATGGCGTCGTAGACGCCGTCGGCGGCATGGATTTCGTCGATGATAGCCCCCTCGTGGTTGGACTGGAAGCAGTGGGCCGTGGAGCCGTGGGCGGCGGCGTGCTCCCGGATGAGGGTGCACAGGGCCTCATAGCTCTGATCGCCGTAGATGCCCGGTTCCCGTTTGCCCAGCAGGTTCAGGTTGGGGCCGTTGATGATGAGGAATTTCATGGTTTGGACACCTCCCGGTAAATGGTGGAAATCAACTGCTCAACGGCCTGGGGGCCGTCCCCGCAGGGGATGATGTAGTCCGCCCAACGGCGGTAGATGGGGGCGCGGTCTTGATAGCGCCGGACAAAATCCTCCCTGCCTGCCTGGGCCAGGGGCCGGCCAGATACGTCCAGGGCGTCATAGGTCTCCCCCGGATCTCGATCCAGCCAAAACACCACGCCGTTTTCCTTCAGCGCGGCGATGGCCTCATCCTGGAGGGGCAGTCCGCCGCCGCAGGCGATGATAAGGCCGTCCTGCCCGGACGATCCCCGGCACAGCTCCAGCTCCAGGGCACGGAAATGGGCTTCGCCTTCCTGGGCGAAAATGTCTGGGATGGAGCGGCCCTGCCGCTGCTCGATGAGCGCGTCGGTATCCACCAGCTCCCGCCCCAGGCGGCGGGCCAGCAGCCCTCCCACGGTGGTCTTGCCGCAGCCCATCATGCCGATCAAAACGATGTTTTTTGCCATGACGATCTCCCTAGTCCAAGTTCGACTGGAACCACCCCAGCACCCGGAACTCCCCGGTGGTCTGGGCCAGCTCGTGGAGGGCATCGCCCACCGCCGGGTCGTCGGGGGCCCCGGTAAATTCCAGGAAAAACATATACTGCCAGCTCCGCTCGGGCAGAGGCCGGGACTCCAGCTTCACCATATTCAGCCCGTGGACGGAAAACACGGTGAGAACCTCGTGCAGCGACCCCGCCTCGTGGGGCAGGACAAACAGGGTGCTGATCTTGTCCGCGCCGGGGCGCAGCTCCAGCCGGGGGGACACCACCACAAACCGGGTGGTGTTCTGGGTGTTGTGGTTGATGGTGTGGGCCAGAATGGTGAGGCCGTACAGCCCCGCCGCCCGCTCCGAGCAGATGGCGGCCTTGGTGATATCGCCGCTGTCCGCCACCATCTGGGCCGACCCGGCGGTGTCCGCCTGGGGCACCTGCTTCCAGTCCGGGTGAGCGTTCAGGTAGCGCTCACACTGGAACAGGCCCTGCTCGTGGGAGTAGACGTGGGTGATGGTGTCCAGCGTGGCGCCGGGGAGGGCCATCAGGCAGTGTTCCACCCGCACCGTGGTTTCCCCCACCATGTAGCACTCGTACTGGGTTAACAAATCGTAGATTTGTCTAATGGCCCCAGTGGAGCTGTTCTCGATGGGCAGCACGGCGTAATCCGCCCGTCCCTCCCGCAAGGCAAGGAAACAGTCCTCGAACTGCTCCAGGCCAGCGGTATTTGCGCCCTCCCCGAAGAAGTTCAGCGCCGCCTGCTCGCTGTAGGCCCCCGGTACGCCCTGATATACCACCCGGGGAGCGGCCACGGGCTGGCGCTGGGCGGCCTGGGCATCCCGCCAGCGGCGGATGCCGGGATTATCCGGGCCCTGGCCCATCAGATCCCGCTGCTGCCGCCGGGACAGGGCCATGACGGTCTGGAACAGAGTGATGACGGCGGGGCGCAGCTCCTCCCCGGCCAGCTCGCCCTTGTTTTGCAGTACCTGGCGCTCCCGTTCCTGATCCAGCACGGGGATGCCGCTGGCCTTTTTATACTCGCCTACCCGGCGGGTCACGTCCATGCGCTGGCGGAACAGCTCCACCAGTTGGCGGTCAATGGCGTCGATGTCCTGGCGCAGGGATTGCAGATCGTCCATCAGCGGTACGCCTCCTTCAGTTCGATATAGTGCTCTGCGTTTTCCCGCAGCCCGGTGATTTCTTTGTCAGTGAGGGGCCGGATGACGCGGGCGGGATTGCCCATCAGCAGGGAGCCGTCGGGGGCGTCCGTCTTGCCGGTGACCAGAGCTCCCGCGCCGACCATGCAGTTTTGGCCGATTTTCGCGCCGTTGAGAACAATGGCTCCCATGCCAATGACGGTGTTGTCCCCCACGGTGCAGCCGTGGACAATGGCCCCGTGGCCCACGGTGACATAGTTCCCCAGTGCAGTGGGGAACACGTCGGAGTGGAGGACGGCGCAGTCCTGGACGTTGCAGCCCCGGCCCAGGGTGATGGGTTTGCCGTCCCCCCGAATCACGGTGTTGAACCACACCGAGCAGTCCGGGCCGAAGGTGACGTCGCCCACCACAGCCCCACCGGGGAGAATGACCACGTCCCCATCTGTTTGACGCAGAGTTTTTAAATCCATCGTTGAATCCTCACTGTTTTCAAATTCCTATCAGTTCACAAGCAGCAAGTGCTGCCGCCGCCTCGATGACGGGGACAGCCCGGTGCACCACGCAGGGGTCGTGCCGCCCCTGGAGCTCCAGCTCGGCGTTTATCCCTTTCGCCATGTCCACAGTGAACTGTCGGCGGGCAATGGAGGGGGTGGGCCGCATGGTCACTTCAAACACCAGCGGCATCCCGTTGGTGATGCCGCCGTTGATCCCCCCGGCGCAGTTCTGCTCCGCTTTGACGGAGCCGTCATTGTCCACATACAGCGGGTCATTGGCCTCGGAGCCCCGCATCAGGGCGAAGGCCGCCCCCGCCCCGAAGGCCACCGCCTTCACCGCCGGCACGGCGAACAGGTACTGGGAGAAAATGCCCTCGGCGTTCAGGCCAAAGTCGGGAGCACCTAACCCCGCGGGCAGACCGAACACCCCGCACTCGATGGAACCGCCCACGGAATCCTGCTCGTTTTTGGCCTCCAGGATGGCGGCCTGCATCTCCTCCCCAGCGGCATCGTTGAGGACGGGGAAGTCCTTGTCCGCGCAGGCCCGCAGAGATTCCCAGTCCTCCAAAGCGTCGTCGTTGATGCCGTAGATGGTGGCGATATGGGACCCCACCCACACGCCCTTCTGGGCCAAGAGCTGCTTGGCCACCCCGCCTGCGAACACCAGGGGCGCGGTGAGACGCCCGGAGAAGTGCCCGCCGCCCCGGTAGTCGTTGAACCCGCTGTAGCGCACATGGGCGGCGTAGTCGGCGTGGCCGGGGCGGGCCAGGTCTTTGGTGCGGGCGTAATCTCCCGAGCGGGTATCGGTGTTCTCAATGACGGCGCACAGCGGCGCGCCGGTGGTTTTGCCCTCAAACACGCCGGACAGGATGCGGGGCTCGTCCGCCTCCTTCCGGGCGGTGGACAGGGCGTTTTTGCCGGGGGCGCGGCGGCTGAGATCAAAGCGAATGGCGTCCAGATCCAGCTCCAGCCCAGCGGGAACGCCCTCCAGCACCACGCCGATGGCGGGGCCGTGGGACTCGCCAAAAATGGAATATTTCAAAACAATTACCCCTCTCCTGGTGATCCAGTCAGTAAAGGCTGACCGTTGTCGGGCAGAAACGGAAAAGACTGTGTCCTGTCCCGTCAGCGAGTTTAAAGTTCTTTTTGGTTACTTTTTCTTTCAAGAAAAAGTAACCCAATAGCGTTCCAGGTCGATATCCTCGCCCGGCTCGTGGACAGTACACTCGTACACGCCGCCGTTGGCTAAAATGGTGCGGCGGCTGCCCAGGTTGTCCGGCTCGCAGGAGATCAGCACCCTGTCAAGGCCGATTTCTTTACAGAAGGGCAGGGCCAGACGGAGCGCCTCCTTAGCATAGCCCTTCCGCCGCTCAACCGGGCGGACGGAGTAGCCGATGTGCCCGGCGTACTTTTCCAGGTATTCGTTGAAATAGTGGCGCACCTGGATCATAGCCACCACCCTGTCATCTGATTCCCGGACGGCCAGAAACTGGGTGGCCTGCACCCTATTCTTCGGCACGGTGGCGGGATCCGTGCAGCTGACGGTGGCGGCCAGCCATTGCTGAGCGCTTTCCGCCGTCCGCAGAGGGCCGCAGCCGTCCATGTCGCTGCCCGCGTCCAGACATTCCTGACGGTAGGCCCACACTTGATCCAAATATTCCTCGGTGGGGATCACTAATTTGATGGTGTCCATATGATTTCCCTCATTCTGATCTTTGGAGCTTCCCGCCCAGCCGCTGGTACTCTTCCCAGAAATCCGGGTAGGACTTGGCCACGCACTGGGCTCCGGTGATGATCACCGGCTGTTCGCACCGAGTGGCGGCGATGGCCGCCATCATGGCGATGCGGTGGTCATTGAAGGCGTCTACCTTTACGCCGCCGGCCAACACGTTCTTCCCGTAGATGGTCAGGCTGTCCGGGTACTCCGTCACCTGCGCCCCCAGGGCGTTCAGTACCTGGGTCACGGCGGCCAGCCGGTCGCTCTCCTTAATGCGCAGCCGGACGGCATTGGTCAGGCGGGTCACCCCGGAGCGCACCGCCGCCATGACCGCCAGCGGCGGCACCAGGTCGGGACAGCCGGACACGTCGATGTCCACCTTCCCAGGCCGGGACAGCTCCCGCGCGTGGGTGGCGACAACACGGTCTCCCTGGACGGTGTCGAAGTCCAGGCCGTCGATCTCAATCGGGTGCCCCAAGGCTTTGGCGGCGTACCAGAAGCCCGCCTGTGACCAGTCGGCCTCCACGGTGAGGGGGCAGGGCTTGTAACGCTGACGGCCGGGGATGAGAAAGCTGTTCTCCCGCGCCTCGATCGTGATGCCGAACCGTTCCAGCACGTCCAGTGTCATGTCCACATAGCCCCGGCTCTCCAGGGGGGAGGTGAGGATAATCTGGCTGTCCCCGTCCCGCAGGGGCAGGGCGTACAGCAGGCCGGTGACAAACTGGGAGGACACGTCGCCGGGGAGGCGGTACTCTCCAGGGGTCAGCGTCCCGGTGACGGTGAGCACGCCGTCTTTCTGTTCGTAGAAAATTCCCTTTTCGTCGAACAGGTCGAAATAGGGCTTCTGGGGCCGCTCCATCAGCCGCCCACGGCCCGAGAAAATACCGCCGCCCCGCACCGCCAAAGCGATGGGAATCAGGAACCGCAGCGTGGAACCGCTTTCCCCGCAGTCCAGGTGGGGATAGGCCAGCCTCCGCAGGGGGGACATGGTGCTTGCCCCCATGCCCCGGACAGTGACGGTATTCCCATCCCGCTCAAATGCAGCCCCCAGGTTTTCCAGACAATTCAGTGTGGCCTCGATGTCCTGGGAGAAGGCCACGTTGGAAATGACGCTCTCCCCATCCGCCAGGGCGGCGGCGATGAGGGCCCGGTGGGCCTGAGACTTGGAGGGCGGCGGGGTGACGGTGCCCTCTAATTTGGCTGGTGTAATTGTGATATCCATGGAAATACCTCCCGGAGAATACGGGTCAAGGCACTTTATTGAAAGAATTCAGCAGGCGTACCAGCTGGGCCTTGGGCATTTTGTGGGGGACGGCGTGGCCGATTTTGTCCAGCAGGATGACGGTGACATCCGCGCCCGTCCCCTTCTTGTCCCGGCCTACAGCGGCGGCATAGGTGGCTGCGTCGCAGGGGATGGCGACAGGCAGGCCCAGGCTGGCCAAGGTTTCTTCCAGGCGGTCGGGCAGCTCCGCCGGGGTGATGCCCAGCGCCACCCCCAGCTTGGCCGCGGCGCACATTCCTGCCGCCACCGCCTCGCCGTGGGTCCACTCCACGTAGTGCCCCGCCAGCTCGTAGGCATGGCCCAGGGTGTGGCCGAAGTTCAAAATCATCCGCAGGCCGGTGTCCAGCTCGTCATCCATGACAACCTGCCGTTTAATATCACAGCAGGTATACAAAATGTGTTCGATCTCCGGCATCAGCTTTTCCCGATCGGGGCGGGCGGCCAGAAAGGCAAAGAACTCCCTGTCCCAGATGCAGCCGTACTTGACCACCTCCGCCATCCCGTCCATGAACTGGGGCAGATCCAAAGTGTTCAGCACGTCCGGATCCATGAGTACCAGCCGGGGCTGGTAGAAGGATCCGGCCAGGTTTTTGCCCGCCATGAGGTCGATGGCCACCTTGCCGCCCACGGAGGAGTCCACCTGGGCCAGCAGGGTGGTGGGGATCTGCACGAAGGCCACCCCCCGCAGGATGGTGGCGGCGGCGAAGCCCGCCAGGTCGCCTACCACGCCGCCGCCCAAGGCGATGACGGCGTCGGTGCGGGTCAGGCCGAACTCCATGAAGCCTTCCCAGAGTTGGGCGAGCTGGACAGCGTTTTTGCTTTTTTCCCCGGCGGGGATGGTGAACAGCGCCGTCTCAAATCCGGCGGACTCTAAACTGGCCTTCACGCGGTTGTAGTAGAGGGGCCCCACATTGGTATCAGTAACCACGGCGATTTTGGAGGCACGGGGCAGCACCGCCCGAATGCGCTCCCCCGTCTGGGCCAGCAGGCCCCGCTCGATCAAAATATCATACTCCCGGCCCGGCAGGGCCACGGTGAGGGTCTTCATGGCGTTGACACCTTCTTATACTAATTTCTTGCCCATCAGTTCAATCAGGGGATTCAGCCTGCCCATGAGGTGTTGGAACTTCTCCGGCGTCAGGGACTGGGCCCCGTCACACTTGGCGTGGGGGGGATCGTTGTGGACTTCCACCATCAGGCCGTCGGCGCCCACCGCCACGGCGGCCATGGCCAGCGGCTCCACCATCCAGTACATCCCGGCGGCGTGGGAGGGATCCACCACGATGGGCAGGTGGCTCATCTGCCGGATGGCCGGTATGGCGGACAGATCCAGGGTGTTGCGGGTGTAGGTCTCGAAGGTGCGCACGCCCCGCTCGCACAGGATCACGTTTTCATTGCCCGCGGCCATGATGTACTCCGCCGACATGATCCACTCCTCGTAGGTGTTGGAAAGGCCCCGCTTGAGCAGGACGGGCTTGGACAGCTTGCCCACCTCTTTCAAGAGGTCAAAGTTCTGCATATTCCGGGCACCCACCTGTACCAAATCCACCTTTTCTTCGAACAGCTCGCAGTATCGGGGCGCCATGATCTCGGACACGATGGGCAGGCCGGTGGCGGCCTTGGCCTCCAGCAGCAGCTCCAGCCCGTCGGTGCCCAGCCCCTGGAAGGAGTAGGGGGAGGTGCGGGGCTTGAACGCGCCGCCCCGGAGCAGGGCGGCTCCGGCCCCCTTCACGTCCTGAGCCACGCCGATGATCTGCTCCTCACTCTCCACCGAGCAGGGCCCGGCGATGACGGTGAATTTGTTCCCGCCGCCGATGGGTACGCCGGACACGTCCACCACGGTGTCCTCCGGGTGGAACTTGCGGTTGGCCTTTTTATAGGGCTCCTGCACCCGCATGACCCGCTCCACGTCGTCGTTCCAGGACAGCTTGTCCATGTCGATGTGGGCGGTGTCGCCCACCAGCCCCAGGATGGAGCAGCCAACGCCGTTGGTAATGCCCACGGTGACGCCGTGGTCGCGCTCCAGCTGGTGCACAAGGGCCTGGATCTTCTCCTGGCTGACGCCGGGCTTCATGACAATAACCATAATAAAAAACCTCTCTTTTTGAAAATATAAAGAAGCTCACAGACCGCACGCGATCCATGAGCTTCCCGATGATACACAAATTCAGGCGGGGCCTGCCGCCCCTCACTCACGCGCCGCGTTTCTCCATGCCAAAATAGCCGAACCCGCTAAATCGAGTCCAGCCATAGGTAAAGGTGAAGCTGTGGGCGGTGGAGAGGGTCATGAAAGGATACCTCGCAGATTTGATTGGGGACATTATATACTGTCGCGCATTAAATTGCAAGAGCTTTTTTGAGAAGCGCGGAGCCGTTGCGGTGCTCCTTTTTCTTGACAGCTCAGGGGTTACAGGAATAAAATAGGGAAAGAAAATGCAAGGAGGCCGCAATCATGAGCCACACGGTGGAAATCTTATCGGTGGGCACCGAGCTGCTGCTGGGCAGCATTGTCAACTCGGACGCCCAAGCCCTCAGCCGGGAGCTGACCTCCCTGGGGCTGAACGTGCTGTACCACTCGGTGGTGGGGGACAATCCGGGGCGGCTGCGGGCGGCGGTGGAGCTGGCGAAGAGCCGGGCGGACGTGATCGTCACTACCGGGGGGCTGGGCCCCACCTGCGACGACCTGACTAAGCAGACCCTGGCAGAGTGCTTTGGAAAGCGGTTGGTGTTCCACCCCGAGTGCGCCGAGAGCATCCGGTGCTTCTTCCACCGTATGGGCAAGGAGATGACGGACAACAACCTCCAGCAGGCGTATCTCCCCGAGGGCTGTGATGTGCTGGACAACGCCTGGGGCACCGCCCCCGGCTGCGCCTTTGAGGCGGAGGGAACCTATGTGGTCATGCTGCCTGGGCCCCCGAGAGAATGCCTGCCCATGTTCCGCGAGCGGGCCATGCCCTGGCTGGCCCGCTTAAGCGAGGGGATCATCCGCTCCCGCACCCTGCGGGTGTTCGGCCTGGGGGAGTCGGCGGTGGAGTCCCTGCTCCGGGATCGGATGAACGAGCTGACCAACCCCACCCTGGCACCCTATGCCAAGGAGGGCGAGGTGGAACTGCGCATCACCGCCAAGGCGGACACGGCTGACGAGGCGGACGCCCTCATTGCCCCGGTAGAGGCGGAGGTGCGCGCCCTTCTGGGCGGCCTGGTGTACGGCGCGGATGTGTCTGGCCTGGAGCAGGTGGTGCTGGACGGTTTGCGGGAGCGGGGCCTCACCCTGGGCACCGCGGAGAGCTGCACCGGGGGCCTCATTGCCAAGCGCATCACCGACGTGCCGGGGTCGGCGTCGGTGTTCATGGGCGGCGTGGTGAGCTATCACTGTGAGGTAAAAGCGGGGGTGCTGGGGGTGTCCCAGGCCCTGCTGGACGAGAAGGGCGCGGTGTGCGCCGAAGTGGCGAAAGAGATGGCCCAGGGGGCCAGAAAGGTGCTGGGCTGCGATGTGGCGGTGTCCGCCACCGGGGTGGCGGGGCCCGACCCGGACGACCGGGGCAACCCGGTGGGGCTGGTGTTCACCGCGCTGGCCACGCCGGACGGTGTCTGGGTAAAGGAGCTGAACCTGGCCAGCCAGAGCGCCCGGCGGGACCGCACCCGGAACCTGGCCGCCAACCACGCCCTGGACATGGTCAGACGCTGGTTGGCAGGGCTGAGCCCGGAGGGTACGGTATGAAACGCTGGAAGAAGGGCCTGCTGGCGGCGGTACTGCTGGCGGCGCTGGCGCTGGGCATGGCCAGCCCCGCGTTCGGTTCCGGCACGGACACCGAAGTGAACCTGATGGCGGTGAATGAGACGGTGCTGCTGGAGCTCACCACCGAGAATATGCCCCGCACGGTGGGTGGGGTGCTGTACGTGCCCTATACCATGCTGTCCAACCTGTCCACCGGCATCGATTTGGGAATCAGCTCCCTGTACAGCGCCACCCGGCGCATGGTCGTGGTGACGAACCGGGGGCGGAAGGGAATTGTTTTTGACCTCCAGACCAATACCGCCCAGGATTTGGACGGCAATCCGGTGTCTGCCAGGGCTATGGTGCGCAACAACACTGTTTTCGTGCCCATCGACTGGCTGTGCCAGTATTTCGGCACGATCAGCTGCTCCCGGACGCCAACCCCATACGGCACCCTGATCCGGGTGACCAGCGCCAACGTGATCCTCAGTGACCAGAGCTTTGTGGACGCGGCGGACAGTCTTTTGGCAAGCAGTCTGAGCCACTATCTGGAGTCTGTTGGAAATGCCAATGTCCAGCTGCCCCCCTCCGGCGGAGCGCAGACCTCCGAGCCCCCCAGCGGGGCGGAGCTGTACATGGCGTTCCGCTGCGGGGACGAGGGGGAGGAGTGCGCCCGGCTGGTGGAGGGCCGGGAGCTGCGCTCGCTGTTCCTCTTCACGCCGGAGCAGCTGGAAGAACAGGATGATCTGGTTCGCCGCCTGGTGGGGGCGGGCCACACGGTGGGGCTGCTCCTGACGGGCGAGAACACGGAGGACTGCCTGACCCAGGGGTCGGAAGGGGCGGCGCTGCTGGCCGCCATCGCCCGGTATCCCGCGCTGGTGGTTAGCGCCCCCAATCTGGACGAACCGGGCCGGGAGGAGCTGGCGGAAGCGGGCTACGCGCTGTGGGACGCCGATGTGTTTGAGGAGGACTACCCCTCCGGTTCCGCCCTGGTGCGGGGACTGTCCCCCCAGTGGATGAACTATGTGGAGCTGGACTGCGGCTCCGGGGGCGCGGCCTTTCTGCGGGAGGTGCTGAACGCCATGGACGAGGAGGAGTGCCAGGCGTACCAGCCCACCGCGCCGGCGCTGGCATAAAAAGAAAGTGTCCGCCCTGGAAAGGGGCGGGCACTTTTTTCTGCCTGCCGGCGGGGGCCTCCGGCGGCCCGCTTCCAGCGGGAAGCCCTCCGGGGGGTTACTTTTCCCTCGTGGGAAAAGTAACCAAAAGGACGCTTAGGGGGTACGGGCCGGTTCGGCTTCGGGAGCCAAGGGCGCTCCCTCGCTCACAGGCCCCGTCCCCCCTAAGAACCCCCTTTTTTAAGGGCACGCCGTTTGTAAAAGTGTGGTGACCCTTCCGGCGCGTGGTGCTTTCGCATGGATTTACCCCTATCTTCGCTGCCGCTCCATTTGCGGACACGGAATCTGCCGCGCCGTCCACCGCCAGCGCCTGGATGGGGCGGCGGGTGATCCACAAGCGAAGAGCGGCTGCCGCCCGCGCCCCGTAGCATAAGGCAGTTGCTCTGAGCGACGGATCACCCGCCGCCCTCTTAATCCGGTTCATCCGTCCGCCCTAGCAAATAGTCCGTCGTTACCTCTAAATAGTCCGCCAGAGCGACCAGCAGCTCAAAATCAGGGCGGCGTTGGCCACCCTCATAATTTTGATAGGTGCGATAGGCAATTGCGAAATGTTCCGCCACATCTGTCTGCCGCAGCTTTTTTCGTTTACGGGCTTCTTGTAAACGCTTAGGAAATGGAACCATCATTTTTCGCCTGCCCCTTGGCACACCCTTTTCGAGTGTGTATAATGTACTCACCCGAAACGGGTGAGTCTTGAATTTAGACAATGAAGGAGTGACCTCCATGACCGCCCTGATGGAAATTCTCTATTCCTACGCGCAAGATCATGAAGTAGAAGCCCTCTTGGCCCTGGACGATGAGTACGAGGAGTGTGTCCGCTGTACGCGGAAGCAGGAGGCACGACTTCGCGCCGCGCTGGATAAAACGTCTGAAAATATTCTGAATGAGTTTTTGGACGAGCAGAAGCTGCTTCAGTATAAGGAAGAGGGGGCCCATTTCCGCGCCGGCTTTCGGATGGCGCTGGAACTGACGCGGTGAGGGGGCTTTTACAGGTCGAGCATGACCCGCTCGATATTGGCCACTGCCTCTTCCACGAGGCCGTCAACGTCCAGTGCCTTCTCGGCCTCCTCCAGCTCCTCCAGCTTCGGCTTGGTGCGGGGGTGCTTGGGGGTGAACACGGTGCAGCAGTCCTCATAGGGTAGGATGGAGGTCTCAAAGGTGCCGATCTTCCGGGACACCCGGACGATCTCCTCCTTATCCATGCCCACCAGCGGGCGCAGGACGGGGACGGTGCATACCGCGTCGGTACACACCATGGCCTCCAGGGTCTGGCTGGCCACCTGGCCCACCGACTCGCCGGTGACCAGGGCGTGGATGTCATTTTTCTCCGCCACCCGGCAGGCAATGCGCATCATGAACCGCCGCATGAGGATGGTGAACAGCTCCTCGGGGCAGGAGCGGCGCAGCTCCTCCTGGATCTTGGTGAAGGGCACCACGTGGACGCACTGTTTGCCGGTGTAGGGCACCAGCAGGCGGGCCAGCTCCAGCACCTTCTCCTTGGCCTCCGGGGAGGTGTAGGGGTAGGAGTAGTAGTGGATCATGTCCACAATGACGCCCCGCTTGGCGACCATATAGGAGGACACCGGGGAGTCGATGCCCCCGGACAGCAGGGACAGCGCCCGTCCGCCCATGCCCACGGGCAGGCCGCCGGCGCCCGGTTCCGGGTCGGCGTGGATGTAGGCGTCGAAGTCCCGCACCTCCACATGGACGGTCAGCTCCGGGTGGTGCATATCCGCCGTCAGGTGGGGATATTTGTCGTGCAGCTCGCCCCCCACGTACTGGGAGAGCTGGATGGAGGTCATGGGGAAGGTCTTGTCCGCCCGCTTGGACTCCACCTTGAAGGAGCGGGCGGCTTGCAGCTTGTCCCCCAGGTAGTCCACCGCGCAGGCCACAATGGCGTCCTTGTCCTTGGGGCAGGCCCGGGCGCGGCAGATGCCCACCGCGCCGAACAGCTTGCCCATGGCCTCCCAGGCGCCCTCGAAGTCACAGGCGTCGTCCAGGGGTTCCACGTAGGTGGTGGACTGGCGGGTATACACTTTAAAAGAGCCGTATTTTTTCAGCCGCCGCTTGGCGTTGCCCATCATTTTTTCCTCAAAGCCCCGGCGGTTCAGGCCCTTGAGCACCATCTCTCCCTGCTTGAGCAGGATGATCTCTTGCATAACATTCCCTTGCTTTCCGTTTTTTGTCCTCCTATTTTACAGGGACAACAGGCGGCTGTCAAGGGCGGGAGCGCGGCGGCAGGCGCGCAGGAGATTTTTCTTGCCCCCTTGCCCAAGCCGTCGAATTGTGTTAAAATCTGGGGAGTGTGTATAAACAGAGAGGGGGAAGGGCCGTGTCGGGAGCGCGGCCTTAAAATCATATGCCAAACAGGATCGGATTTGACAATCAGCGCTATCTGGACACCCAGTCCGCCCACATCCGGGAGCGCATCGCCCAGTTCGGCGGCAAGCTATACCTGGAATTCGGCGGCAAGCTGTTTGACGACTACCACGCCGCCCGGGTGCTGCCCGGCTTTGCCCCGGACAGCAAGATTCGGATGCTGCTGGAGCTGCGGGACAGCGTGGAGATCGTCATGGTCATCAACGCCGATGACATTGAGCAGAACAAGGTTCGGGGGGATCTGGGCATCACCTACGGCGAGGACGTGCTCCGGCTCATCGACACCTTCCGGGGGGAGGGGCTGTACGTGGGCAGCGTGGCCGTCACCCGGTACGCCGCCCAGCCCGCGGCGGACGCCTTCAAGCGCCGCCTGGAGAACCTGGGGGTGAAGGTGTACCTCCACTACCCCATCCCCGGCTATCCCCACGACGTGGGGCGCATCGTGTCCGAGGAGGGCTTTGGCCGCAG
The DNA here is from genome assembly GCA_014799565.1 of Clostridiales bacterium. Classification (GTDB taxonomy): domain Bacteria; phylum Bacillota; class Clostridia; order Oscillospirales; family Oscillospiraceae; genus Enterenecus. Next base: position 19,231 of record JAAVHT010000064.1, read on the forward strand.
CGACTACATCGAGACCACCCGGCCCCTGGTGGTGGTCACCGCCCCCGGCCCCGGCTCGGGGAAGATGGCCACCTGCCTGTCCCAGCTCTACCACCATCATGTCCGGGGCGAGCGGGCGGGATACGCAAAGTTTGAGACCTTCCCCATCTGGAATCTGCCCTTAAAACACCCGGTGAACCTGGCTTATGAGGCGGCCACAGCGGATCTCAACGACGTGAATATGATCGACCCCTTCCACCTCCAGGCCTATGGGGAGACCACGGTGAACTACAACCGGGACGTGGAGGTATTCCCGGTGCTCCAGGCCATTTTCGAGCAGATCATGGGGGAGAGCCCCTATAAGTCGCCCACCGACATGGGGGTGAACATGGCGGGCAATTGCATCGTGGACGATGAGGCGGTGTGCGCCGCCGCCCGGCAGGAGATCATCCGGCGGTACTACACGGCCCTGTGCGACCGCCGCCGGGGCCAGGGCAGCGATGAGATCGTGTACAAGCTGGAGCTGCTGATGAAGCAGGCCCAGGCGAACCCCGGGCTGCGCCCTGTCATCGCCGCCGCCGAGGGGCGGGAGGAGGAGACGGGGGAGCCCGCCGCCGCCATCCGGCTGTCCGACGGCCGGGTGATCACAGGGGGCACCTCCGAGCTGATGGGGGCGGCCGCCGCGGCCCTGCTCAACGCCCTGAAGGCCCTGGCGGGCATCGACCAGAAGGAACACCTCATCGCCCGGGAGGCCATCGAGCCCATCCAGGCGCTGAAGGTGGATCACCTGGGCAGCCGCAACCCCCGCCTGCACAGCGACGAGGTTTTGATCGCCCTGGCCATCTCCACCGCCACGGTGCCCCTGGCGGCCCAGGCGCTGGACAGCCTGGACAAGCTGCGGGACTGCGAGGCCCACTCGTCCGTCATCCTCACCGCCGCCGACAGCGGGACCTACTCCAAGCTGGGCCTGCGTCTGACCTGCACCCCCCGCTACCAGGGCAGCCAGCTCTACCATAAGTAAAACCGGGCCGCAAAAAAAGAGCTTGCAATCCGGGACGGCCTGTGGTATCATACTTGTTACCTGTGCGGGCCAAGCCCGCTGAATCGAAGCTATTACCGAAAGGATTTGAGTCAAATGACGGTTCCCCAGATCGTGCTGTCCATTATCTACTTTATCGTGGCCCTGGGCCTGATCGCCGTGGTCATGCTCCAGTCCGGCAAGAGCGCCGGCCTGTCCGGCGCCATCGCCGGCGGCGCGGACACCTTCCTGTCCAAGAACAAGGCCAAGTCCGCCGATGCCCGTCTGGCCAAGATGACCAAGTGGGTGGCCATTGTGTTCATGATCCTCACTCTGGTGCTGTGCCTGCTGCCCGGCGCGTCCACCGCAGCCTGAGACAAGCGAGAAAAAGTCCCCCTGCCCATGCGGCAGGGGGATTTTTTATGCCCTCAAATGCTCCGGGGGCCGGTATTTCGTCGCCGCAAGCTCCATATCCCTCACTTCCGCCTTCGGCGAAAGTTCGCTCATTACGCTGCGGCTCCTCTCCCCACAAAGCCTGAAGGGCGGCTTTGTGGGGGCCCCGTTATGTCCTTAAATGCTCCGGCGGGCGGTACTGTAACGCCTCCGCCAGATGGTGGACGGCGATATCCTCCGCCCCGTCCAGGTCGGCGATGGTGCGGGCCACCCGCAAAATGCGGTCATAGCCACGGGCAGTAAGGCCCAGCCGGTCGTAGGCCCCCCGGATGAGCTGCTGGCAGCTCTCGTCTAATTTACAGTAAGTACGCAGCTCCTTTGGGCCCATCTGGGCGTTGCAGGCGGGGCCGTCAGGCCCAAACCGGGCGGTCTGGATGGCCCGGGCGGCGTTCACCCGCGCCCGGATGGCCTCCGAACTCTCCGCCGGGGCGGAGGCTCCGGACAGCTCGTCGTAGTCCAGGGAGGGCACGTCCACGCAGATGTCGATGCGATCCAGCATGGGCCCCGACAGCCGGGACAGATACCGCCGCACTGCCTGCTCCGTGCAGGTACACCGCCCGGAGGGATGGCCGTACCAGCCGCATTTGCAGGGGTTCATGGCGCACACCAGCATGAACCGGCTGGGGTAGGTCACTGAGCCGGACACACGGGAGATCTGGGTCTGCCCGTCCTCCAGGGGCTGGCGCAGCACCTCCAGCACATCGGAGTGGAACTCGGGCAGCTCGTCCAGGAACAGCACCCCGTTGTGGGCCAGGGAGATCTCCCCGGGTCGGGGGTTGGGGCCGCCCCCAGTCATGCCGGCGGCGGAGATGGTGTGATGGGGGGCGCGGAAGGGGCGGCGGCGCACCATGGGGTGCTCCCGGGTGGTGAGCCCCATGACGGAGTAGATCTCCGTGCAGGCCAGGGCCTCTGCCCTCGTCAGGTCGGGGAGGATGGAGGGCAGGCGCTTGGCCATCATGGACTTGCCCGAGCCGGGACTGCCCGACATAAGCACATGGTGGCCCCCTGCGGCGGCCACCTCCAGTGCCCGCTTGGTGTGCTCCTGGCCCTTCACCTCGCTGAAATCCGAGCCCTGGACGGGGGCAAGCTCCTGCTGCCACACGGGGGCGGGGGAGATGGGCGCTTCCCCGGAGAGATGCTCCGCCAGCTCCCGCACCGTGGGGACGGGGATGACCTCCAACCCGTCGGCCAGGGTGGCCTCGGGGGCGTTGTCGGCGGGGACGAACAGCCGGGTGATCCCCGCCCGCTTTGCCGCCAGCGCCATGGGCAGCACCCCGGGCACCGGGCGAAGCCGCCCGTCCAGGGACAGCTCGCCGATGAAAGCGGAATCCTTTTCTGCTTTTAGGGAGAGCTGTCCCCCGGCGGCCAGGATGCCCACCAGAATGGGCAGGTCGTACACGGTGCCCGCCTTGCGCTGTCCGGCGGGGGCCAGATTCACCGTGATGCGGGAGACGGGGAAGTCGAAGCCGGCAGACTTGATGGCGGAGCGCACCCGCTCCCGAGCCTCCTTCACGGCGGCGTCGGGCAGGCCCACCACGTCGAAGGCGGGCAGGCCGCTGGACAGGGCGCACTCGGCGGTGACGGGATAGCCTGCTACCCCGCTCAGCCCCAGGGAGGTCACATTGCAAACCACAGGAAGCCACCTCTTTTCCGCTGTTTTCCAATACTTTACCACGATTTGGCGCTGTTCGCAAGGCCTGCGGCCCTCCGGCGGAAGGAAAAGGCGCCCAGGTGGGCGCCGGGGGGAAAGCGGCGGAGGAAGGAATCCATATTGTCCAGAAACTTTACCGAAAAAATGAGCTTTTCCAATTGCAAAATCGGCGGGAATGTGATAAGCTTAACAATGCGAAACGGAACGAAACCGTATGAGGGACGTTCTCATATGAAAAAGGAGGAAAACGCCTATGGCACGCAAGTTCAAGACCATGGACGGCAACACCGCCGCCGCCCATGTGTCCTACGCATTCACCGAAGTGGCGGGCATCTATCCCATCACGCCGTCCAGCCCCATGGCGGACAACGTTGACCAGTGGGCCGCTGCCGGCCGCAAGAACATCTTCGGCCAGCCCGTCAAGGTCATCGAGATGCAGTCCGAGGCCGGCGCCGCCGGCACCGTCCACGGCTCCCTGGCCGCCGGCGCCCTGACCACCACCTACACCGCATCCCAGGGCCTGCTGCTGATGATCCCCAATATGTACAAGATCGCCGGCGAGCTGCTCCCCTGCGTGTTCCACGTGTCTGCCCGTACCGTGGCCAGCCACGCGCTGAACATCTTCGGCGACCACTCCGACGTCATGGCCTGCCGCCAGACCGGCTTCGCCATGCTGGCTGAGGGCAACGTCCAGGAGGTCATGGATCTGGCCGCCGTCGCCCATCTGGCCGCCATCGAGGGCCGCGTGCCCTTCCTGAACTTCTTCGACGGCTTCCGCACCTCTCACGAGATCCAGAAGGTCGCCATCTGGGATTATGACGATCTGGCTGAGATGGTGGACTGGAAGTCCATCGAGGATTTCCGCGCCCGGGCCCTGAACCCCGAGCATCCCATCATGCGCGGCTCCCACGAGAACGGCGACATCTTCTTCCAGCACCGCGAGGCCTGCAACAAGTACTACGACGCCGTCCCCGAGATCGTCGAGAAGTACATGGGCAAGGTCAACGAGAAGCTGGGCACCAACTACCAGCTGTTCAACTACTACGGCGCTGAGGACGCTGACCGCGTCATCATCGCCATGGGCTCCATCTGCGACGTGGCCGAGGAAGTCATCGACTACCTGAACGCCCACGGCGAGAAGGTGGGCCTGATCAAGGTTCGTCTGTACCGTCCGTTCCGCGCCGACAAGCTGCTGGCCGCCATCCCCGCCACCTGCAAGCAGATCGCCGTGCTGGATCGCACCAAGGAGCCCGGCGCCCAGGGCGAGCCCCTCTACCTGGACGTGGTCACCGCTCTGGCCAACGCGGGCCGCACCGACATCTCCGTCATCGGCGGCCGTTACGGCCTGGGCTCCAAGGACACTCCCCCCGCCAGCGTGTTCGCTGTGTACGAGGAGCTGACCAAGGCTGAGCCCAAGCGCCAGTTCACCATCGGCATCGTGGACGATGTCACCAATATGTCTCTGGAGGAGAAGCCCTCCCCCAACACCGCGGCCGAGGGCACCATCGAGGTCAAGTTCTGGGGTCTGGGCGGCGACGGCACCGTGGGCGCCAACAAGAACTCCATCAAGATCATCGGCGA
>JAAVHT010000065.1 GCA_014799565.1 Clostridiales bacterium
ATGTAAGATGAATAGGTGTGAGCATCTGGTCCGGAGTAATACCGTTGAAGAAGGTCTCGCTGAGATTTCCGAAAGCCTCAATCGGGGCATTTTGTGTTACTGACAGCATATACTTACCTGTAAGGAGACCTCCCGTACCATATCCTTCCTTGGGATTGTTGTGGTGACGGCCATCTGAATGAGCATGTTTTCCCTGTCCGGCAATCAAAACCGTATCGAAATACTTTTTTTTTTTTTTTTTCACGTTAAACCATTCGAGAGGAAACTGGAGTATCACCAGATCAGCTTCTGCTATTTTGTCAACCTCAGCCTGAATATCATATTCCTCGCATACTTTGGTTACATTAACCTCGCACCCATTGTTCTCAAAATATTCGCGTGCAATGTCAATCAATGTTGCATTGAGTCGCCCAGGTGCCCAAGAATAAGGCTCTACTCCATTGATTATAAATACTTTCTTCATATATTTTTCTTGTTTATATCTTTATATATAAAAACAATCTCAGTGCTTATTGAGTTCACTACAATTTAATAAAAGATTGCCCTAATTGGCAATGAAATATTAATCACTTTTGAATAAAATACATACTCATCGAATCTTAATTTGTTGAACCATTCTTGTTGTTTGTTCGTTTCATAATAAATAATAAATTTCTAAATATGACTACAAAAAACAAGAAAATAGACGGTATGCTCACTCATGCCGAAAACGTAATATTAGTTATTGATATGGAGAATGATTTCGTTCTTCCTGATTCTCCTATGAAGGTTGCAGGAGCATACGAAACATTACCGTCAATAAAGAAATTTCTTGACTTCGGTCGTGCCAACGACTGGGCTGTGATATATGTCTATCGTATTCATCGTCCATCAGGCGTTGATGCCGAACTGTTCCGACGCCACTTTTTTGAGGAGGGACATCCTTTCTGCATAGCAGGAACCAAAGGGGCTGCCATTCCTGACGAGATTGCACCACAATCGGGAGACTACACTGTAACGAAACAGCGTTTCAGTGCATTCTTCGCAACTGATCTTGACATCATATTGCGTGGTCTCGGAACTAAGAATGTATATCTTACCGGCACACAGTACCCGAATTGCATACGTTCTACAGCGGTGGATTCCATGAGTCTCGATTATAACACAATCGTAGTTACCGACTGTTGTTCCGCCGCTTCCGAGGATGTGGCACAGGCAAACATATACGATCTTCAGAACATGGGAATAGCATGTGTTACCTCTAATGAAGTTATGACGAAATAAAGGAACCCTATCATGAATAACTATATAGAAAACTCTTTCAGTCATCTAAGTGATGATGTGTGCGATAAACTCGCAGCAGCCGCCCGGCAAAAAAGCGAGGAGATGGGCATTCAGGTTTGTTTCTCAATTTTTGATCCGGACGGGGTTATGCGTCTTTTCCGCCGTTTCGGTAATGCCCAGATAATGAGTGTGAAGTTAACCCCTGCGAAGGCTTACACGGCTGCAATATCCGGCACCCCGTCAGAAGTCTTTGCCAAACTTGCAGGCATGGGTCAGCCACTAATGGATTATACTACTATTGACCATAATTTTACCCCGGTTTCAGGTGGTTTCCCTCTAATGGTCGGTAAAGAGTGTGTTGGTGGTATCGGTGTTGGTGGTGGCATCGGTGATCAGGATTCCCAGATAGCAAAATACGTAGTAGATACATTCAACCAAATTATAAACGGATAACAGTATTATGGATTTGACCAGACATTCGCTTGAAGCAATCAAGCCTTCAGAAATAAAGGACAACCCGATTGAGATGTTCCACAAGGACTGGGCTGTAATAGCAGCCGGCAGTCCTGATGACTTCAATGAAATGACTGTATCATGGGGTGCGTTGGGTGCTTCATGGGGACAGCAGAAACCTATCGCAATCATCTTCGTCAGCCCCAACCGATATACCCACAAGTATCTTGAAAGTCACGATACATTCTCAATCAACATCTTTCCTCAGGAGTTTAAGAAGATTGAGGCATATATCGGTTCTCATTCCGGACGAGATGGCGATAAGATAGCCGCAACAGGGCTTGAAGTAGAATTTACAGAAAATGGAACCCCGGTATTTCCTCAGTCACGCCTGATTCTGGAATGTAAGAAGATATATTCCCACGACCTTGACCGCAACAAATTCTCCGACACTCTGATCGAGACCTACAACAATCGAGTGTTTGACGGAGTTAAGCCTCATACAATATATTATGGCGAAATTATAGGTTGTTGGGAAAAGAAATAAAATATCATATAAGGTAAAAAGTCCTCGGATTAAAATAATTCGAGGATTTTTTATGTACTATTGCAAGATGTGTTTTTGTCCGACATTCGCAATGCGATTGTCGGACATTAAACACCCTTGCAAGGGGAAACCCCTCGACCCGATTTCCGATGTTGACAAGAGCCTAAATCGGCTCTACAGCCTATTGAGCACCTAAAATCGCCCTATTTCACTACGTTAAATATTGTAAATATAAATAGAATAAAGTTAATTCATAAATATAGTTTAAGTAGAAATACCTAATTTAACCTATATACTTCTAAGTGCCTGAAAACACAAAACTTACGTAAGGGAACACTTTTTTGCCTTATTCTTTCAAAATCTGTACCTTTCCTGTATTCTTTTCTATAAATCTATACTGATAATCAGCATAGTAAGGGCTTTCATATGAATAGCGTTGTGCGTCAGTTGCTTGAACAGAATACTGACGTGGTTATGGTCGATACCGGCGACTCTTACGAGGGTATTTGTGGTTATTTTGGAGGTACTTACATCAGCTACTCTAAGGAGAAGCCAATCTCAATGAACCCGTTTAAGGTGACACGAGAGGAGTATGACCTGAACTTCGGTGAGAAAAAGAACTTTCTCAAATCTTTGATATTCCTGATTTTCAAAGGGAATGAAGCACCATCGAAGATTGAGGATATGCTTGTTAATCAAACCATCGTAGAGTATTACGATGCCTATTTTCACCCCTTTGAAAAATTCACTGATTTGGAGCGTGATAATCTCCGTCAGGAACTTCTTGTGGCATATAAAATGGAGGATGATTACGAGGCGTATGCTCACGATATGGAGGACATCGAGGAACAAATCAATCGTGAGCCTCCGAAGATTGAAGCACACGCTCTGATTATTCCTGCCGAGGAGCGACGTAATAAGATACTGCGCCAGTGTCGTGCCTTCCGTGCTATGCTGACTGATGGCGCGACCACTCCTGCTGAAAAGGAGAAGGCAGCTCATCAGCTTGAACGCTATAAGAAAGAACTCCACGAAAACTCAATGCTTATCAAGATTGACAAGCAGATAGACCACATGGAGGAACAGAAACGCCGACTGAAAGTGTCGGAGCTTTCCTTCAACTCCTACTATGAGTTTGCCTTAGAGCGTATTCCTCAGATTACTTCTCTTGAAAAGGTAAGTTTTGATATACGAGATTTTGCCGCTATTCTCAAACAGTTCTACCGTGGTGGTGAGCTGGAGCATACACTCAATTCCGACCTTGACATCAATCTCTTTGATGAGAAATTCATTGTCTTTGAGATTGATAAAATCAAGGATGACCCGGTTCTCTTCCCGATTGTCGTGCTGATCATCATGGACGTGTTCTTACAGAAAATGCGTATCAAGAAAGGACGTAAGGCTCTGATAATCGAGGAGGCTTGGAAGGCAATCGCATCGCCTACTATGGCTGAGTATATCAAGTATCTTTATAAGACAGTCCGCAAGTTCCACGGTATTGCCGGAGTCGTAACTCAGGAGCTTAACGACGTGATTGACTCTCCCATTGTCAAGGAAGCTATCATCAATAACTCTGACATCAAGATACTTCTTGACCAGACCAAGTTTAAGGACAGATACGAAGACATTGCAGCCATTCTCGGTCTGACTCCCATTCAGCGTCAGCAGATCTTCACGGTCAATGCCCTCAATAATCACGACAACCGCAACTACTTCAAGGAGGTATGGATTTGTCGCGGTCAGAACTCGGATGTGTTTGGAGTCGAAGAACCGCCTGAATGTTACTGGGCATACACCACGGAACGCTCCGAAAAGGAGGCTCTGAAAATTTATCTCCGTCATTACGGCTCAATGCAGGAAGCTATCACTCACATTGAGAGTGACCGCAAGAAAGCCGGAATCGGTAAGTATCTCGATTTTGCTGTAAAAGTCAACAAAAAACAGAAAGTAATGGAACTATGGTAAGACTTCGCTCACTTCTATACTTATTATGTTTGGTTACTGCTCTTGGAGCGGTCGCTCAATATCGTGTCGTAATGGATCCGTACTGCATCAAAGCGGTCACGACCAATATGACAACACAAAAGGCAATCGAGGGCGAGCATAACAAACGGCTCGATTCCATTGCTTCCAAACAAAACAAGCTGGAACAGTACACCGTCAGTATGGCTACTATCAAGGAACTTTACAAGGTAACGATGGAGAATGTCTCCGGCTTCGGAACTGAAAGCCGATATTATGTAGAAATCGGAAGTTGCGCCCTTGACATCATCAAGGATGTGCCGGAACTTATCAAGGTTGTAAACAAAGCTAAGTTTCAGAATAAGTTACTTTGCTTGAATGAACTTGGTAATGTTGTTGCACAGACGCAGCAGCTTGTCGGTGACTTTGTGAATATTGTCAATAACGTTAAGATTGACAATCCGCTCAAAGGACAGGCAACTTCAGAAAAGAAATCTGACGGATATAATCTTCTTGACCGTTACGAGCGACTGACTCTCGCCAACCGCATCTATTCCGACCTTATGAGCATCCGCTATAAGATTCAGGGAATGATGGCTATGGCTCAGTATGCCACGATGAATGACCTTTTCTTTGCAATCGACCCGGAGGGCTGGGCAAACATTATGGTCGCTAAAAATCAGGTCAATGGTCTTGTATTGTCATGGAACGGACTTGTAGCAACCAAGTTTGACAAGTGGGTTATATCGGATGATTTAATTAAGAAATATACAGACCAATTCAACTGGGGCAAATGAAAGCACGAGTCGCAATTATTTCTCTATTGATGTGGTCTTTGCCTTGTATGGCTTTCGACCTGCCGAAAGACCTGCCGACTTTTGAGGCTCTTATGGCACTTCATAAGTGCGTGAAGAAGGACGAAGATGCAGCACTTCAACGTGTGGCCACCAGTTTCGGCGAACAGTCCCTTGTCACTAAAGGAGCACAAAAATTCAACGATGTCAGAACCACTCTCGATACCAAACTTAACAACGCATATTCTTACGTTGTACTCGCCGGTGCCATATCTTCCACCGCCAACGCCCTCTATCTGCTTGGCAAAGAGTATTCCAATTTCACACAGAATACCTATCAGAACGTCTTGAAGAAGCCTTTTGTGGCATGGTATTACACAGAGGCAAACGTGGCAATATCACGGGAGATAAAGCATTGCTACTCACTCTATGCCTCTGTCGCTGCTTCGGGTATCAATGTGATGAAAGCTTCGATGGATGAAAAGCTCAATCTTGTACTGACTCTGAAAACATCCATTGACCGTGCCAGATACATTATCGACAACGCTAATCTATACTGTTACCTGATAACTGATTGTGGTTGGAAGCCTGATTATATCTGGGAAATCCTAACCTCAGATGTAAAAGATGAGATAGTAAAAGTTGTAATCAATAAATGGAACAAAGGATATGAAAATTAGACACTTCACTACCATAATATGTAGTATGGCTCTATTTGCAATACCAATCATAGCCAACGCTAAAAAGACACCTTCTATCCATGACGACCAAAAAGAAAAGCAATGGACTTCAATGGAGAATGGACCTTGGGACTTTGCTCCCGACTGGTACTATTATTTTCTCCATCAGAATTACTCCGGAGCAGAAATGTACTGGAAGTGGGCCGGTATCAAATCCGGCTATCGCGTGAGATTCAAAGAGGAAAAATCGAATATCAAACGCATTATGCCTGTTCGAGTTACAGCCGAGGAAACTCAGCGTCAGAAGCTCACTCAGGTTGAGAAGGAGCGCGCCTATGTCGAGGAACTTTACAAAGAGGAGTTGCTACGCGAGGCTGACCGCACGGTTGATTTGACTTATGCAACATACAAGGATGAGTTCAATAGAATGCAGAATTGTATCTCAGATGGTCTGCTCTATTGCCTTCATAAGAGTGACGGTAAACTCCAGTATCAGGTGGATGAAATCTCCAGAGTCAATGAGGTTCTTTGTGCCGATATTGCATACATCCATAAGACAGGTGTCGGCTATGAGCTTGAAAATGCCAAGCGACAGCAAGCCTACGAGGATGTAAAGAAACGAATGGGCGAACTCGTAAGTCGAACCGCAAGGCTATGTGCCGTGGCAGCTACTCATTACTAATTTACCAATCATAAACTTACATTTTTTACAATGACTTTATTAAGCATACTATGCACAATGGGACTTCCGGCCATTGACGACAGCCTTGATAAGTTGCTCGTGGCAATGGAAACGTTCCCGAATGTCGCGGTACTGGGGGATGCCGTAGGTCTTGCCCGAATTATCGGTCTATGCCTTGCCCTGTGCGTTGGCTCATACGAGTGCTGGATGATGATGCTCGGGCGTCGAGGTATGGATGTTATGAAATTACTCCGTATCATCGGTATCTCTATCTGTATATCCTCTTCGTCATGGATCTGTTCGGCTTTGCAGACTCCCGGCAAAGGGCTTGAAGCCGCTACCAAAGCAATGGCTCAGGCTAAAAACAAGGAAGTTGCCGCCTTTGAGCTGAAAGTGGCACAGAAACAGGGCGAATATCTTGAACGTCTCCGTGCTGTTCAGGACTCAATCGCAACCGCACAACAGGTTGCTGCTATCGGTGAAGACGCAAACTGGTGGGATAAGCTCATCTATAATGTCGAGAATCTCGGTACGACTATCAACAACTATGCTCAACGAGCCGCAGTTGCCGCAGAAACAAAGGTCAGCGAATGGATTAACGATGTAATCCGGTTTGTCGGTGAGTTGGTCTTTCAGATGTCATATTACGGCATACTTGTGGCTCAGAGGATATTCCTCGCCATAATGATGATATTCTGCCCGATAATGTTCGCTCTATCCCTTGCTCCACCATGGAACTCCGCATGGAGTCAATGGATGTCGAAGTATCTCTCCCTTACGTTATGGGGCTTCGTGACCTATATGTGTCTTTATTACATTGACTTCATTCTCCTTTACAATCTCCAGCAGGATATGACCGCTTATCAGCATTTGCTGACCGGTTCTGTAAACTCATGGTCACAGATTGGAGCACTTGGTCTTCAGGGTATCGGCTCAAACTGTATGTACGCTATGGGGATGCTCGTGGGTGCCTATATCGTGCGCTTCGTTCCTGAAGTATCATCTTGGCTCATTCCCGGTGGTGTGAGCAGTGGCGCGGCAGCTCCGGCAGGTGCATTCGCAATGGGCGTTGCACAGACAGGCGCATCAGTTGCCACCGCTCCTATCAAAGCTGTAATGTAAACCAATCTTTCACAAATCAATATGCTAATTCAATCTTTAGAACAAAAGACAAGACTTGCAATGATGACGGTGCTTGCCGCTGTTGGCGGCTGCGCCCTCATTTGCGGGTTCACCGTCTGGCGATGCCTCTCGATGGTCAGTGAGGAACGTCAGCAGATATATGTGCTTGACGGTGATATTCCTTTCCTCGCTGACCGCGCTCGTCTTGAAGCCAACTTTCTTATGGAAGCCCGGGCACATATTCAACTGTTCCACCAGTATTTCTTCAATCTCCCTCCCGATAACGACTACATAAAGTGGACTGTCGGCAAGGCTATGTATATGGCTGATGGAACAGCTTTGAAACAGAAGCAGGCTCTTGATGAGAACGGCTTTTACTCCGACATAATTTCATCATCGGCTGTCTGTACCATAATGTGCGATTCTATCAATTTTGATGAGCATGAGCATAAGTTCACATACTACGGCACCCAGCTAATCAAACGACGGACACGTGATCTGAAACGCTCTATGGTGACAACCGGATATATTGAATCCGTGCCTCGTACTCAGAATAATCCGCATGGACTTATGATAACCGGTTGGCGAACTATCGAAAACAAAGACCTTGACTATTAAACGATAAGACATGAAAAGTCTAAAGAAAACTATCGCTGACAGCCGTCTCAGAACTTCCAATCAGATAAAGTCGTGGTTACAGCCCAAAGTCAGTGCAGTCGGCACACGGTATAAAATCGGTGCAAGAATACGACTTGCAAACCGATGGGCCACTCAGCATCCCAAGCGTACTTTTGGGTATGTGGTGGTATCACTTATGATGATACTCGTATGTGATGTTATGGTTGCCGGCCTGAGGGCTGAGATAAAAGAGCCAGATGTAAATATGATCGCTAATGTAGAGCCGGTATTCAATGGTTTCCGCACCATTCAGGCAAATAAGGACAAGCACCGTACAGCCGTGCTTGAAATGACCTCAAAGGGTCAGCTCCTCAAGCATGAACTTGACTCATTGATTGCAATACCGAAAAAGTCTCACGCTGATTCTATCGGTATTATCAAGCGTTACGGTTCTCTCGAAAACATCGTAAAATCCTTAAAACAAAACGATAATGCTCAATAAAATTAATTTC
>JAAVHT010000066.1 GCA_014799565.1 Clostridiales bacterium
GGATGGTGGTTTCCTCAGTCTGGATGAGCCCTTTGTCCACCAATGCGCCGATGTGCTTTTGTACGGTTTTTCTGCTCATCCCCACCACCTTACCGATGGTAGCGTAGCTTGGCCAGCACTGACCACTGCGCGCACCTTTTTGATACTGGAGGTAAATGTACACCAGCAGGTCGCCGGTCTTGAGGCCGAGCTGGAACACCTCATTGGGCAGAGGGAACACGGCGTTGAACACCTCGCCGGTGAGCCACGTCCGCTTCATGCTGACCGGCCTCCTTCGCACTCTGAAAGCAGATCCCTGCTGCGATGCTCATGCACCTTATCCCAGATGGGACACAGCGAGTAGGAAAAGTCTCTGCTGCAATCTGCTGCTTGAATGATCCCTTGATTTACCAATGTGCGCAGATGCCGCCGCACTGTTTTCTCGCACAGGCCAACCGCTTTGCTGACGATGGCGCAGCTCAATGCGCTTGGGCTGTGTTTCAGACTCTTGTGATACACCAGATAGACATACACCAGCAGTGCGCCCTGCTCCAGACCGAGTTCGAAAACTTCATGGGGCAGATGGAAAGAATTGTGGTCAGGATCGTAACTCCAATGTGCTTTCAATCGCTCCCACTCCCCTTCGTATTCCGCTCCACCCACTCAATGAATTTCTCCTTGGGTACCACCATCCGGCTACCAACTTTGAGTACAGGGAAGTCCGCCTCATGCATGAGCTCGTACCCGCTGGACGGCGACACGCCCAGTACCTTCGACACCAACTCCGCGTTGAGGAACAGCGGCAGCTCGTCATAGCTTTTGTAGTTTGAGGTTTTCACTCCAATCGCCCCCCTTTCAGTTTTCCCGATTCTAACAGACTCTTGACAGCTTGACAATAGATTTGTAGAATGTTCTTTGAAGTGATGCAAATCGTAGATTTTTCGGGCGATTTGCATTCTCTAAAACAGAGGGGTGGATGGGATGCAGAAAGACTATTCGGAGTATGTGCCGACTGAGCAGGAGCGGTATCAGCTCCGCCGCCGGGGAAATGAATTCATCGACTTCGAGTACTTCAACAACCGCGCCAGGTTCGACCCGGAGTGCAGGACGCTGGACATCCAGGTGGACGGTAAAAAAGAAAGTCTCTGGATGGACGAGCTTATTGAGGAGTATGAATCGGCGCAGGAGGAACGGGGCGGAGAGGAATTTCTCGGGCTGGATGAGGACGGTACAGAGGAGGACTGGCGGGACAATGAGGAGGACGTATCACGGCTGGACAAGCGCTACCGCGTCAGCTACTTCCCATATGAGGATCTCATCAAGAGCGACCAGCTTACGAAGACGTTTGGCATAGCCCCGCGGAACGTTCCGATGAACAACGTGCTCAGCGGAACAGACGTCCATTTGAAATATGGCGAGGGCCTGCTGGATTTTATCTATGCGGACTTCGACTCGCCCACCCAAATGGTTTTGGATTATATCCGATGGTTGGATGCCGCATACGGCAGAGAAACTGAATCCAGTCCCAGCACGGAGAAGGTCTATGATCAGACGCAGGAGATCGTGGAACAGTACTACCGCTACCAGAACACACTGCCGCTTATCAAAGAGATCATGATCCAGTCCCTGTACACCATGGCGTGCCCGCCTGTTTTTACCGAAGGTGCTGACCGGCACAAAGCCGTAGAACACTATTACGCGTACCTCTGCGAATTGCAGAAGGAATATTTGGAGCTGCTGGAATTCTGCTTCGACGAGACGTTCCACCCCGACCTGCTGGGAGAGCGCTGTCCTGCGGAACGGTTCCATCTCTGCCGGCAGCTCCACGGACTTTCCACCAGCTTTGAACGGACGGAGAGCCTTTTGTTCTCTCGGATGATGACGGTTGGGAAGACCATGCCCTACGGGATGTCATTAGACGATGTGTGCCAGCGGCTGCAGAGACAGTTTCCAATCACCGATGAGCTGATCGAGTTTGCGGAACATTACCACGCCGACCCGCAGAAGGTAAGTATGCTGCTCACGATCCCGCGCTACCTCCGGGTGGGCTATGAGTTCAGCCGCCCGGATCAGATCCTGGAACTGGAATTCACCAAGCTGCTGGAGAGCGATGTGCGGTTCCGCAAATGCCAACGGTGCGGGAGATATTTCATCATGAAGGGGAACTTCAACCCACGGTATTGCGACCGCGTGGAGGAATGGTGCAACCGAACCTGCAGAGAGTTGGCGGCGCAGGAAAACTTCAAAGAAAAGGCCGCTGACCGTCCTGCCTTTGGCGTATACGACCGATACTACCGCCGCTACGCCGCCCGGAAAAAGGTGCGGCAGATTAAGGAGGATGAGTTCAAGCAGTGGCGGTATGAGGCCATTCATCTGCGGGATGAATGCGAGGCCGGGAAGCTCACGGTGGAGGAGTACACGCAGTGGATGGAGGACTATTTTCCTAACCGCAAAAAGAAAAATGCAGGAAAATAAAAGGCCGCCGACAGGAATGGGCTACCCCGCATAAGGGCAACAACCAAGCATCCATTTAGAGCACATCGTAAAGGGCAGCAACCATCCCCCTGCGGTTGCTGCCCTTTTATGTTCGGTAAATGGATGCTCACAGTCTAAGCGGACAATGATTGGCACTTCAGTTATAAAGTGTACTCGGCATTGACAAAGGCACTGGACTGTATATATGATGAGGACTACAGCGGCTAACGTCTATGATATTATGATGATGCCGCAGCTGCCGAGCGGGGAGGAACGGAATCGGTCAAACCCAGTCTAATCAGCGTTTTCGCAACCCCGTTGTCTGCGCAGCTTTCACAAACCTGATTCGCCAGCGCTTTTACCTGTTCCACAGAATTGCCCATCGCGACACCAATGCCAGCGGTCAGAAGCATTTCCTCGTCGTTCATGCTGTCTCCAAACGCAACGCTTAATTCAGAGGATACGCCGAAACAGTCGCAGACACACTGCAATGCCATCCCCTTGTGGATATGTTTATCGGATACCTCACCGGCGAGTAGAGGAAAGTCAGACCTCAGATTGTCAAATGTAACAACTTTAACCCTATCATCAAGGCTGCCCGCTATTCGGTCGATCTGTTCCCGTGACGTAGCCAAAAAGCTGACTTTGTAAACGGGTTCATTGTCATATTCCGCAAAAGGGCTTTGATCAAAGCCGGCCAACATGCGCTGTAATTCACTGTTGCTGTTAGTTACATCTAACGATTCAAGCATCCGCAAATCTGCGCCGCCAACATAATTCTTATTCAGGCATTCGAGAGTGAATGTTGATTGCTCTTTCTGCAAAGCTGAAACAATCATTTCCACCATGTCCCGTGGCATTGCGCGGTTTGAAATGGTTTTCCCGTCCACGATTATCCGGCCGCCCGCGCTGTATATCCCGCCGTCAAACCCAATCTTCCGCACGGAATCGGGCACATTATGCTCTGTCCGGCCAGTACAAAGGATTGCCTTATGGCCATTTGCGCGGGCAGCACGAATGGCGTCAACCGTTTCCTTACTGGGTTCCTGCCCTGGAATGGCAAGCGTTCCATCAATATCAAAAAAGAGTATCCGTTTCATCATGTTGATTTCCTTTCGCTCTTTAAGCCAGTATATATTTGATACACAAACTGCTTTCCTCGTTTGCCCTTTCAATTTATATTATAGCTGTTGCCAGAGCAAAAACAATATGGCGATATTGCACAAGCCAGGATGAAGTATTTTGGCGATTATTCCCTCTTGATTTTCTGCGCACTTTTTATATAATTGAGTTTGTAATAACGGTTTGTTACTCTCCGGAGGCTTTTCCGTGAAGACACAGGTTCTCTATTTCCTTGTGTTTTTGTGTGCAAAAGTGCTTCGGCTTTTTTATTGTTGGCCGAGGGGGAACGTCCATTGGTTGTGATACGAAATATCAACAATAATGTTTCCCTCTGTGCGGACAGCCGGGGCCAGGAGGTCATCGTGTTCGGAAAGGGCGTTGGGTTCGTCAAGCCGCCCCAGGAGATCCCTCTCAACAAAATCGAGCGGACCTTCTACGATGTCAATGAGCAATATTTAGCTCTTCTCAGTGACATCAACCCGGAGGTGATCGACTTTACCGCACGACAGATGCTGGAGATACAGGATCACCTGCCCTATGAGACCAACTCCAATTTGGTGCTGACTTTGGCGGATCATTTGGCTTTCGCAATGGAGCGGGTGAAGCGGGGCATCTACGTCCCTATGCCCTCCATTTACGAGCTGGAGACCAGTTATCCGCTGGAGATCAAGATCGGTCGGCGCATTATCTCTGCCATGGAGCGGGAGTTTAGGCTCAAGCTTCCTTCCGGGGAGATTCAAGGTGTGGCCATGCACTTCATCAATGCCCGTGCCAACACCACTACGCCACAGGCCCAGGCCAGCGCTGCGCTGGAGCAACGTTACGAGGAGATTCTGGAGCAGACCACCCAGATCATCGAGTGGGAGATGAATCTTCGCGTCCGGCGGGACACCTTCAATTACGCCCGCTTTGCCACACATCTGAAGTACCTGCTGAAACGGTTGATGGAGGATAAGCACATCGACAGCAGCAACCTGCTTCTCTATGAGGCTACGCGGGAGGAGTACCAAGACGTGGCCGCCTGTGTGGATAAGATCAGCGAGTATTATGAACGGGATCTGTCCGCCCCGCTGAACAAAGAAGAACAGCTCTATCTCATCATGCACATCAACCGGGTGTGCAGCGGAGAAATTGAATAGCGGATCAAAAGGATTTGTTACCCCGCACCGACGGGGGCTTGACCTTCAACATGGGGACGCTTTGCGCCCCTGTGTGGGAGGTCATTTTTTGTGACCTGGGAGCCGGATGACTCCACAACATAAAATCAAATTGAGAAGGAGAGATCGACATGGCGAGCAATCAAGAAATCGCGAAAAACGTGCTGGAAGCCGTCGGCGGCAAGGACAATGTTACCAACGTGACCCACTGCATGACCCGGCTGCGGCTGACCCTGAAAGATCAGGGCATCCCCAACGACGAGGAGGTCAAGAAGATCAAAGGCGTGCTGGGCGTAGTCCGTTCCGGCGGGCAGTATCAGGTCATCATCGGCCAGAACGTGCCCAAGGTCTATGCCGAGGTCTGCAGCATCGGCGGATTTGCCGTCAAAGCCGCCGTCCAGGAGAACCTCGACGGCCCCAAGGAGAAGCTGAC
>JAAVHT010000067.1 GCA_014799565.1 Clostridiales bacterium
AACTCGCTACCTCCACCTTGGCAAGGTGGCGCTCTACCAGATGAGCTACACTCGCATATGGTGCCCAGGGCCGGAGTTGAACCAGCGACACGCGGATTTTCAGTCCGCTGCTCTACCAACTGAGCTACCTGGGCATAAGATGTGGCGACGCGGAAGGGACTTGAACCCTCGACCTCCGGCGTGACAGGCCGGCGTTCTAACCAACTGAACTACCGCGCCACATTTGATCGGATCTATGATCCGTTGGTGGGAACAACAGGGCTCGAACCTGTGACCCCTTGCTTGTAAGGCAAGTGCTCTCCCAGCTGAGCTATGCTCCCTAATCGTTCCTCCGTTTGTCAGACGGCGAAAGTCATTATAACAAACGAAGCCGACTCTGTCAAGAGCTAAAATCAAAAAATGGCGAAACTTTTGAAAACGCATGGTTCACCCTTGCAAGGCCCGCGCCGGATGCGCTATAATCATATTAGATAATTCATCCTGTGAGGAGGTGCCCCAACATGGCAAACAAGAATCCGCTGCTGTCCTGGCTGTTTGGCGATCGCGAGGAGGAGAAAGCTCAGACGCCCGAACAACAGGCTGAGACGCCCGTTCAGCTTACAACCCCGCCCACTGAGGCCAAAGCGGATCTCTTTCGCCTGGAGCTGTCTCCGGATCATGCGGTGAACAAGCTGTGGCGGCTGTGGAGGGAGCAGGCGGGATATCAAAATCCGCCCTTTTTCCGGTTTGAGGATCCGGAGGGGAAGGATGGGATGTCCGCCAGCCAGGCCAAACAGGAATTGGCGCGGCTGCTGCTGACCGTGAACGCCTCCGCCAACCAGCGGCTGGGCAGGATTCAGCCAAAGAAGGCAGGCAAGGCGCAGGAGGGGGAGGATCCGCCCCCGCTTCCTGATCTGGACGCCCAGGCGGTGGCCTTCGTGTCCAATGACCGGCTGACGGCATGGGTGTTCGTCTATCCTCCGGTGGGCGAAGGCAAGGAGCTGGATGACGGGATGCTGTCAAAAGCTTTGGGGGAGAAGCAGATAAAATACGGTCTGGATGAGGATCTGCTGGACGCTCTGCCCGACAATCCTGAGCGGTATTTCCGCCTGTTTTTGGCTGCCCGGGGCGAGGCCGCTGTCCACGGCAAGGATGGCCGCATCGTGGACTTGTTTGCCCGCAGCCCGGAGCGGAAACTGGTGGTGGACGAGTACAACCGGGTGGATTACGCCGCCATCAGCTTCATCCAGAATGTAGAGGAGGGCGACGTGATCTGCCGGATCATTGAGCCCACCCCCGGCGAAAACGGCAAGACGGTGCTGGGCCAGGAGCTGTCCGCCCGGGACGGCAAAGCGGTTACGGTGCCCAAGGGGCGCAACACCGCCCTCTCCGATGACGGTGCGGCTTTGGTGGCCACGAAAACGGGCCATGTGGAGTTCAATGGCCGCACCTTCCAGGTGAAGCCTGTCATGGAGATCGACGGCAATGTGGATTACTCCACCGGTCATATCAACTTTTTAGGGGACGTCCATGTCCACGGGGACGTCTGCACCGGCTTCACCGTCCGGGCCATGGGGAACATCACCGTGGACGGTGTGGTGGAGGCGGCCTCGGTGGAGGCGGGCGGCGACCTCATTATGGTCAAGGGGGCGCAGGGAGACAACCGCGCGGTACTCCGGGCCGGACACAGCATTTTTGCCAAATACCTGGAGAACTGCTGTATCTATGCCATGGAGGATCTCCACGCCGACTGCGTCATCAACTGCGATGTGTACTGCGACGGTCTGGTGGAGGTGCGTTCCGGCCGGGGCACCATCATCGGGGGCAGCGTCCGAGCCGCCCACGAGGTGAGCGCCGGGGTGCTGGGCTCCCGATCGGAGTGCCATACCGATGTGGTGCTGGGCGGGCTGCCCTGCCAGGAATTCGACCGTGAGGTGCTGATGCGGGAGATTGCTGAGCTGGAAGAGAAACTGGAGAAAACCGAGCGCCAGCCCGAAAGTCCCACCAAATTCACCCGCATGGGCAAACTGCGGATGCAGCTGTCCCTGAACAAAAACAAGCTGGAGCAGTTTGATAAGGATTTGGAGGAGCAGCGGGAGGGGCAGGAGTCCCCCGGCGTTCGCCGCCTCACCTGCGGCGTGGCCTATCCGGGCGCGTCGGTGACCATCGGCCCGGCCTTTTACCGCTTCCATCAGGAAACCCGCCCTGTGGTCGCCAGTTTGGTGGAGGGGGAGATCCGCATCATCTGAGGCGAGGCTTGCGCCCAGAGCCGCATGAAAGGGAGTGAACGATGTGGATACAGTCATGCCGGAGGAAAAGCTGAGGGAGGTTCTGGATCAGATCGCCCGGAAAGTGACGGAGGACTCGGTGGGCATCCGGTTGATTCAGAGGGAGCCGGCGCCGGGAGGCGAGATATGCACGGTGCATATCAGCTTTCGCCAGGGCTTCCGCTCCAGTCTGTCCCTGCGGGCGGACACCGCCATGCTCACCCGTTTGACCCAGTCCATGCTGGAAGAGGAGAACGTCACGCCTCAGGATCTGGAGGACGTGGCCAAGGAGTATCTCAACGTGCTGTGCGGCCACATCGCCGCCGCTTTGTATCGGGCGACCCGCGTCGTCGCCCGGTTCAGCGTGCCGTCCTTTCATCGGGGGATCTACAGCCCAGAGGACTATAGAGAGCAGTTTGTACTCAGCTACGCCGGTGACCGGGAGGGAACCGCCCAGCTGGTTCATCACGTCCCGTCGGCCCAAAGGGACGGCGAAGGGACAAAATGTGTATAAAATTAATTTCGACAGAAAGAAGGATATTGAATCATGGCAAAGCGAGTGATGGTGGTAGACGACTCCCGGGTTCAGGAGGTTCAGATCCGCAAGCTGCTGGAGGGGAGCGATTACGAGGTGGCGCACTACTGCCGCAGCGGTGAGGACGCCCTGGCGGTGTACGATGAGGTGAAGCCGGACGTGGTGACCATGGACATCATCATGCCGGGGATGGACGGCCTGGAGACTGCCCGAGCCATTTTGGAGGAGTACCCGGAGGCGAAAATCGTCATGGTGTCCTCTCTGGCCTACGACGACACCTTTGACGAGGCCAAGGCCATCGGCGCCAAGGGGTTCATCAGCAAGCCTGTGGAGCAGGAGGAGCTGCTGGCCGCTCTGGATCAGGCGCTGTCCGGCCAATGACGAACGGCTTTGCCCGGATAAAATAAAGCGCTGAAAAGGAGAAAAGCCATGGACTATGCGCAAAGGGCACAGGAGCTGCGGGATGAGACCGTGGCCCACCGGCGGTATTTTCACACCAACGCGGAGGTGGGGCTGGAGACGCCCAAGGCCGTGGACTATGTGATGGAGCGGCTGACAGAGTATGGCCTAAAGCCGGAGAAGTGCGGCCACGGCGTCACCGCCAGCATCGGGTCAGGGGGAAAAACCCTGCTGCTCCGGGCGGACATGGACGCCCTGCCCATGGGTGAGGAGAGCGGCGAACCCTTTGCCTGCCCCACTGGAACCGAGGCCCACACCTGCGGCCATGATTTTCACGCCGCCATGCTGCTCACCGCCGCCAAAATGCTGAAGGAGAACGAGGCGGCCCTGGGGGGCACGGTTCGGCTCATGTTCCAGCCGGCGGAGGAGACCTTTGAGGGCGCTAAGGATATGATCGAATGCGGCATCCTGGAGGGCGTGGATGGGGCGCTGGCGTTTCATGTGTCGCCGGGGAGGATGCCGGTGGGTCTGGTTTTCTACAACGGCGGCGGGGTGATGATGTCCTCCGTGGACGGCTTCCGCGTCACCGTCTACGGTAAGGGAGCCCACGGGGCCTATCCCCACAGCTCCACCGACCCCATCAACATCGCCGTCCACATCTACCTGGCCCTGGAGGCGCTCATCGCCCGGGAGGCGGATCCCAGCAAGAACTGTGTGCTCACCGTGGGGAGCTTCTGCGCCGGCTCCGCGCCCAACATCATCCCGGAAACCGCTGTTCTGCAGGGAACCATCCGCACCAACGACAAGGCCTGCCGGGAGCTGCTGGTGCGGCGGATGAAAGAGACGGCCGCCGGAGTTGCCCAGGTCTACGGCGGGAGTGCTGAGATCGAGATGCTCTCTGAGGTGCCGCCCCTGATCTGCGACAAGGAGCTGACCGACAAAGTTGTGGGGTATCTTCAGGAGCTCCCCGGTCTGACGCTGTACCCCGGTATTGCCGCCAGCGCGTCGGAGGATTTCGCCATGGTGGCCGAGCGGGTGCCCAGCGTGTTTATGTACCTTTCCGCCGGATTCCAGGACGAGCGGGGCGACGCCCCGGCCCACAACCCCAAGGTGCGCTTCAACGAGGATGTGTGCGCCATTGGCCCGGCCGGTCTGGCCCACTGCGCCACGCGGTGGTTGGCGTAAAATGCCCGCTTTGTGACCTGTCATTTCCCTATGTGAACCGAATACGAATCAAGGCATAGCTTAATTGGGAAAGGAAGTGCCATTCATGAAGATCATTACCATCAGCCGGGAGTTTGGCAGCGGCGGCAGGGAACTGGGAAAGCGCCTTGCGGATACGCTGGGCTTCGACTACTATGACCGGGAGATCATCACGGCTATCGCCCAGGCCCAGGGCATGGACGAGAACTATGTGGAGAAGGCCCTGGAGGGCGGTATGTGGCAGCATATTCCGCTGACATACGGTCAGGCGTTCTCCGGCGGCGCCATGATGCAGGCGGCTCAGACCGGCCTGCTGGTGGAGCAGCGGCGGGTGATTGAAGGGATCGCCAAGGCGGGCAGGGACTGCGTGATCGTGGGTCGGGACGCGGACATACTCCTGGCGGATCAGAAGCCCTTCACCATGTTTGTGTGCGCGGACATGGACGCGAAGGTCCGCCGCTGCATGGAGCGGGCCAGGGAGGGGGAGAACCTGTCCCGGAAGGCGATGATGCAGAACATCGCGCGGATCGACAAGGCCCGGGCCAGGAGCCGTGAGATGATCTCGGACAGCAAATGGGGCCATGGGGCCAGCTACCACATGACGGTGAACACCAGCGGCTGGGAGATCAAGGAGCTCACCGGAGCGGTGGCGGATTTTGTGACGCGCTGGTTCGCGCGGACGAAATAGCTGACTGACGCCCCTTTCAGGGGCGCGCGGTCAGCGTAAAGAAAGGCCCCGGGGCGATTGCCCCGGGGCCTTTTGCGCTTGATTATGGATGGTGCGGAAGCTCAATCTTCCTTGAAAAAGCTCTGGAAGGTGTTTTGCACCAGCCCGTTTTTCTTGCTGACAATGAGGACGACATACCGGCCCTCCCGGGTGACTACCGCGCCCTCAGTGAGAGGAACCTGCTCCGGGTCGTACTCCTCAAAGGTGCCCTGCCGTGATTTTACGTGGTCGTGGAGGGAATCCATCATGGCGGCGGCGTCAGATTTGCTCTTCAGCTTGACCACCGCGATTTCCTCCGCTGTCCCGGCCTCGGCAAAGGCGTAGAAGTACTCGTCCACCTTGCCGTAGTCCAGGCTGGACAGGAAGAAGAAGTTGTCCTTGGCGTCCTCGTCCTCGCTGGATTTCACCACCATCTCGGGCAGGGTGGTGTCCACGTCCAGCATGGCCTTTTGCATGGCGGCCAGATCGATGTCCGGCCCGTCAGGCTCCGTCTTGCCGGAGCAGCCGAAGCAGGTCAGCAGCGTCAGTGCCGCCAGCAATAGGCAGACGATCTTTTTTCCACGATTCATCAAGACCACCTCCATTTATCATAGCTGTGTTAATCGTCCGCTGGAGCCTGGGTTGGGACGGCGATGACTTCGACGACAGGACCGTCAGCGCCGCCAATGATGTCCATCTCAGCGGGATAGTCAATCTCGCCGTCATCATCATACAAGCCCAAAACCGCCGGATCCAGATCAAAGGCCTCCGCCAGCGCCTGGATGATTGCCTTGCCTTCGGGGGAGTCCGCGTCGATCGGGACATTTTCCTCCTCGTCCTCCCCGCCCCAATACGCATCAACGAGAATGCCGAGGATATCGTTCCCCTGCTCGTCAGGGTACCACATGGCCCGGGAGTAGTAGTAGTGATCCATAAAGTAGCCAAGCACCGCATCCAGCTCGCTGACCAGGAACTCCAGCTCGCTGACCTGCTTCTCGGTGAGGGGTTCCTTGAAGCGGTAGAACACCGCACCCTCGTTCTCATCCAGAGAAGCCTTTAGCAGGGCAGGAATGGCGGCCATGTCGTCCACTTCCACACTGTTTTGCACCGCCGGAGAATATTTCACGCTCTTGGCCTCGGGCAGGGCGGACTCATCCCAGCTGTGCCCCGTATTGCACATCTGGTCGGTCATGTTGAAGTTGCTGTACAGAGTGCCGTGGGCGTCGCTGTAGATATCCACATGGTACCAGCCGTCGTCCAGCTTGATCAGATCCCAGGAGTGGTACTCGTTATGTACAATGTGGACCTCCATGCCCAGCATATTCATGAGCAGGCGGAATGTGGTGGCGTAGCCCACACACACCGCATTCTTGCTGATGAGCACGTCGTGGGGGGTGAAAGCGGATCGGTTCATGCCCGGGCGGCTGATAATGCCGCTGGAGCTGCCGCCAATGTTGTGTACCATCCACAGGTAGACGGCCAGCTCCTTTTCGTAGTCGCTCATGCCGTCCTCAATGACCTCGTCCAGCACGGCTTTGGCCATTTCCAGCGTCTCCTTGTCCTCCGAGCTGAGCTGGCTGTCGTCGCCGGTCTTGTAGGCGTCGGAGATGTGGGTGGTGGAGCGGATCTCGTACTCACCGCCCACTTTGAAACCGTCCTCAATGTACTCGTTTTCCTGCTTTTCCTCCTCGGCCCAGCGATCCCGCTGTTCGTCGATGAACCCGCCCACCGTGTCGGCGTACTGCCGCTGGGCGTATGCCTGGTAGACGTTCATTCCCAGGCTTGCCAGCAGACAGGCGAAGACAAGGACGATGGCGATGATTTTACCCGCTTTGCCTCCCTTTTTGGACTGCTTGGCCTCATTGGCCTCGTTGATCTCGGTGCTCATGATGTAAGAGTCCTCCATTCCATCAAAAGATAACATGAATAAGATAGCACAATCTCTTTGGGGATACAACATCAAAAGTTTTAAAGTTGGCTTAAAAAGCGATGTCAAAGCGGTATCAAACCGGTAACAGCGCGCGGCAGGGCGGCGGGAGATCCCGTCGCCCTGCTGGTCAATCGGTGGTAATATTCAGGGTTTCGCCGTCGGCGGATAGGCTCACCGCGGTGATGGGATCGGCGTACCGCTGGATGAGCTTGGCGGCGATAGGATCCTCCAGATCCTTCTGGATCTGCCGGCGCAGATTCCGGGCGCCGTAGGCGGCGGAATAGGACTTCTTCACCAGATAATCCAGCACCGACTCGTCGTAGGAGAAGGCGATGTTCTTGTCCTTCATCACCGCGTCCAGCTCGCCCAGCATGATCCGGGCAATGGCCTTGAAGTTGTCCTCGGTGAGCTGATCGAAATAAACGATCTCGTCCACCCGGTTGATGAACTCGGGCCGCAGGAAGGACTCCAGCCCCTTCATGGCCTTTTCCTTGCCCAACTGATTGGCGGAGCGGTCGAAGCCCAGGGAGCCGCCCTTGATGTCGCTGCCCGCGTTGGAGGTCATGACGATGACGGTGTTCTCGAAGTTGACCACCTTGCCGTGGGCGTCAGAGATGTGGCCGTCGTCCAGGATTTGCAGCAGCACGTTGAGTACGTCGGGGTGGGCCTTCTCGATCTCGTCAAACAGCACCACAGTATAGGGCTTGCGGCGGATCTTCTCGGTGAGCTGCCCCGCGTCGTCATAGCCCACATATCCCGGGGGAGAGCCGATGATCCGGGACACAGAGTGCTTTTCCATAAACTCGCTCATGTCCAGCCGGATGAGGGACTCGGGGGAGGAGAACAGGTCGGCGGCCAGCCGCTTGACCAGCTCGGTCTTGCCCACGCCGGTGGAGCCCACAAAGATGAAGGACACCGGTTTGTGCTTGGCGGAGATGCCCACCCGGCCCCGCCGGATGGCGTTGGACACGGCGTTGACCGCGTCGTCCTGGCCCACGATATGGGCTTTCAGACGCTCGTCCAGCTTGGCCAGCCGCTCAAACTCCTGCTCCTGGATGGAGGAGGCGGGGATTTTCGTCCACAGCTCGATGACTTTTGCCAGATGCGCCGCGGTCAGCGGGGGGTCGCCCTTGGCGGCGATGGCGCTGCGCTCCCCGGTGAGCTGGGCCTGGCGGCTCTTCAGCTCAGCCAGACGCTGGTAGGCCCTGTCGTTGGCGGCGGCCTGCACCGCCTGCTTCTCGGCGGTGACAGAGGTCAGCCTCTGCTGGAGTTCGGCGATCTGCCTGCGACGGCCGTCCTGGCGCTCCTGAAAGGCGGGGTCGTCCCGGTTGGGGGCCTCGGCGTCGTCCCGGCTCACCGCCATTTCCAGGGTATCCCGCTGGCGCTGGAGGCGCTGCTCCTGCCTTTGCAGCTCCTGGAGGCGGGGATCATTCTGCCCGCCGGTGGAGGCCAGCACCACCTCCATCTCCTTGGCGTAGTCAGCCAGCTCCTTGTCGATCTCGGCAAGCCTCGCCAGCTCCTTGTTGTGGAGGTTGACGTCGGAGGACGCCTCGTCAATGAGGTCGATGGCCTTATCGGGCAGATAGCGGTCGGTGATATACCGCTCGCTCATGACGACGGCCTGGCGGCAGATGTCCGGGCTGATGGTCACATGGTGGAAGGACTCATAATAGGGCGCGATACCCTTCAAGATTTCCACGGAGTCGTCGATGGAGGGCTCCTCCACGATGACGGGCTGGAACCGGCGCTCCAAGGCGGAGTCCTTCTCGATGTACTTGCGGTACTCGGTGAGGGTGGTGGCGCCGATGACCTGGATCTCGCCCCGGCTGAGGGCGGGCTTGAGGATGTTGGCGGCGTTCATGGAGCCCTCCGCGTCCCCCGCGCCCACGATGGAGTGAACCTCGTCGATGACCAGGATGATGTTGCCCAGCTTTTTCACCTCGTCGATGAGGCCCTTCATGCGGCTCTCGAACTGGCCGCGGAACTGGGTGCCCGCCACCAGGGCGGTGAGATCCAGCAGATAGACCTCCTTGTCCAGCAGCTTGTAGGGCACGTCCCGGTCGTAGATGCGCTGGGCCAGCCCCTCGGCGATGGCGGTCTTGCCCACGCCGGGGGCGCCGATGAGGCAGGGGTTGTTTTTCTGCCGCCGATTCAAGATCTGGATGGTGCGCTCGATCTCGTTGGCCCGTCCCACAATGCGATCCAGCCTGCCCTCGTGGGCCTTGCGGGTGAGGGAGATGCAGTAGTTTTCCAAAAACTTCCGCTTCTGCCCCCGGTCAGCCTTATTGGCGGCCGCTTTGTCCTCCCGGGCGGCGCCGCCCCGCTGCATGGGATCCCGGTCTGGCTGGGGGGTGTCCGAGCCCTGTCCGCCGAACAGCTTGTTCAGGAAGGGGAAGGTGGCGGTGCGGCCCTCATCTTCCTCGCCGTCGCCGTTCTCACCGTCGTCCGAGGAGGGGGCCAGACCGTCCGCCTCCTCCGCGCCGCCGAAGGCGGACAGCATCTCGGTGGAGATGGACTCCAGATCCTCGTCGGAGATACCCATCTTCTTCATCATGTCGTCCACCGGCTTGATGCCCAGCTCCCGGGCGCACTTCAGGCACAGGCCCTCGTTTCTGGTCTCACCATTTTCAATTTTTGTTATAAAAACCACCGCCACGTTTTTTTTGCAGCGGGTGCAGATGGTAGGATGCATGGTGTCGCTCCTTTCAAGGGGAAAGTTTCCACGCGGTCGGGGGGCGTTTGCCCCCGTACGGGCAGTTTGGCAGTACCATATCAGATAAATATGAACGTGATATGAATTTTAGAGTGGTAATTTTCACGCAGGCAGGGAAAAGCTTCAGGCGGGCAGGCTGCCCAGCAGCTCCCACAGCTTTTTGACAGTGAACAGGGACAGGACGGGGGTCTCCGGCGGATTGGGAACGACACCCGTCACCTGGCCCAGCCACACCAGCACGATGGTGAACAGCACGCCCTTGACCAGACCCACGATCAGCCCGCCGGCCAGGTTCACCTCGGCCAGGATGGGCAGTTTGAAGGCCAGATCCAACGCGTGGCTGAACAGGAACCAGGCCAGCAGTCCGCCAAAAAAGACGATGCCGAACAGCAGCGCCCGAGCGGCGGCCTTTGCTAAGTAGGAGGCCAGGGCGTCCAGCGGGGAAACCAGATTGCTCTCCTCCACCTCCTTGCTTTTCACGCCCTCCTCCAGGAAGGCGGAAAAGCCCTTGAACAGGCCCTCCTTTTGGATGGAATCGAGCAGATCGTCCAGCGTGTAGGAGTAGCCCACGGTAGATTGGTTCGGTCCGACTTCCACGACGGTGAGGGGATCATCCGGCACCAGTTCCGAGAAGCTCTGGACGATGATGGGCCGGATGATGTTGGCCACCGGCTGGCAGAACGTGTCGGAGATGAACTGGGCGGCGAAAAAGGCCACGAAGATGGCCGCCAGCCCGCAGAGGGACAGGATCAGCCCCTTGGCCGCGCCCCGCCAGGCGAACAGGGCCAGCACCGCGATAATCAGGATGTCAAACAGGTATGGCATAGGCTCCTCCTTTCCACGCGTCCGCGTGGGGGATGTGATGGAAATCTGCTCAGGGGACATAGAACCCGGCGCTGTCCGCCGAGATCAGAATGGCCGAGCCGTCCGACATGAGCAGGACGGTGCGGGCGCCCTGGGTGCCCTCCAGCGTGTCATACAGCTCCAGCTGGTCGGTATAGATGTCCAGCCGGTCGCCGGTGAGGACGGCCAGATACCGCCCCGCGGCAGAGATGGACATGACCTGCTCATTGATGTTCAGAACGCGGCGCTGGCCTTTGTCGTCCACCACCCACAGCTCTGCCTGGCTGCCCGCCCGGTATTTGCCCAGCAGGATGGCGGCGAAGCCGTCCCCCCTCAGCGTATACCGACGCAGATGCTTGTCCGCCCAGCTCACGCCGGAGGTGCGGCCATCGTGGCCGGTGATGGTGAGTCCCCGGTCGCCCAGAGCCCACACCGTGCTTGCGGTGTGCCGGGTCTCCAGCACCACGCTGCTCCCCAGCTGACAGGTAAAGTCGGGCTTGTATTCACCGCTGGAGTAGCTCATGTCGTAAAGCTCCAGGCTGGTGGCAAAGGTGCCGCCGGACTGGCCCAGGGTGAGGATGGCCAGCGTGTGCCCGTCGTCGGACAGGGCCGCGTCCATGATAAAGGCGGAGGACAGGTTGACGCTCATCACCGGGGAGTAGGCGGAGTCATACACGGTGACCGTCCCCCGGTAGCCGCCGGCCTGAGTCACCACGGTGAGCTGGCCGTTTTTGTTCAGTCGGGCGGACAGGATGGACTCCAGGCCCTCGCCCGTCCATACCAGCGTCCGCTGGCCCAATACGTACAGGGAGGAGCCCCCCGCGTCATACACCACCGCCAAAGAGCCGTTGGTATTCACCACAGGGTTTTCCATGTTTACCGACTGGTTGATGTACTGAGCGCCGCTGCCGGAGTAGAGGGAGATGGCGTTGCGGGAGCAGACCAGCAGATCCCCATCCAGCACGGCGAAGGTGCAGTTTAGGTCGCCGTCGTAGGGGAAGGCCTCTGCCTTGCCGTTGTCGCTGATGGTGAGAGAGCGGTAGTGGAACCAGCGCTTGATGCTGTCCAGGTTCAGGCTGTCCCGGAAGGCCACCACCGCCACCAGGCACAGCGTGACCGCCAGCACCACCAGGGCGGCGATGACCCGCGTCAAGAAGCGGGGCAGTTTACGCTTCGGCTTTTTCGGCGGCTCCTGGCTGGGAGGCGATTGCTCCGGCCGGCCATGGAGAGGTTGAATTTTCGGTTTTTTTTGGCGTTGATCGTCCATAAAAAGCTCCGTTTTCTACAGAACGTCCTCATGATACCACAGGTTGGTCATATACAAGCCATCCGGCGGTGCGGTGGGGCCCGCCAGGGTGCGGTTGCGGGATTCCAGGATGGCGGGGATCTCCGCCGGATCCAGTTTGCCCTCGGCGGCATAGATGCAGGTGCCCACCATGGCCCGCACCATATTATAGAGGAAGCCGTCGGCGCACACCCGGCAGTCGATGATATCCCCGTGGCGCTCAATGTCGAAGTAGTGGACGGTGCGCACGGTGGTGCGGGTCTCGGTGCCCACGCTGCGCACGGCGGCGAAGTCGTGGGTGCCCACGAACTGCCTCGCCGCTTCGGCCATAATCTTCTCGTCCAACGGCTTGGGATAGAACCACACTCGGTTCACGTAGAACGGATCCCGGATGCGGGAGTTGTAGATGCGGTAGGTGTACTCCTTTTTCAAGCAGGAGCCGATGGCGTTGAACTCATCGGGCACCACGGTGGCCTTGAACACCGAGATGTCGTCTGGCAGGCGGGTGTTCACCGCCAGGGGCAGCCGCTCAATGGGGATGCCGGAGGTGGTGCGGAAGTTGGCGATATAGACCTGAGCGTGAACTCCCGCGTCGGTGCGGCCCGCGCCGGTGACCTTCACCGGGTGGCACACCACGGACGCCAGGGCTTTTTCCAAGGTTTCCGCCACGGACACGGCGTTTTTCTGCACCTGCCAGCCGTGGTAAGCAGTGCCGGTGTAGCTCAGCCGCAGGGCGATGTTGCGCTGTTCCATGGCGTTCCCCTCCTTATGTTAAAATCCGAAGTGCCCCAGAACACCGATCCCAATCGCCAGCGCCAATGCCCCCAGCATGAACAGGATGTCCCCGGGGCGGTAGTGGAGCTGCTTCATCCGGGTGCGGCCCTCGCCGCCGTGGTAGCAGCGGCACTCCATGGCGGTGGCCAGCTCGTCCGCCCGCCGGAAGGCGGAGATGAACAGCGGCACCAGCAGGGGGATCAGGGCTTTCGCCTTCTGGATCAGGTTGCCCGAGTCGAAGTCCGCGCCCCGGGCCCGCTGGGCGGACATGATCTTGTCCGTCTCCTCAATGAGGGTGGGGATGAACCGCAGGGCGATGGACATCATCATGGACAGCTCGTGGACGGGGACGCGGATCTTTTTCAGCGGCCCCATCAGATGTTCCAGCCCGTCGGTGAGGGCCAGGGGAGAGGTGGTGTAGGTCAGCAGGAAGGTGCAGGTGATGAGCATGATAATCCGCACTACCATGAAGAAAGCGTGGACAATGCCCTCCCGGGTGATGGTGAAGATCCAGAAGCTCACCAGCGGCTCGCCGGGGGTATAGAAGATGTTCAGTACGGCGGTGAATACCAGGATGAACACCACCGGCTTCATCCCCCGCAGCAGTGCCTTCGGCTTGACGGTGGACACCGCCACCACGGCGATGAGCACCGCCAGCAGGATGGCGTAGGTGACAAACCATTTGCCCAGGAACAGGGCCACAATATAGCAGATCATGCCCACCAGCTTGGCCCGGGGATCCAGGTTATGGATGGGGGAGTTTCCGGGGAAAAACTGGCCCAGGGTGATGTCTCTTAGTGCCATTAGTTTGCCCCCTTCCGGTGGAGGGCGGCCAGCACGGCCTCCCTGGCCTGGGGGATGGTGTACACCGAGGCGGGCACGTCCACCCCCATAGACCGCAGGCGGGCGAACACCCTGGTCATGGCGGGTACGCCCAGGCCCATGGCCTCCAGTTCGTCCCCATGGGTAAACACCTCAGCCGGGGAGCCGGAGAAGGGGATGGTTCCCTGGTGGATGACCACCAGCCGCTCCGCTTCCCGGGCCACCTCCTCCATGGAGTGGGACACCAGGATGATGCAGGCGTTCTTTTCCTGATGATAGGTGCGGATATTGTCCAAAATCCGGGCGGAGCCGGAGGGGTCAAGCCCAGCGGTGGGCTCGTCCAGCACCAGCACCTTTGGCTCCATGGCGATGACGCCCGCGATGGCCACCCGCCGCTTCTGCCCGCCGGACAGGTCGAAGGGGGACTTCTCCAGCACGCCGGGCTCCAGCCCCACAAACCGCGCGGACTGCTTGACCCGGCGGTCAATTTCATCCCTGTCCAGCCCCATGTTCTTGGGGCCGAAGGCGATGTCCTGATACACCGTCTCTTCAAAGAGCTGGTACTCCGGGTATTGGAACACCAGCCCCACCTGGCACCGAACCTGCCGGGTGCGCTCCTTGCTCTCCCAGATGTCGACCCCCTCAAACAGCACCTGGCCGGAGGTGGGCTTGAGCAGGCCGTTGAGGTGCTGGATCAGGGTGGATTTCCCCGACCCGGTGCGGCCGATGACGGCTACATATTCGCCGGGGTCAGCCGAAAAATCCACTGCGTGGAGGGCGGTGTGCTCGAAGGGAGTGCCCTGGCTGTAGAGGTGGGTCAGTTGTTTTGTCTGGATGATAGCTGCCATTTATGAAACTCCTTGAAATGGAGATAATGTGCGGAAATCATTTGCTAAGGGGAATAAGCCAAACAGGAATTTATTTGTTTGTGAGTTTGTTAGGCTTGTCCGTCAAAGTTAAGTCAAATACAGTTCCACAATCCTTACAGGCGGAGCAGACAATATATGAACTCTTTTTGGCCAGACTTTTTTGGGTGTCAGGAATAAATACAACTCCGTATGGAGCTGTTAAGCTTCCATTCATAATATCTTCGCTTCCGCATTTTGGGCATTTTCTGTTTTCCATGATGTTCCCTCCACAGCTTCCGACTTGCGGCGCTACGCCAGCAGCTCCTTCAAAACCCCGGCGCACTCGTCCACCGTCAGCGCGGTGAGGGGCACGTCCACGCCATTCTGCCGCAGCTCGTACAGCAGCGCCACCGGCTCGGGCACCTCCAGACCCAGGGAGCGCAGGCCGTCCACGTTTTGGAACACCCGCTCCGGCCTGTCGTCCGCCATGATGTGGCCGTCGTGCATGACGATGAGCCGGTCAGCCTGGGCGGCCTCGTCCATGTGGTGGGTGATGAGCACCACGGTGATGCCCGCCTCCCGGTTGAGGCGGCGCACGGTGTCCAGCACTTCCTTCCGGC
Source organism: Clostridiales bacterium (assembly GCA_014799565.1). Taxonomy (GTDB): domain Bacteria; phylum Bacillota; class Clostridia; order Oscillospirales; family Oscillospiraceae; genus Enterenecus. Next base: position 14,925 of record JAAVHT010000067.1, read on the forward strand.
CCACCGGATCCAACATGGCGGTGGGCTCGTCCAGCACGATGCACCGGGGGCGCATGGCCAGCACGCCTGCGATGGCCACCCGCTGCTTCTGTCCGCCGGACAGCAGGTGAGGGGCGTGGTTGGCATAGTCCGTCATGCCCACGGCGGCCAGGGCTTCATCCACCCGCTCCCGGATTTCGACCGAGGGCACGCCCAGATTTTCGGGCCCAAAGGCCACGTCCTCCTCCACCACGCTGGCGACAATTTGATTGTCCGGGTTCTGGAACACCATGCCCACCTGGCGGCGGACATCCAGTAACTTATCCTCGTCGCAGGTGTCCATGCCGTCCACGTACACCTTGCCCTCAGAGGGCAGGAGGATGGCGTTCATGTGCTTGGCCAGGGTGGACTTGCCGGAGCCGTTGTGGCCCAGCACCGCCACGAACTCCCCCGGCTGGATGGACAGGGACACCCCGTCCAGCACCGTGGGGGCCACGCCCTCCTCGGTGGTGTAGCGGAAGGTGAGGTTTTCAGTTCGGATGATGGGTTGGGACATGGCGTTACCTCTTTAAAAAGTCGCTGAACTCTTTTAGATCCTGCTTCGTATCTTCCGGCAGGCTGTTGAACTCCAGATCCTGGATTGCGCCCTCCAATGCGTACAGGTGCACCAGGCAGACCTGGGGAAACACCTCTTTCAGCTTGAAAAATGCGTGCTTCGCACCCAACTCCGTTAACGCTTCCGGGGAATCGACTCCAACCGCTGTCAGCTTTCGCTCCAGCTCTTTCCCGATGTTTTTCATGGAAGTCAATCCAGACATACGGAACCTCCTGTTGTCACGCTTCGCAGGTGTCTGACCGCTCGGTCGCTTTCGCTCCGACTCGGCCTGGTCGCCGGCCCGCCGCACGGGCCTGCGCTCGGCCTCGCCGTTAGGCGGCTTTGCCGCCCCAGGCCTAAGCGGGCCTATGGCCCGCCCATGGCTTCGTTCCAAGCTCCCTCGCAGACGCCTGCTCAGCGCTTCGCTGTCCACCGCCCCGTGGC
>JAAVHT010000068.1 GCA_014799565.1 Clostridiales bacterium
CCAGCTCAAGGACGCAGGGGCCTTCGGGGATTTGCCGGACAGCAGTCAGTTCAGCCTATTTTAAGGGAGCAAGCAAATGAGGAATATCATCTGTTTTCATAATCCAGAGGAGGCAAATGGGTATTTAAGCAACTGGTTCTTATCGAATTTTGACATGAACAATATTCATTTTTCCTCCATGGAACAGTACATGATGTACCAAAAGGCGGTATTGTTCCATGATACTGGTATTGCCTCGCAAATATTGCAGACTGATAATGTAGGAAAGATCAAGGCATTGGGTCGTTCAGTCCAAAATTACGATGACACCATTTGGAATGGGATGAGGCAGATCATCGTTTACCATGGACTGGTGGCGAAGTTTGAGCAAAATGATGATCTGAAAGGGAAACTAATCGGAACCCATGAGGATATTCTGGCGGAATGTGCCGTGCAGGACAGGGTGTGGGGGATCGGATTGTCCATGAAAGATGACAGGCGGTTTGATATGAGTGAATGGCAGGGCCAAAACCTTTTGGGATTTACTCTGATGATGGTGAGGGACATATTTCGCTGAATTTAAAGGGTTGACACAGCGGTGGGGATGTGGTATGATTCATCACATTAGCGAGCTAAAGAGTTTGGAGGAAAATCATGAACATCCACATCAATACCCCCGAGGGCACCCGGGATCGCCTGTTCTCTGAGTGCCTGGAACGCCGTCAGGTGCAGTCCGCCCTGGTGGAGCTGTTCCGACGCCGGGGCTACACCGAAGTCATCACTCCCGAGGTGGAGTTTTACGACCTGTTTGTCCAGTCCGGCAACCCCATCCCCCAGGAATCCATGCTGAAGATCATTGACCGCTCTGGGAAGATCATGGTCATGCGGCCCGACTGCACCGCCCCCATCGCAAGGGTGGCGGCCACCAAGCTGAAAAACCTGGCCCTGCCCCAGCGGCTGTACTATGACCAGACCGTATTCCGCTCAGGTCAGGCCCACCAGGGTGGCAGCAGCGAGATCGCCCAGTGCGGCGTGGAGATGATCGGCGCGGTGGGAGACAAGGCCGACTTGGAAATGGTGGCCATGGCGGTGGACGCGCTGCGCGCCTGCGGATTGACGCAGTTTCACATCGAGCTGGGTCACGCCGGGTTCTACCGGGCGCTGGCGGGCCGGATGAATATGCCCCAAAATGAGTTGGAGCGGCTGCGGGGGGCCATTGAGGGCAAAAATTTCGCCCTGCTCAACGATCTGCTGGAGCCCTACCGGGGGCAGGACGCCTGCGCGGCCCTGCGCCGTCTGCCCTATCTGTTCGGCGGAGTCGAGGTACTGGACGAGGCCCAGGTGCTGGCCGGATCCTGTGACAGCCTGGATCACCTGCGGCGGTTGTATACTGAATTGTCCGCCGCTGGGTATGGAAACTGCGTCCGGTTCGATCTGGGGCTGGTACATCAATTGGACTACTATACCGGCATGGTGTTCCGGGGCTATGCCGAGGGTGCGGGCGCGCCGGTGCTGTCCGGGGGCCGGTATGACGGTCTGATGGAGCAGTTCGGCCGGAAGGCGGAGGCCACCGGATTTGCCGTGGATGTGGACGCGGTGGGGGCCTGCCTGGCAGTGGAGACGCCAGAATTGGAAACCGTGATCCACTATGGCCCGGGTCTGCTGGCTCAGGCGCTGTCCGTGGTGGACAGCCGTCCGGCAGGAAGCTGCGAGCTGTCCCCATGCCGCACATTGGACAGCACCATGAACCTGGCTCGGGAGAAGGGCGCGGCCCGTGTGCTGGTGCTGGACAGCGAGGGAGAGAGGTGGCTGACGGTATGAGCGAACGGCTGAGGATCGCCCTGACCAAGGGGCGTTTGCAGGACAAATCGGTGGAGCTGTTCGAGACCATGGGGCTGGACTGCTCCCCGGTGCGCAATCCGGGCAGACGGCTCATCCACACTCTGCCAAACTATCCGCTGGACGCGGTGCTGGCGAAGGCTCCTGATGTTATCACCTATGTGGAACACGGGGTGTGCGATCTGGGTGTGGTGGGCAAGGACACCATTTTGGAAAAGGGCGGCGCCTTTTACGAGGTGCTGGATTTGGGCTTTGGCCGATGCAGGTTCGCCCTTGCGGTGAAGAAGGGCAGCGACTTCTACGGCACCTACAAGACCCGCCGCATCGCCTCCAAATACCCCAACGTCACCCGGGCCTTTTTTGAGGGCAAGGGAATGGATGTGGATATCATCAAAATCGAGGGCAGTGTGGAGCTGGCTCCCATCCTTGACTTAGCGGACGGCATTGTGGACATTGTGGAGACGGGCGCCACGCTGAAGGAAAACGGTTTGGAACCAATTGAGGACGTAGCTCAGGTGTCGGCGCGGCTGATCGTCAACACCGCGTCCATGAAGCTGTACAAAAATGAGATCACGGACTTTTTGTCCCGTGTGGAGCGGGAATTGGAGGGAAGGGCATGATAACCATCATCAAAGCGGACGGCTCCGCCGAGCGTCGCCAGTTGGACGCCATGCGCGCCAGGGCGGCGCAGACAGGCGAGGAGATCAACCGCGCCGCTGCCGCCATTATGGACGATGTGCGCTGCCGAGGTTTTGAGGCGGTGCGGGAATACTCTCTGAAATTTGACAAGAGCGAACCCAGGGAGTTGAAAGCCGAAGAGTTGGAAGCCGCCGCGAAGCGCATTTCTCCGGAGCTGCTGAACGCACTGCAAAAAAGCGCAGATCACATCCGTGCCTATCAGAGTCGTTTGCGGGATGAGATCCAGTTTGGCGAGGTGAGCTGGGACAGCCCGGTGGGCGGAGAAGTAGGGCGTATTGTCCGGCCTCTGCGCCGGGTGGGCGTCTATGTCCCCGGTGGGCGGGCGGCCTATCCCAGCTCGGTACTGATGAACGTTTTGCCCGCCAAGGTGGCTGGGGTGGATGAGGTGGTCATGGTCACACCGCCCACAGAATATCTGAATGACGCTGTGCTGGCCGCGGCCTGGGTGGCCGGGGTGAATCGGGTCATTGCCGTAGGCGGCGTTCAGGCGGTGGCGGCGCTCACCTACGGCGCGGACTTTATCCCTAGAGTAGATAAGCTGGTAGGTCCCGGCAACGCCTATGTGGCGGCCGCCAAACGGCTGGCTTATGGAATTTTGGACATCGACATGGTGGCGGGTCCCTCTGAGGTGCTGGTTATTGCCGACGGCGGCGCCGATCCTACATATGTGGCGGCGGATCTGCTGAGTCAGGCGGAGCATGACCCCTTGGCTTCTGCGGTGCTGCTGACAACCAGCCAGGAGCTGGCGGAGGCGGTTGATCGGGAAATCGTCCGCCAAACTGGGTATTTGAGCCGAAATGAGATCATTCAGGCATCCATGCGGGACTATGGGTGTGCTATCGTCTGCAAGACGATGGAAGAGTGTGCCCGGCTGGCTGACGAGATTGCTCCGGAGCACCTGGAGATTGTCACAGAGAACCCAAGGGCGGTGCTGCCGATGCTCCACAACGCAGGGGCCATCTTCCTGGGTGCGAACACGCCGGAGCCGCTGGGTGATTATATGGCGGGGCCTGACCATGTGCTGCCCACTTCGGGGACAGCCAGGTTTTTCTCTCCGCTGTCTGTGGATGCGTTCATCAAGAAAACCAGCGTTTTGGAGTTTGAGCGGGACGATCTGGCTAAGGTCAAGGACGAAATCATTGCTTTGGCTCAATCTGAGGAGCTTACTGCCCACGCCAATTCCATCCAGGTTCGATTCGAGTAAGGGGGACGATATCATGCGTCAGGCAACCATACAGCGCACGACCAAGGAAACAGATATCAGCCTCACTCTCGGCCTGGACGGGGGAGAGGTGAGCGTGTCCACCGGTATCGGCTTTTTTGACCATATGCTCACCGCCCTGGCTTTTTACGCCGGGTTTGGGCTGGAGCTGTCCGCCCTGGGAGACCTACACGTGGACGGCCACCATACGGTGGAGGATGTGGGCATTGTGCTGGGTCAGGCATTTAGGGAGGCACTGGGAGATAAAAAGGGGATCCGGCGCTATGGCGCGGCCTTTGTTCCCATGGACGAGGCCCTGTGCCGGACAGTACTGGACTGCTCCAATCGGCCCTTCTTGGTGTTTGACGCGCCGATGCCTCAGCCCGTGATTGGCGGCTATGACAGCTGTCTCACCGTGGAATTCATGCGGGCGTTCGCGGTAAACGGCGGGATCACGCTGCACCAGAAATGCGAATATGGAGACAACGCCCATCACATCACCGAGGCGCTGTTCAAGTCCCTGGGACTGGCACTGAAGGAGGCCGTGCGTGTGGAGGGAGACGGCATCGTCTCTACCAAAGGAGCGCTGTAATGAAGTATACTGCTATTGTAGATTACGGTGTGGGAAATTTGAAAAGCGTGGCGAACGCCATGGCATACCTTGGTCAGGACACCGTGGTCACCGGCGACCCGGCAGAGCTGGAGCGGGCGGACGCCATTATCCTCCCTGGAGTAGGGGCATTCCCCGACGCGGCGGACAAGCTGCGGGAGGCGGGACTGGACAAGGCCCTGCTTGAGCAGGCCGGACGCAAGCCCATCTTGGGCATCTGCCTGGGGATGCAGCTGTTGTTTGATTGGGGAGAAGAGGGAAGAAAGTGTGAAGGATTAGGACTTGTCAGCGGATGTGTAGAGCGGATTCAAACGGAATTCAAGCTGCCTCACATTGGCTGGAACAGCCTGACCTTTCAAAATAACTCGCCCCTGTTCCGGGGGCTGGACGACGGAGCCTATGTGTATTTTGTTCACTCCTACTGCGGCCATGCCCAGCGGGAAGAGGACGTGATCGCCCGCACCCAGTACGGCCCGTCTGTGGTGGCGGCAGTGTCCCACAATGGGGTGTATGGCTGCCAATTCCACCCGGAAAAGAGCGGTGAGGTAGGCTTGCAGATTCTAAAGAATTTTGGGGAGTTAAACCGATGATTTTATTGCCGGCGATTGATATGAAGGACGGGAAGTGCGTCCGCTTAAAAAAGGGAGAGTTTTCTACTGTTAGCCAGGTGGCTGACAGCGCGGTAGAGACAGCCAAGGCCTTTGCTGCCGCGGGAGCAAAATGGATTCATATGGTGGATCTGGATGGCGCCCGCGGCGGTGTGCGAACAAATTTCCCGCATATCAGCGAGGTGATCCGACAGTCCGGCCTGTCCGTGGAGCTGGGCGGTGGCATCAAGACCTGTGAAGATGTGGACAAGGTGGCTGAAGCGGGTGTGGCTCGGCTGGTGATTGGCTCCGCTGCCGTCACAAATCCGGAGGTGGTGGACTATGCCTTGGAACGCTATGACGGCCGGGTGGCAGTGGGCATCGACTGCTTAAATGGTCAGGTGCGCACAGCGGGCTGGGAGCAGGATTCTGGGCTAAGCGGCCTTGACTTGGCCCGTCAGATGGAGGAAAAAGGGATTAAAACCCTGATTTTTACCGATATTGCCACCGACGGGATGTTGTCTGGCCCCAGCTATGACCAGCTTGCGGCTTTGCAAAAGGCGGTAAGCTGTCATATTGTGGCTTCTGGCGGCGTCACCACGCTGGACGATGTGAAGCGCCTGCGGGATATGGGACTCTATGGAGCCATTATCGGCAAGGCGTATTATGCCGGCACCCTGGATCTAGCGGAAGCTGTTCGGGAAGCGGGAGCCCAGGAATGAAAAGTACAGTGATTGAATGCCGTGGAGTGGTAGCTTTGAAAGATCAGAAGGAAATTGACCGATATTTGGAGGGGCTTTCATGTTAGCCAAACGCATCATCCCCTGCCTGGACGTCCGAGACGGCCGGGTGGTGAAGGGGGTCAACTTTGTCAACATCCGGGACGCGGGCGATCCGGTGGAACTGGCAAAATACTATTCTGACCAGGGGGCGGATGAAATTGTCTTTCTGGACATCACCGCCACCAGCGACGCCCGGGACACTGTGGCCGATGTGGTGGAGCGCACAGCGTCTCAGGTGTTCGTTCCCCTGACGGTAGGGGGCGGTATCCGTACGCTGGATGATTTTCAGCGGCTGCTTCGGGCGGGGGCAGACAAGATATCTGTCAACTCTGCGGCTGTAAAGGATGAAACCTTGATTGCGCGTGCCGCCCAGCGGTTTGGATCCCAGTGCGTGGTGCTTGCTATCGACGCCCGCCGCAGGGCGGAGGGGTGGTACGAGGTGGTGGTGGCCGGAGGCCGGACACCCACGGGAATTGACGCGGTAAAGTGGGCCAAGCGCGGCCAGGAGCTGGGAGCGGGGGAGATCCTGCTCACCTCCATGGACGCAGACGGCACCAAGGCTGGCTTTGATCTGGAGATGACCCGCGCGGTGACCCAGGCCGTGTCCATCCCGGTGATCGCCTCCGGCGGCTGCGGCAGTTTGGAGCATTTCGCCCAGGTGTTTGAGGAGACAGATTGTGACGCGGCCTTGGCGGCGTCCCTGTTCCACTTTGGCGAGTTGACGGTGCCGCAGGTGAAGGACTTCCTACGCGGGCGGAACATCCCGGTAAGATGATCGGCTATGATAGACGGATAGGATCAGCGTATCATGTTCTTGAGAATCAGAAATTGAAAGGATATGGCAGTGTTGAGCTATTGTAAATCGCATTTGGATCGAGTCAAGAAGGCTGGTGGTGTGGGGACTGTGATCCTGCTGGTGCTGGGCGGCCTGTTTGCGGCTTTCGGCCTGTTTCTGGCGGCTGCCATTGTGGGTGGCAGACAGGGCGATAGCGGCACGGTCGCCATGGCGGCGGTCATGGCAGTGGTGATTTTCCTCATACCTGGGGTGTTGATGCTTGTCCTCGGCATCCGAAAATTGCAGACGAAACGCCGTGACAGCGACCCAGAGCGGAGCAGGCTGGTGTGCTCCATCCGGCGGCACCTTCCAGCGGAGCAGGCTGGGCTCCCTTTGGACAAACTCTTTGCTGTTGTGGATCAAGACCTGTCTGGTGGGCAGGAATTTGGGAAGGATGTCGTTCTTGGACAAGAGTGGGTGCTGGTGGGCGACCTGGCCGTGCCCATCCGCCGTATCCGGGGTGTTTTCCTCCAGATCTCAGCCCATCGTACCCAATACACCTATATAAGCAGTCATATCATCACCGTCTGCGACGACACGCGGGAGTGCGGTACAGCGGGGTTCCTTGCAAACGGAGATCAGGCAACAGAGTGTTACAAGGCTCTGTGTACGGCGGCTCCCTGGGCCATGCGGGGCGGGCTGAATGAGCAGGGTGAGCTGATGACCCTCTCCCCGGAGCGGTTTAATCAGTGGAACATCGAATTGGAGCGCCGGCAGGCGGGGATGGATTAAGGAACGGGAACACAAAAAAGAATTGGGAGAAAGAAAAAACTGCCCCTTGCCGCCAAGAAAAAGAAGCTGTGGGAGCGGAGAGAGGGAAAGCCGCCCTGAGAGGAGTAGCGTATGTTTGACCTTGATCTATTGTTTCAGAAATCGGAGCTGATTCCGGTCATCATCCAGGACGCGGACAGTCGAGCAGTGCTTATGCTGGGCTTCACAAACCGGGAGGCGGTGGAGCTGACCCTCAAAACGAAGACCGCCTGGTTCTGGAGCCGCAGTCGGGAAAAGCTTTGGAACAAGGGGGAGACCAGCGGAAACTTCCTTCATGTCCGGGAAATATACACCGACTGTGACACCGACACGCTGCTCTACATCTGCGTACCGGACGGCCCCACCTGCCATACTGGAGCTTATAGTTGCTTTTTCAATCAAATTGAGTTATAATAAAAAAAGCAAGTTTGGGGGGTATGCTATGGACAGGACGCTTGAACAGCTTTATGCGGTCATTCTGGATCGGAAAGCTAACCCACAGGAGGGATCTTATACCTGCTATCTGTTTGACAAGGG
>JAAVHT010000069.1 GCA_014799565.1 Clostridiales bacterium
GGGGTGGGAGGTCATGAAGCGCAGAAGGAACTCGCCGGGAAGGTTGGCAGCCTGCTCCAGCAGGGCAGGGAAGTCCACATCTCCCTCCAAGTCTTTGCCGTAGGAGTTCACGTTCTGGCCCAGCAGGGTGATATCCTTATAGCCCTGCGCCGCCAGCTCCCGGATTTCATTGAGGATGATTTCCGGCTCCCGGCTGCGCTCCCGGCCCCGGGTGTAGGGCACGATGCAGTAGGAGCAGAAGTTGTTGCAGCCGTACATGATGGACACCCATGCCTTCAGCTTGCCCGAGCGGCGCACCGGCAGGCCCTCGGCGATGGCGCCGTCAGCAGGCTCCGTCTCAAATACCCTCCCCCGGCGCAGGTACACCCGGCGCAGAAACTCCGGGAACCGCCACAGGGCCTGGGGGCCGAATACCAGATCTACATGGCGGTAAGACTGGCGCAGGCGCTCCGCCACATGGGGCTCCTGGGCCATGCAGCCGCACAGGCAGATGATCTGGTTGGGATTTTTCCGCTTTCCGTGGACCAGGGCGCCCACATTGCCGAACACCCGCTGCTCCGCGTGCTCCCGAATGGCGCAGGTGTTGATGACGATGACGTCCGCGCCTTTGTCGGTGTCGGTGATCTCGTAGCCCATGCCGCACAGCATACCCCGCAGCAGCTCCGAGTCGGCCTCGTTCTGCTGGCAGCCGTAGGTGTCCACGTAGGCGAGCGGGGGCGCTGGGCGCTGGGCGTTCAGGGCGCGCAGCTCCGCGCAGTATTCCTTCTGCCGCCGGATGTCCTCGGCGGGGATGACGGGTGTGGTTCGTTTCAAGAAAAGCCCTCCAGTGAAAGTTTGTGGGATAAGCCGGGAAAGTTTCCCTTGACATTTGTTATGTCGCCCACAAAAGCGTGGTGTTGAGATTGTTGAAAACTCGGTGGAAGTTGTTGAAAACCTAGCAATGGCAGGGAGTTGCGCCGTCGGGCCGGGAAACGGTTTGTTACAATTTTGTAACTTTTCGGGGGTGAAAAACTGGACAAATGAATTATGGAACGTTGTCCTGTGGCGGGTAGTGTGTGCCCCTACCGGACGTTCAGCCGCTGGGAAACAACCCGGGCGGCCTTGACGCCGGAGGCCCCCGCTTGGGCCAGCCCACGGGTCACCCCCGCGCCGTCGCCCACGGCGAAGAAGCCGGGAAGGGCGGTCTCCAGCTCATTGGACAGCTTGATGCGGGCGGAGTAGAACTTCACCTCCGCGCCGTAGAGCAGGGTGTCATAGTTGGCGGTGCCGGGAGCCAGCTTATCCAGGGCGTAGATCATCTCGATGATGTCGTCAAGCTGGCGCTTGGGCAGGGCCAGGGACAGATCGCCGGGGACGGCGGCGGTGAGGGTGGGTCGGACAAAGGACTTGGACATTCGGTGGTCGTTGGTGCGGCGGCCGCCGACGAGGTCGCCGAAGCGCTGCACCAGCACCCCGCCCGCCAGCATATTGGAGAGGGAGGCGATGTGCTTGCCGTAGCGGTAGGGCTCGTTGAAGGGGGAGGTGAAGCGGTTGGACACCAGCAGGGCAAAGTTGGTGTTCTCGCTTCTCAGGGCCGGGTCGGAGTAGGAGTGGCCGTTTACCGTGTTGATGCCCTCCACGTTCTCCGCCACCACATGGCCGTAGGGATTCATGCAGAAGGTGCGCACCTGGTCGCCGTACTGCTTGGTGCGGTAGATCAGCTTGGACTCGTACACCACGTCGGTGATGTGCTCAAACACCGTGGCGGGCAGCTCCACCCGCACGCCGATGTCCACCTGGTTGTTCAGCAGCTCCAGGCCCAGGACCTTGCACTGGTTGGCAAACCACTCCGCCCCGGAGCGGCCCGGGCCGGCAATGAGATAGGGGGCGGTGAAGCGCTCCCCCCGCTCCGTGACCAGGGTGTATACGCCGTCCTTGGCCTCGATATCCGTGACGGCGGTGTCAAACAGGAAGGTGTGCTTGTCCCGGATGGCCTCGTAGATGCTGGTGAGGATCTTCAGGTTGTTCTCTGTGCCCAGATGCTTGCACCGGGCCTGGAGCAGATGGAGGTCGTACTTCAGCGCCTCCCGCTCCAGGGCGCGGGCCTCGGGGGTGGAGGTGGAGTAGACCTCGGTGGTGGCGCCGTGCTTCACGTTCAGCGCGTCCACGTAGTCGATCAGCTCCATGACCTCTTTTTGATCCAAAAAGTCGGTGAGCCAGCCGCCGAAGGCGGTGGTGAAATTGAACTTGCCGTCGGAGAAGGCCCCAGCCCCGCCAAAGCCGCACATGGTGCCGCACACCTTGCACTGGACGCAGGAGCGCACCTTGCCCGCCACAATGGGGCACTGGCGGCGGTAAATATCCGCCCCCTGGTCAATGACCAGAACCTTGGCGGAGGGACATTTCAGAGCCAGCTCATAGGCGGCATAGATGCCGGCCTCGCCGGTGCCTAATATCATCACGTCGTAATTGGTGTTCATAGGGGGCGTTCTCCTTTGCTGTTTCTTGCACTGCCGCATAAATAGACACAATATTATACCACTAAAAATTGATGTTGTACAGGCGGATATTTGTTTGGGCGCATAATTTACATTTCGTTCAGGGATACTGTGGAAAAGAAGCGCGAGGATAGACGCGCAGGGGAGCTTGGAACGGAGCGAGCTTTGCAAACCAAGAAATACGCAAGTATTTCTGTTTGTAAAGCGAGACGAAGCGAAAGCGACCCGGCGGCGCGTCCAATCCGAGCGTGACACCAGGATCAGGAGACAACACTATGGGTATTTTCGGGACAAAAAAGCAGACGCCGCCCCCCCATCCCCGGCAGGAGCCGCGATATGACTGCCCCGTGACGGCGGACGCCATCGCCAACGTGTTTGACCGGTGCGCCGACTTCAACCGCCGGACTCTGTATCTGAACAACGACCCCCGGCGGCAGGTGGAAATGCTGTTCATTGCCGGACAGGTACGCAACGAGCGGGCGTGCGACTACGTGCTGCGGCCCCTGACCCAGAACGAGGCCCTGCGCAGCGCCCCGGATATGGACGCCGCCTTCGACCTGATGGAAAAGGGCGGGCTGTACTCCCTGGTGGTTCAGAGCCGGGACAAGGCGGATCAGGTGATCTTCGACATGATCGACGGGTCGGTGGCCCTGTTTTTCCCGGGGAAGGACAAGGTGCTCACCCTGTCGGCGGGGACGGAGGAAAAGCGCTCTGTGTCCGACCCGGAGAACGAGCCCGACGTGAAGGGCGCCCGGGACTCCTTTGTGGAGAGCGTGCGCACCAACACCTCCCTGGTGCGGCGGCGCTTCCGGGCCCCGGAGCTGAAGATCGAGGAGCAGGTCGTGGGGCGGCAGTCGGTGACGCCGGTGGACGTATTATATGTGGACGGCATCGCCGACCCAGAACTGGCGGCCCAGGTGAAGGCCAAGCTGGAGCAGATCGACATCGACGCGCTGCTGATGACGGGGAATCTGGAACAGTATGTCGTCGACGAGAGCCACACGGCCTTCCCCCTGACGGCCTACACCGAGCGGCCCGACCGCTTCTGCGCGGCGCTGGCGGAGGGCCGGGTGGGGGTGCTGGTGGACGGCATCCCCATGGGGTGGCTGTTCCCCGCCACCCTGGACAGCTTTTTCCGCACCGGCCAGGACCGGAGTACCAGCTGGGCGGTGGCCGGGGCGCTGTCCGTGCTGCGGTATGTGTGTATGCTGGTCACGCTGTTCCTGCCGGGGCTGTACGCGGCGGCGGTGCTGTTCCACCCGGAGCTCATCCCGGTGAAGCTCACCCTGTCCATTATCGCCGCCAAGGCGGACGTGCCATTCTCCACCCTCACCGAGATCCTGGTCATGCTGCTGGCCTTTGAGGTCTTGCAGGAGGCGGGGCTGCGCCTGCCGTCCTCCATCGGGCAGACGGTGTCCATTTTGGGCGGCCTGGTGGTGGGCTCGGCGGCGGTGGAGGCCAAGCTGGTGTCCCCTGCCGTGCTGGTGGTGGTGGCCATCGCGGGCATCGCCGGGTACACCGCCCCCAGCCAGGATTTTGCCGGGGCGCTGCGCATCTGGCGGTTCGGACTGACCATTGCCGGGGGGCTGACAGGACTGACGGGGCTGGTGCTGGCGGGGCTGGCGCTGGTGTACCGATTGGCTCAACTGGAGACCTTCGGCATCGCGTACCTGACTCCCTTTGCCTCCAACGCGGGCAGACAGAAGGAGGGGCACGTGGTGCTGCGGGAGCCGCTGCCTGAGGTCAAGACCCGGCCTGACTATTTGAATACGGAGAACAGGAGGAATCAGGGGTGAGAAAATGGCTGCTGCTGGCGGTGGCGCTGGCTGTGCTGCTGGCGGGCTGGCGGCCCGCGCCGAAAGAGCCGGAGGGACTGGGCCTGGTGCGGGTGCTGGGCGTGGACGGCGCGGGGCCAGTCGCCCTGACGGCGGTGTGCGGCGGGGACGACCAGGGAAATCAGAGCCGGGGACGGCATACCGGGGGGAATTTCGCCAAAGCGCTGGAGGGCTTGCCTTGGGCGGGGGAGGAAGAACTGTCCCTGACCAGCGTCTCTTATATAATAGTAGGGCGGGACGTGGCGCTGAAGGAAATCCTGCTGGCTGTCCTGCGCAACGAGGAGCTGGGGGCGTCCGCCACCGTGTGGCTGGCGGAGGAGGGGGCGGCGGCGCTGCTGGACGGCTGCCGTGACCCGGCGTCCGGGCTGGATCTGCTTGCCCGCCGGGGAATCGAGGCTCCCACGGTGGTAAAGGCGCTGGCCGCGCTGGAGAGGGGCGAGGTGCTGACGCTGCCCCTGCTGACCGGGGACGGGCCAGTCCTCATTGATTGGGAAGAATGGAGGGGGTCGGCGTGAAAAGCGAAAAGCTATCGACCCGCCAGCTGGCGGTGGCGGTCATGGTGGGCGGGCTGTCCATCGGCGCCGCCGCGGCGGGCCGGACAGATTGGCGGTGGCTGCTGGTCAGCGTGCCCATCGGGATAATTGTGGGGTGGGGGCTGCTGCGCCGAGTGGGATGCCGGCCTCTGCATCCGATACTAAACGCGCTGTATCGCATTTGGGCGGTGGCGCTCATGGCGGATGTACTGCGGCGGACGGCGGATCGCATCCAGGCGGCGTCCGGGAACCGGGAAAACACCGGCTGGGTGCTGGTGCTGCTGGCGCTCCCGCTGATCTGGATGGGCTGGGGGAAGGCGGCGGCCTTTTTCCGGGCGGTGGAGATCTTTTGGCTGGGGCTGCTGGTGACGGTGGGGGCCATCCTGCTGCTGGGTGCGCCCCGAGTGGAATGGCGATGGATAATGGAGCCCGCCGGAAGCTGGTGGGAGTCCATGCTGGCGGGAGTGAATGTGCTGTCCGCCGGCCTGTTCGTCCTGCCACATCTATATAAGGTTGAGAAAGAGCCGGGCGGAACCCATCGGGGACTGATGTGGCTGGGGGCGCTGGGCCTGCTCTCCGCCGCATTGGCGGCGCTGACGGCGGGACTGCTCAGTTCGGCGGTGTCGGCGCAGGTGGACGCACCCTTCTTCGCGGCGGCAGGGCTGTTGGGGGACAGTGCCCGACTGGAGGGGCTGGTGTCTGCCCTGTGGCTGCTGCCCGACCTGACGCTGGCGGGACTGCTGGCCCATGCCTGGGGAGAGCGGCGGTGGCCCGCGCTGGCCGTGATCGGGGCGCTGGGGCTGGCGCTTACGGGAATCACGGAGCGGCTGCCGGGGATCGCTGCGCCTGTGGGCTGTTTGGTTCTGGTGGCTTTGACTGCCGTGTTTCCCCCGAATAGGGAGAAATAGTGGTTGGATCAAATATGAAATGCAACATTTTGTGGTCGGAGAAAAGGCCGGAAAAAAGGTTGGAAAAATACGAAAAAAGGTGTTGACAACGGCGACAAGGTCTGGTATATTAACTGAGCGCTCAAGAGAGGCAAGGGTTTCCGGGGCAGGAAAAAATAATTTGTTGCATCGGCAAAAAACCTCTTGACAAACCTCTTGAGAGGTGGTAAGATAACAAAGTTCGCGAGAGCGAGGCTTGGATGAGAGTTCCAAAGCTGGAAGCAAAAAGTTTGCGGAAGGCGAAAAAGGGGCTTGACAAGCGAGGAGCCGAGTGATATAATGAAGCTCCGCTCAGTGCGAGCGAGCTTGCACCTTGTAAATTAAACAACGAA
>JAAVHT010000070.1 GCA_014799565.1 Clostridiales bacterium
CCGGCGCGGTTGATCTTGTAGCCGGAGGAGAGCTTCTCCAGGTTCTTCTTCATCGCGGAGACGTTGTTGGTGTAGTTGCGGTAGGCGCTCATGGCCATAATGTTGTGCTGAATACGCATGATATAAACTCCTTTTTATAAATTATTTTGTGTGCTTCGGCCATCCATTGCCTTCGCACATTAGAACTTCCGGCGTCCCTGAAACGACCTGGCCGGGGCGTTTCAGTTTATCCGGCGCTGGGGTGGTATTTCACCGGCCCGGAACCGGGTGAAATCAAGGGCAAGCAGATATCTCTCTCGCTTACACTTTTATATTCGTCCGCAAAACTTGAAAATTAAGTGGTTTCTAAAAAATTTTCTAATTTCTTCACATGGGTTTTCAGCGGCGTCAGATCACGTAATTGAATCCGTCCCCGTCCCGCCGCATCAGGTCGGCCACCGTGACGCTGTCCAGGTAGTCGTTGATGGCCTTGTCCAACCCCTGCCACAAGGCCAGGGTGCGGCACTCCGCCGCCCGCTGGCAGGCGTCCGCCCCGTCCTCCAGGCAGGAGACGGGAGCCAGCGATTCCTCCGTCAGCCGCAGCACTTGGCCCACGGTGTACTCCTCCGGCGGCCTGGTCATCCGGTAGCCGCCGCCCTTGCCCCGGACGCCGGCGAGCAGCTTGGCCTTCACCAGCAGCTTGATGATACTCTCCAGGTATTTCTCCGAAATCTCCTGCCGCTGGGCAATGGCTTTTAGCGGGATATAACCGTCGGACTGGTGCTCCGCCAGGTCGATGAGCACCCGCAGCGCATAGCGGCCCTTGGTGGAAATCAGCATTGTCCACACCCCCTGTCAGATAAACCCATTATATACCATGGTTAATAGGGAATCAACCGGAACTTTTTTGCTCTGCCCCCTTGACAACCGGAAAACACCGGAGTATAATCCATATCAACCCATAAGATAAGTTGGTTTATGCGAGACGCAGAGCAAATCCTCTGGCGCCGCAAACGCGCCGGCCTGCTCCATCCAATCCAAATCATAAAATCAGGAGGAAATCACCATGAGCAGCATCTATACATCCGCCGACCAGCTGATCGGCCGCACCCCCCTGCTAGAGCTGACCCATATTGAAAAGGCCGAGGGCCTGGAGGCCCGCGTCCTGGCCAAGCTGGAGTACTTCAACCCCGCGGGCAGCGTGAAGGATCGCATTGCCAAGGCTATGATCGACGACGCGGAGGAAAAGGGCCTGCTGAAGCCCGGCTCGGTCATCATCGAGCCCACCTCCGGCAACACCGGCATCGGCCTGGCCAGTGTGGCCGCCGCCCGGGGCTACCGTATTATCATCGTCATGCCCGAGACCATGAGCGTGGAGCGCCGCCAGTTGATGAAGGCCTACGGGGCCGAGCTGGTGCTCACCGAGGGGGCCCGCGGCATGAAGGGGGCCATCGCCAAGGCCGACGAACTGGCCAAGGAAATCCCCAACAGCTTCATCCCCGGCCAGTTTGTCAACCCCGCCAACCCCGCCGTCCACCGCGCCACCACCGGCCCGGAGATCTGGGACGACACTGACGGCCAGGTCGACATCTTTGTGGCCGGCGTGGGTACCGGCGGCACCGTCACCGGTGTGGGCGAGTATCTCAAGGAGAAAAATCCCAATGTGAAGGTGGTGGCGGTGGAGCCTTCCGCCTCCCCCGTGCTCAGTAAGGGCACCGCTGGGGCCCACAAGATCCAGGGCATCGGCGCAGGCTTCGTGCCCGACGTGCTGAACACCGCCGTCTACGATGAAGTGATTACTGTGGAGAACGATGACGCCTTCGCCGCCGGAAGGCAGGTGGGCCGGGCCGAGGGCGTGCTGGTGGGCATCTCCTCCGGCGCGGCGGTGTGGGCCGCCGTCCAGCTTGCCAAGCGGCCCGAGAACAAGGGCAAGACCATCGTGGCCCTGCTGCCTGACACCGGCGACCGCTACCTGTCCACCCCGCTGTTCGGGGACTGATCAATATATAAGGAGTATTTACGGATGAGCAATTATAAATTTGAAACCCTCCAGCTCCATGTGGGCCAGGAGCAGCCCGATCCCGCCACCGACGCCCGGGCGGTGCCCATCTACCAGACCACCTCCTACGTGTTCCGCAACTCCGGCCACGCCGCCGCCCGGTTCGGCCTGGCGGACGCAGGCAACATCTATGGCCGGCTGACCAACTCCACTCAGGACGTGCTGGAAAAGCGCATCGCGGCCCTGGAGGGCGGCGTGGCGGCTCTGGCCACCGCCTCCGGCGCGGCGGCCATCACCTACACCATCCAGGCCCTGGCCCAGGCCGGGGATCATATCGTGGCCCAAAAGACCATTTACGGCGGCAGCTACAACCTGCTGGCCCACACCCTGAGGCAGTTCGGCGTCTCCACCACCTTTGTGGACGCCCACGATCTGAACGCGGTCACCGCCGCCATTCAGCCCAACACCAAGGCCGTCTATCTGGAGACCCTGGGCAACCCCAATTCCGACATTCCCGACATCGACGCCATCGCGGCCATTGCTCACAGCCACGGCCTGCCCCTGGTCATTGACAATACCTTTGGTACGCCCTATCTGATCCGGCCCATTGAGCACGGCGCGGACATCGTGGTTCACTCCGCCACCAAGTTCATCGGCGGACACGGCACCACTCTGGGCGGCGTCATCGTGGACAGCGGCAGGTTTGACTGGAAGGCGTCCGGCAAGTACGCCCCCATTGCCGAGGCCAACCCCAGCTACCACGGCGTGTCCTTTGTGGACGCCGCCGGCCCTGCCGCCTTTGTCACCTACATCCGGGCCATCCTGCTGCGGGATATGGGCGCGACCCTCTCTCCCTTCAACGCGTTCCTGCTGCTCCAGGGGGTGGAGACCCTGTCTCTCCGTCTGGACCGCCACGCCGAGAACACCAAGAAGGTGGTGGAGTTCCTGGCAAACCACCCCCAGGTGGAAAAGGTCAACCACCCCTCCCTGCCCGACCACCCAGACCACGCCCTGTATGAGAAGTACTTCCCCCACGGCGGCGCGTCCATCTTCACCTTTGAGATCAAGGGCGGCCAGGAGGAGGCCCACAAGTTCATCGACAGCCTGGAGATCTTCTCCCTGCTGGCCAACGTGGCCGATGTGAAATCTCTGGTCATCCACCCGGCCACCACCACCCACTCCCAGCTCACCCCCGAAGAACTGGCCGATCAGGGCATCAAGCCCAACACCATCCGGCTGTCCATCGGCACCGAACACATCGACGACATCATTGCCGACCTGGAAAAGGGCTTCACCGCGGTGAACTGACGCGGCGCAAAACATGGAAAAGACCCCAAAGCTCCGTTGGAGCTTTGGGGTCTTTTCGTGCCAGCGCTCGCATACTCTGCATTTTGCTTGACGAAATCCAAAAAAAATGCTATGCTGAACGCAGCAAATCGAAACTTTACGAAAATTCATTTTAACAGGAGGTTGTCGGGAAAATGAAACAAGCATATCAGAAGTTTCGAAGAAGTTTCGCACTGATATTGGCCCTTGCGATCATGCTCAGCACTCTGAGCGCGTGCCGAAAAGAAGAGAAGGCAGAGGGCTGGCGCGCCAAGGAAGTGGCGGTAATCGACGACAATTACCGCACCTGGTATGAGATCTTTGTGTACTCCTTCTGCGACAGCGACGGAGACGGGATAGGGGATCTCCAAGGAGTCATCTCCAAGCTGGATTACATCACGGATATGGGCTTCAACGGGATCTGGCTGATGCCCATCATGCCCTCCAATTCCTATCATAAATATGATGTGAAAGACTATCTGGCGATCGACCCGGTATACGGCACCATGGACGATTTTGACGAGCTGGCGGCGGAATGCAACAAGCGGGGAATCAAGCTGATTATCGACCTGGTTCTCAACCACACCTCTCCCGAGCATCCCTGGTTCGCAGCGGCCCGTGATTACCTGGAGTCGCTGGGGCCGGATGAGGAGCCCTCCGCCGAAGAGTGCCAGTATTACGGCTACTATAACTTTGTCAAGGGCAACCCCAGCTCCAACGCCTGGTACCAGGTGGGCTCCTCGGACTACTACTACGAGGGCCAATTCTCCCCTGAGATGCCGGACGTGAACTTCGCAAGCCAAGAGCTGCGAAAAGACTTTGAGGCCATTATGGACTTTTGGCTGGAAAAGGGCGTGGGCGGCTTCCGGCTGGACGCGGTCAAGGAATTTTACTCTGGTGCGACCGACAAAAATGTGGAGGTGCTCAGCTGGGTCAATGACTACGTGAAGTCTGCCAAGCCGGACGCCTATATCGTGGGCGAGTGCTGGGAAGGACTGCTTACCTACGCCCAGTATTATGCCAGCGGCGTGGACAGCTTCTTTGACTTCGAGTTCGCCGGCCCCACAGGCATTATTACCAAGACGATCAACTACAGCGGCGCGGAGAACAGCGCTCAGGCCTACGCCAAGGCGCTGGTTCGGGTGCAGAATTCCATCCGGGAATACCGGGAGGACGCCATCGACGCCCCCTTCTTTGTCAACCACGACCTGGCGAGGGCGGCCGGCTATATGTCCTATGACGCGCGCAAGGTCAAAATGGCGGCGGCTTTGAATATTTTGATGAGTGGCAGCGCCTTTGTGTATTATGGGGAAGAGATCGGCATGACCGGCAGTGGCCGGGACGAGAATAAACGCGCGCCCATGTTCTGGTCGGCCGACGCCGACGCGGCGGGCATAACAAAGGGCCCTCAGGACATGGAGCCTCAGGAAAACCGATTTGCCAGCGCCGAGGAGCAGATGAAGGCCGAGGACTCGATCTACAGCTTCTACAAGGACACCATCCTGCTGCGCAATCAGAACCCGGAGATCGCGCGGGGCACTGTAGCTAGGCTGGAGGAGGTCGAGGATCAGGACATCGCCGCGATTTCCAAGACCTATGACGGCAAGACCATCTATATGCTCTATAATGTCTCGGAAACGGACGAGAAGCAGGTGGAAATGAGCCAATACGGCGAGCTGGAAGTGGCGGGATATCTCTCAGTGGACGGCGGCGAGGTGACCATAGAGGACGGCACGGTCACGCTGCCCTCGTACAGCGTAGTGGTGCTGGCGGAGAAGCCCCAATAAAACAAACAAATCAATGCAAACCCGGAGGCCCTTTCCAACAGGCCCCCGGGTTTGTCCTTATTTGATATAGAGGCGCACCTCCGCGGTACAAGGCCGCTTAGAAGCCCATAAGCGGGGCCTCGCCGGTATCC
>JAAVHT010000071.1 GCA_014799565.1 Clostridiales bacterium
GTTCTCCAAGGCGGAGCGGGTCACCTTGGTGGGATCCACGATGCCGGCGGGGATCATGTCGCAGTACTCCTCCTTGTAGGCGTCGAAGCCGTAGCCGGTCTTGCCGGCGGACTTCACGCGCTCCAGCACCACGGAGCCGTCGATGCCGGCGTTGGCGGCGATCTGCTTCATGGGCTCGGCCAGGGCCTTGGCGATGATGGCCACGCCGGTCTTTTCATCGCCCTCGGTCTCAGCCAGCAGGGCCTCCACGGCGGGGATGGCGTTCAGGTAGGCGGTGCCGCCGCCGGCCACGATGCCCTCTTCCACAGCGGCGCGGGTGGCGTTCAGCGCGTCCTCGATGCGCAGCTTCTTCTCCTTCATCTCGGCCTCGGTGGCGGCGCCCACGCGGATGATAGCCACGCCGCCGGCCAGCTTGGCCAGACGCTCCTGGAGCTTCTCCTTGTCGTAGTCGGAGGTGGTGGTCTCGATGGCCTTGCGGATCTGGCCCACGCGGGCGGAGATGGCGTCGGAGGAGCCCTCGCCGTCCACGATGATGGTGGTCTCTTTCTGAACCTTCACCTGGCGGGCGTGGCCCAGCATATCCATGGTGGCCTCCTTGACCTCCATGCCCAGGTCGGAGGAGATCACGGTGCCGCCGGTGAGGATGGCGATATCCTCCAACATCTCCTTGCGGCGGTCGCCGAAGCCGGGGGCCTTGATGCAGCACACGTTCAGGGTGCCGCGCAGCTTGTTGACCAGCAGGGTGGACAGGGCGTCGCCCTCCACGTCCTCGGCCACGATGAGCAGACGGCGGCCGGACTGGGCCACCTGCTCCAGGATGGGCAGCAGATCCTGGATGGAGGAGATCTTCTTGTCGGTGAGCAGGATGAGGGCGTCGTCCAGC
This sequence comes from Clostridiales bacterium, assembly GCA_014799565.1. Taxonomy (GTDB): domain Bacteria; phylum Bacillota; class Clostridia; order Oscillospirales; family Oscillospiraceae; genus Enterenecus. Next base: position 884 of record JAAVHT010000071.1, read on the forward strand.
ACGGCCTCCATCTTCTCGGTGTCGGTGACCATATAGGGGGTGATGTAGCCCCGGTCGAGCTGCATACCCTCCACGACCTCGCTGTAGGTCTCGGCGGTCTTGGACTCCTCGACGGTGATGACGCCGTCGTGGCTGACCTTCTCCATGGCCTCGGCGATCAGGGTGCCGATGGCCTCGTCGGAGGAGGAGATAGCGCCCACGCGAGCGATGTCGGAGGTGCCGGACACGGGCTTGGAGTGGCCCTTGATGGCCTCAATGGCGGTCTCGGTGGCCTTGGAGATGCCCTTCTTCATGACCATGGGGTTGGCGCCGGCGGCCAGGTTCTTCAGGCCCTCGCGGATGATGGCCTGGGCCAGCAGGGTGGCGGTGGTGGTGCCGTCGCCGGCCACGTCGTTGGTCTTGGTGGAGACCTCCTTGACGATCTGGGCACCCATGTTCTCAAAGGGATCGGCCAGCTCGATCTCCTTGGCGATGGTCACGCCGTCGTTGGTAATGAGGGGAGTGCCGAACTTCTTGTCGAGAACGACGTTGCGGCCCTTGGGGCCCATAGTGATCTTGACGGTGTCGGCCAGCTGGTTGACGCCGCGCTCCAGAGCGTGGCGGGCCTCCTCGCCGTAGCAGATGATCTTAGACATATCGCATTACCTCCAAATAAAGTTTAAGCTCTATAGTCCCCCTTCGGGGGACTATAACAATTTATTTACTCAACGATGGCCAGGATGTCGTTCTGGCGGACGATGGTGTACTCCTCGCCGTCCACCTTGACCTCGGTGCCGGAATACTTGCTGGTGAGCACCTTGTCGCCGACCTTCACGGTCATGACGACTTCCTTGCCGTCCACCGTGCCGCCGGGGCCAACGGCCACGACCTCAGCCATCTCGGGCTTTTCCTTGGCGTTGGAGGTGAGAATGATGCCGCCCTTGGTTTTCTCCTCGGCCTCCATGGCCTTGAGGATCACGCGGTCAGACAGGGGTTTGAGATTCATTGTTGGTTCCTCCTTATGTTTTATTGCGTGGAGCCGTCGCGAGCAGGCGCAACGTAGATGCTTCCTGGGTTAGCACTCTTTCGCCCTGAGTGCTAACCACGAGTATGATAATACCCTCTTTGCCGGAAAAAATCAACCCCCCATTTCAAAAAATTTGGGTTCCATGGCAAAAATTCACTCTCCGTTCATATTCGGCGGGAAACCGCACGCGATTTCGTCAGATTTCGATGGATGCGGTTCCATCCGCAAGGAACCTGCGCGCAAGAAAAATGCCGCCCATTCGGGCGGCATTTTTGGAAAGGTCGAAAACTCAGCGCTTGCTGAACTGAGGCGCGCGACGGGCGGCCTTGAGGCCGTACTTCTTGCGCTCCTTCATACGAGGATCGCGGGTCAGGAACCCGGCGGCCTTCAGGGCGGGGCGGAACTCGGGATCCATCTCCAGCAGGGCGCGGGAGATGCCGTGGCGCAGGGCGCCGGCCTGGCCGGTGACGCCGCCGCCGGTGACGGTGGCGGTGATGTCCACCTTACCGATGACGCCGGTGGTGTTCAGGGGCTGGCGGACCACCATCTTCAGGGTCTCCAGGCCGAAGTACTCCTCGATGTCGCGGCCGTTGATGGTGATGGTGCCGGTGCCGTTGGGGAACAGGTGGACGCGGGCCACGGAGGACTTCCGGCGGCCAGTGCCGTAATGATAAGGCTTCTTGCTCTTGTACATAATCCGTTACCTCCTTATTCCACGGTCCAGGTCTCGGGCTTCTGGGCGGCGTGGGGGTGGCTGTCGCCGCGGTAGATCTTCAGCCGGGTGAGGGAGTCCTTGGTGACGATGTTGCGGGGCAGCATACCGCGCACCGCCAGCCGGACGGCCAGCTCGGGCTTGTCCTGCATCAGCAGGCGGTACTTGGTCTCTTTCAGGCCGCCCACCCAGCCGGAGTGGCGGCGGTAATACTTCTGCTCCAGCTTCTTGCCGGTGAGCACGGCCTTGTCAGCGTTGATGACGATGACGAAGTCGCCGCAGTCGGCGTGGGGGGTATACTCGGGCTTGTGCTTGCCCCGCAGGATGGTGGCGGCGGCGACAGCGGTCTTGCCCAGAGGCTTGCCGGCAGCGTCCAGCACGTACCACTTGCGCTGGATGTTACCCTTGTTTGCCATAAAGGTAGACATTTCTGGTTTCCTCCATTTATATTCATATTTGTTTGAAACATGGGAACGCTCCCCTTTACAACGGGGAGCATGGTGTATTATAATGCGGAAAAACGCCCCTGTCAACGGGAAAACGGATTTTTTTCAAAATAAATTTGAAATGCTCAATTATTCTTGACAGATCAATGAAATTCTCGCGTAAACTCATTTTGATATTTTTCTTTTTTGAGAGAGGAGAAAGCTGCCATGCGGCTGATTTTATCCCATATGCGCCGCTGCGTTGAGGATTACAACATGATCCAGCCCGGCGACAAAATCGCCGTGGGTGTATCCGGTGGCAAGGACTCACTGGCGCTGCTGTACGCCATGGCGAAGCTGAAGGAGTTCTACCCCGTGCCCTTTGAGCTCCATGCCATCACGGTTCATCCAGGGCCGGAGGAAATGGATTTCGGCCCGGTGGCGGCGCTGTGCCGGGAGTTGGGGGTGGAGTACCACCTGGTTCAGACGGAGATCTTCCGCATCATCTTCGACTACCGTAAGGAGAAAAATCCCTGTTCCATGTGCGCGAAAATGCGCCGTGGGGCCATGCACAACGCGCTGAAAGAGCTGGGCATCAACAAGGTGGCCCTGGGCCACCATTTCGACGACGCGGTGGAGACCTTTTTCCTGTCCCTGTTTTACGAGGGGCGGCTGTCTTGCTTCCAGCCGGTGACCTTTTTGGACCGTACGGGCATCACTCAGATCCGCCCCCTGCTGTACTGCGGGGAGGGGACGCTGCGCAACGCCGCCCAGCGGTACAATCTGCCCGTGGTCCACAACCCCTGCCCCGCCGACGGCAACACCCGGCGGCAGGAGGTGAAGGAGCTGATCGCCCGTCTGTCCAAGGACTACCCCAAGCTGAAGGACTACGTGTTCGGCGCCATGCAGCGCCTGCCTCTGCCCGAGTGGGGCCCGCTGGAGCACGGCATCAAGCGGTACGGCCTGGACTATGCGCCCGACCGGGAGGAATGAAATAAGCAGCCCCCGGCGCAGAGCGCCGGGGGCTGCGTTCGGTTTTACGCTTCTCCCGTCAGATCTTTCAGCCGCTCCAAGGGGAAGGGCGGGAAGGCCACGGGCTTCATGGCGATGGACATCAGCTTCATGGGGGCGTCGTCCGCCGCTACCCGGTTGGACGACAGCGCCCCGCACCGGCGGCAGCGGTGGATCACCGCCCACTCGCCGTTTTTCCGCACCCACACGGAGATGGGCTCCATGATGCCGCCGCAGTCCGCCTCCCGGTCACCGGGCTCGATGTCCACATGGAGGCTGGACAGGCAGTTGGGGCAGTGGTTGCGGTGGTCGCTCCCGGCGCCCGCCGGAGTTACCAGCCAGCCGCACACCTTGCAGGTGAAGCTGTCATGGCAGGGATGGGTCTTGTAATAGCCTTTTTCGTACTGCTTGCGCTTGTTTTCTCTGTTCAAGGGAAAATCCTCCTAAAAGATGTGATTCTTTTGGGAGGTTTGGGTGAGTTAATTGTGACGCAAACCTCCCGGTCAGCGCACGGTCACCGAGACAAACATCATCTTCATAAAACACTTCTCCTATGCTTTTTATATTTCCCACGCTTTTTTACAGCGACAGGATAAATTGTAACGCGGTGCGCGGGGTCTGCGCCCCGTGGAACCGCTCCCAGGCTACCGCCTGGCGGTGGAGTTCTTCCCGCTCCAATTGAACCCCGCTCTGGTCAGCCAGCATATCCACCAGAGCCAGAAATTCCGTCTTGTTCAGCCCCTGGAACAGCACCCGCATCCCGAAGCGGTCGGCCAGCGAGGTCTTTTCCCGGATGGTTTCAGACCGATCCATCTCGTCCCCGGCCCGCTCGGAGATGGTTTGCCGCACCAGGTGGCGGCGGTTGGAGGTGGCGTACACCGCCACGTTCTGGGGCCGACGCTCCACACCGCCCTCCAGGATGGTTTTCAGGACGGAGTAGGTGGGGTCGTCCCGGTCAAAGGTGAGGTCGTCGATAAACACGATGAACTTCTGCCGCCGCCCGTCCAGCCTGCGGATGAGGGCGGGCAGGCCGCCCAGGTTCTCCTTGTCCGCCTCAATGAGCCGCAGCTCCTCCATCCCGGGCAGGGTGAGCAGATTTTTCACCGTGGCCGACTTGCCCGTGCCGCTCTCGCCGTAGAGGAGGACGTTGTTCACGTACCGGCCCTCCATGAGCAGGCGGGTGTTGTGTTCCACCTCAGCCCGCTGTTCGTCGTAGCCCAGCAGCTGGTCGGAGGTCGGGCAGTCCGGGTGGGCCACCGGGATCAGCTCGCCGCTGTCCCACACAAAGGCCCGATACCGGGCGAACAGCCCCGCGCCCTCCTTTTGATAGGCGGCGGTGAGCTGCTCAAAGGAGAAGGGCACCCCCCGCTGCCACCGGGGCAGGGAGGTGAGCACCCCCTGGTAGTCGCTGTCCAGGAACTTCCCCAGGTGGGCCAGCCACCTGTCGCAGTCCACGCTGGCCAGCAGCTCAAAGGCGGAGATGTCCAGCTTGGCCGCCTGCTCCAGCGCCGGATCCCGATCCCCCCGCTGGGCCAGCAGGGGATAAGGCCCCTCCGACCACCGCAGGGCCTCCCCCAGCCAGTGGCCCAGACCGGGCTGTCCCTCCACCCGGAGCTGGTAAAACAGATCGGTGTACGCCTCCAGCCCGCCTTGGCCGTCCCCGTGGGCGGCGCAGGCCAGCAGGGACAGCGCCCGCTCCATCACCGGCTGGGTAAGTACGTCCTTGTAAGCGGTCACGCCCCGCAGGGCGGCCAGCATGGTCTTTACATTCATGGGAATCACCTCAATGGGGATATTATACGGCATCCCGGCAGAAATGACAATCCCTCAATTTCCCGGGAAAATATGACTTTTGGCTTTCTATTTTCCGGGGGGTGTGGTAAAATATCCTGGTATACGGAAAAATACACCGGGAGGCAGCAGATATGGGATTGAACGAGAAAACGCTGGCCAGCGAGCAGATTTTCGACGGGCGGCTGCTGAAGGTCTACCGGGACGAGGTGGAACTGACCAGCGGCAGAACCTCCATCCGGGAGTTTGTTCACCACCCTGGGGGGGCGGCGGTGGTAGCCCTGGACGGTGAGGGAAATGTCTACCTGGAGCGTCAGTTCCGCTATCCCTACCATAAGGTGGTCACCGAGATCCCGGCGGGCAAGCTGGAGCCGGGGGAGGATCCCGCTGACGCCATCCGGCGGGAGCTGAAGGAGGAGATCGGAGCCGAGGCGGGAAGATGGGACGCTCTGGGGCATATCATGCCCAGCGTGGGTTATACCGACGAAATGCTGTACCTGTACCTGGCCCGAGACCTTACCTTTGGCAGCACCCATTGGGATGAGGACGAAGCCCTGGAGACGTTCAAGCTGCCCTTCGGCGAGGCGCTGGCCCAGGCGGCGGACGGGCGGATCAACGACGCCAAGACACTGGCCGCCCTGTTCCGGGCGGAGAAGCTGATGCGGGAGGAAATCAATGGGTAAAAAAATCCTGGTGGTGGAGGATGAGCGGAACATCGTGGACATCCTCACCTTTAACCTGGCCCGGGAGGGCTACGAGACGCTGGAGGCCCTGGACGGGGCGGCGGGGCTGCGGCTGGCCCTGGAGCAGGATCCGGATCTGATCCTGCTGGATCTGATGCTGCCCAAAATGGACGGTTTTCAGGTGTGCCGCACCCTGCGGGAGCAGGGGCGGGCCACCCCCATCATCATGCTCACCGCCCGGGAGGAGGAGACGGACAAGGTGCTGGGGCTGGAGCTGGGGGCGGATGATTACATCACCAAGCCCTTCTCCATGCGGGAGCTGCTGGCCCGAGTGAAGAGCAACATCCGCCGCACGGAGATGCTGTCAAACGCCGCCCAGCAGACCGCGGGGAACCGGCTGGAGCTGGGCCGGATCCAGGTGGATCTGGACGCCATGCTGGTGTATAAGGACGGCGAGGCCCTGGATCTGACCCAGCGGGAGTATGAGCTGGTCAAGACGCTGGCCTCCAGCCGGGGGCAGGCGGTGAGCCGGGAGTCGCTGATGGAGCAGGTCTGGAACTACGAGGGCTATGTGGGCGACGTGCGGGCGGTGGACGTGGCCATCCGGCGGCTTCGCGAGAAGCTGGAGGACGACCCCGCCGACCCCAAGTTCATCGTCACCCGCCGGGGGCTGGGTTACGCCTTCGGCGTGTAAAAAAGTAAATACTTGTACTTTGATCAGCAGGAGGTCATAAAGTGTCTTTTGAAGTACGGAAGAAGAAAAACCCCGGAATGATTGTGGTACGAGTCCTGTGCGTTCTCATGATCGCAGCGATCGTGTGGTTCATCAACTGGGATCTCATGCGGGACGCCCTCCGGCAGGAGGGACTTGATATCATTTTCATGGGCTTTGTTGGAATTTTCCTCTTGTTTTTCGTGGGCTCTTTCTATGTGCAGAGACGCCCGCGCATCGAAGTGAACGGTCAGCACATCGCCATTTATCCATTGTGGCGGCCGTCCAAAAAAATCACGCTGCGGGAGATCACCTCCAGAAAGGCGGAGGGCGATACCTCAGGTGAGCAATTAGACGCGGCAATTGGCGGGATGCTGCTTGGCGGAATGCCTGCTTATGCGCTGCAGCAACGATATTCCGACGCTTTGCAGTCGCCCAAAGAAATGTCCTACACCTATTACAGCGGGGACACCAAATTGATCACCGTTTCAACAAAAGGGATGGAAAACGTGGAGCGGTTTGATAACATGGTGGTGGACAAATTAGAGGGAAAACCGCTGCCGGGGGCAGGAGTAAAAATGACCGCTGAGGAAGTGGAACCCGCTGAAAAAACAAAGCTCCCTCTGATTTTTGCCGGATTGGCTGGCGTTGTTTGTCTTGTGGCAGTGATCGTGATCGTGCTGATCCCTCGAACGGGGACGCGATCCCCGGACTTGCTGGCGGGAACCTCCTGGATCGCTGCCAATGACGGTTCCCAATGGGTGTTCCGTGAGGATCAGACATTCCATTGGTACCAGACAAAAGGGGAAACGGACGACAATTATTTTGCCGGCACTTATGAATTTCATATCGGGCAGGACGCACTGGATTATTTGACGACCGAGCTGTCCAGGTATGCTGTGACGGAGAGAGAGATGCGGGACGTGATCTCCAGAGTGCCGGAATATACCGTTGATAATTTTGTGTGTTTTTCCTGCGTCAATCAGTCTTTTATGCTGAATGGGCAGGAACAGCTTTCCGAGGAAAATGTATCGTCTTATTTCGGCTTCCTGCTGCTGGACGGCACATACCTTGATATTGCGAATATGACGACAGGTACTTATTACGGGTTCATGAAGGAGTAGATCCCGGCTCCGCGCCGGACACAGGATTCAGAAAGGAGGCCCCACTATGCGCCGAAACCTGCACATCAAGCTGGTACTCATCATGGTGCTGCTCATCGTGTCGCTGATGGTGGTGGTGGGCGCGTTTTTGATGAACTCGGTCACCGGCTACTATATCAACGAGTTTTACAGCCAGATCGCCGACGCCTTCAGTGAGGACAACGTGGACTTCGTCCGAGATCTCCAGACCGTCACCGAGGACGAGACCGACGGCGCGTCCATGGTGAACGCGGTGCTGTCCGCCTACGAGGGCGTGCTGGGCGTGGATCGCCGCCACCGCAACTTCTATGTGCTGGACGGAACCACCGGCCGCTACCTGGCCGGATCCGCCCCCGAGCCGGCTGGAGGCATCTCCATCACGCCCAATATCTCCAAGGCCCTGCAGGGGGAGCCGGGGGACGACAGCAGTGTTGCCGCCGATTATATGGACGCCGCCATCCCCATCACCCGGGGAGGCCAGCCCTACATCGTCTATATCCTGGACAGCCGGGAGACCGCCCGCAGCCTGAATGCCGAGATGTTCACCTTGATTATGGAGGCGCTGGCGCTGGGCCTGATTATCTCGATCCTGCTGTCCTTCCTGCTGGCCAAGACCATGGTCAATCCCCTCCAGCGCCTGACCAACGGCATTGAGGAGGTTGCCCGGGGGGACTTCTCCCGGAAGCTGGAGGTGACCTCGTCCGATGAGATCGGTCAGCTCACCGAGAGCTTCAACGTCATGGCCAGGCAGCTCCAGTCCACCATCGCCGATTTGGAGCGGGAGCAGCAGAAGAGCAAGGACTTCGTGGCCAACGTGTCCCACGAGCTGCGCACCCCGCTGACCAACATCAAGAGCTATGCCGAGACACTGGACGACGGGGTGGGTGAGCTGCCCCCGGAGATGGAGCAAAGGTTCCTGGGGGTCATCCTCAACGAGTCCGACCGCATGGCCCATATCCTCCAGGATCTGCTCACCCTGTCCCGGTTCGACTCCGGGCGGAGCGAACTGCGCCTGACCGTGTTCCCCTTTGCCAGGGCGGTGGACGACACCTATCAGGCCATTTTGATGGACGCCCAAAACCACTCCCACACCGTGGAGCTGGTTCTGCCCGAAAACCTGCCGGAGGTGCGGGCGGATCGGGAGCGGGTGATGCAGGTGATGATGAACATTGTGTCCAACGCCATCAAGTACACCCCCGACGGGGGACGCATCGTCCTGTCCGCCGGGCAGGCGGGGGACAAGGTGTGGATGGAGGTGGACGACAACGGCATCGGCATCCCCGAGGGCGACCGGGATCGTATTTTCGAGCGGTTCTATCGGGTGGACAAGGCCCGTTCCCGCCAGTCCGGCGGCACGGGGCTGGGGCTGTCCATCGCCCAGGAAATCATGAACCAGCACGAGGGCAGGCTGTACCTGGTGGACAAGCAGGAGCCCGGCCTGACTATCCGCATGGAACTGCCCATCCGGGGCCCCCGGGAGGAGGCCAGGAATGAGGAATAAGCGTCGCTGGATCGAATGGGGAAAGGACGTCCTCATCGTCCTGCTCACCCTGTCTGCCATCTATCTGCTGACCATGACGCCGTTGGTGCAGGACAGCGGCGTGCTGGATCTGCTGTCTCCGCAGGAGAGCCCCGGCACGGGTCTGTCAGAGGAGGAGAGCCGGGGGATGGTCATGCTCCCTGCCCGGCTGGCTGTCACGGGAGAAGGGGGACGCTATGGCGTGCAATATAACGAGGAACGCCTGAAGGAGCTGTTCCCCCCGCTGGGCGCTCTGCTGGGGGACGCGCTGGCCTCCGCCGGGACGCCCCAGTCCATCACGGAGGGGGAGTGGCGCCGCTATCTGGGCGGGACGGGCGTGTACTTTGACTTTCAGGGCGAGGTTCCCCTGGCCGCGCTGAAGTGGTGGCTCCAGGGGCCGGGGGACGCTTCGCCGTCCGGCTCCGCCCGGCGGGTGCTGCTGTGCGCCGGGACGGAGGATCAGGTGCTGCTGTGCTGGCAGGAGGCTGACAGCGGCCAGTTTTTCTGCTGCTCCACTGCCCTGACCCAGAGTCTCCATCTGGATCCGGCGGCGGAGAGTTCGACATCTAACGGGGCCTATTTTGCCTTTGAGGGCCAGGAGCTGACCCGGCTGCTGGATCCCTATACCCTCATCACTGAGGGGGAGCAGGATCGCGAGGGATACGACGCGTCCGTCCCGCTGACAGGCGGAGCCGGTGTGGCGGCGGTGCTGGAGGCGCTGGACTACAGCGCGCAGAACCATGCCCCGGTCAGCGGCGGCGAGGTGTACCTGGACGGCGGCGACCGCTTGGTGGTGAGTACCAACGGTACGGTGACCTACCGGGCGGCCCAGCCGGAGAAATACCCGGTGGGCAAGGATATTGCCGACCAGGTGGACGGCGTTCGGGCGCTGGCGGAGCGCACGCTGGGCACGCTGTGCGGCGAGGCCCGGCTGTACCTCATGTCCGCTCAGGAGGAGGGAGGCGCGCTGCGGGTGCGCTTTGGCTATCTGCTGGACGGCTGCGCCGTCCGTCTGGGCGGCGAGGGCTGGGCGGCGGAATTCTGGGTGGAGGATGGGTATGTCACCCGGTTCACCCTTCGCTTTCGCTGCTACACCGCCAACGGGGAGCGCGCCCTGCTGCTGCCCGTTGACAAGGCGGCGGCCATGCTGCCCGATCTGACGGATGAGCGGCGGGAGCTGGTCATCCAGTACTGGGACGGCGGGGGAGCCGCCGTCTCGCCGGACTGGGTGGCGGTGTGAAAGGGGAGTATGTGGCGTGGAATGGCGCAAACTGAAAAACCTGATCATCCTCATCCTGCTGACAGTGAACGGCTTTCTGCTGGTGCTGGTGGGCATCCGCAGGGAGGAGTCCGCCCGCTATGAGCGCTCGGCGCTGGAGCAGACCGTCCAGGTGCTGGAGCAGGGCGGCATACAGGTGGACGTTGAGGCCATCGCCGCCGCGGATGGGCTGGCCCCTATGACGGTGGAACGGGATGTGGAGCGGGAGGCCCGGCTGGTGAGCGCCCTGCTGGACGAGGAGGTTCAGGGGGACAACCGAGGAGGCGGGCTGTACCTCTATCAGGGTAAGCTGGGGGAGGTGAGCCTCCGGGCCGGGGGTGAGCTGTCCGCCGATTTCCCCCAGGATAACCACTGGAAAACTGACCACCCGGAGGATCACGCCGCCGCCCTGCTGAAAAAGCTGGGGGTGGAGGGGGCGCTGACCGATCAGGTAAACGAGGGGGAGGACATCGTCCTCCGCTTTCGGCAGAGCTGGAACGGGGCGCCGGTGTTCTCCTGTGAAGTGGAGTTCATGTACCGGGACGGGTGGCTGCGCGCCCTCCGGGGCACCCTGCTGATGGCGGTGGAGGGGACGGTGGAGGCAGGCCAGACGCTCACACTGCCCACGGCGCTGATGCGGTTTTCCGAGGGGCTGGGAGCCACCGGCGACGTGTGCTCCGCCATCCGTGCCATGGAGCCGGGTTACCGGGGCACGGCTCAATCCCTGTCCGGCGGCGCCCGTCTGACGCCTGTGTGGCTGGTGACCACCGACACCGCGAATTACTATCTGGACTGTGTTTCCGGCGCGCTGACCCGGGCGGCGGACCAATAGAATGTCTGACAAGCCCTCCTTCATAGGATAGACGAGAAGCAATCCTGTGAAGGGGGGCGAGCCCTTGTCTACGATCCTGGCCGGAACTCTGCTGCTCACCGCCACCGGCCTGTTTTCCCAGGTGGTGGGTTTTTTGTACCGCATGGCCCTGTCCCGGCTCATCGGCGCGGAAACCATGGGGCTGTATCAATTGGTGATGCCGGTGTACTCTATGCTCATGTCCGTGACCGCCGTGGGGTTGACGGTGGCGGTGTCCACCCTGTCCGCCCGCTACCACGCCCTGGGGGACAGCGGCACGGTCAAGCTGGTGCTGCGCCGCGCGCTGAGGGATTTTTTTCTGCTGGCGGTGCCACTGGGGCTGGCGGTGGTGGCGCTGTCTGACCCCATCTCCGTCTATCTCCTGGGGGACGCCCGGACGCGGCTGGGCGTGGTGGTGATGGTGCCCTGTATGCTGCTCACCGGGGTGGAAAATCTCCACAAGCACTGCTTTTACGGCATCGGACGGGTGCGGCCCCCCGCCGCAGTGGAGACCGCCGAGCAGCTCATCCGGGCGGCGGCGGTGCTGCTGCTCCTGGCGGCGCTGCTGCCCCGGAGCGCCGAGGAGACGGTGGGCATCATTGCCCTGGGCATGGTGCTGTGCGAGGTGTTTTCCGCCTGCGCCCTCACCCTGCTGTTCCGGCGGCACTGGAAGCGATTTCCGCCCGACCCCGCCGGGGCGGAGGTGAGCGGCAGGCGGCTGATGACCATCGCCCTTCCCGTGGGGGCCACCTCCCTGCTGGGGACGCTGCTGGGTTCCGCCAATGCGGTACTCATCCCCGCGAAATTGGTGGAAGGGGGTATGACCCTCTCCGAGGCCATGTCCGAGTTTGGGGTGCTGTGCGGTATGACCCTGCCCCTGCTGGCCCTGCCCACCGGCTTCATCGGGGCACTGTGTCTGGTAATGGTGCCCGACCTGGCCCGGCGCACCGCCCAGGGTGACCGGCGGGCGGCGGGGGGCTTTCTGGATCGGGTGATGTCCGCCACCTCCCTGCTCATGGCTCCGGCCATGGCCCTGCTGACGGTGATCGGCCCCACGGTGGGGGCGGCGCTGTTCCGGGACGAGCGGGTGGGGGAGCTGATCCTGCCTCTGGCGGTGGGCACGCTGCTGGGGTGCTGGCAGTCGGTGCTGTCCGGGGCGCTGAACGGCCTGGGCCTCCAGGGAAAGGCCGCCCGCAACGCCATCCTCAGTGATGTGGTGCAGCTGGCGTTTACGTTCTTCGCCGTGTCCCGCCTTGGGCTGGCGGGGTTTGCTGCGGGATTTGTGGCCTCCGGTCTGGTGGGGGCGGGGCTGAACCTGGCCTCCGTCCTCCGGGCGGCGGAGTTAAAAGTAAAAGCCTTTGAATGGTTTGCCCGTCCGTTGTTAGCGGCGGTGCTGATGGGGCTGTGGTGCAATCTGCTGTTCCACATTATGATCGACGCCGGGTGCGGTCACGGCTGGTCGTCTCTGGTATGTGCGGCGCTGGGGATCGCGGTGTATTGCGCCGCACTATTGGCTCAGGGTGTGTCTGTTACCGACCTGTTTGCCCGGTTTGGGGCGTATTTCAAGAGAAAGAGGAGAGCGCTATGAAACCGAGAATTTTGATCTCCACCGGCGGGGGGAACGCCGCCAATTACCTGGCCGCCGTTGAGGCCGCCGGAGGTATGGGGGAGGCGCGGTACCTGCCGTCCCCCGACCTGAGCTATGACGGTCTGTTGCTCACCGGCGGGGACGACATGGATCCGGCGCTGTTCGGCCAGGAGAATCAAGGTTCCCAGGGCATCGACCGGGCCCGGGACGACGCAGAGCTGTCCCTGGCAGACGCCTTTTTGAAGGCGAACAAGCCGGTGTTGGCCATCTGCCGGGGCCACCAGGTGGTCAATGTGTGGTTGGGCGGCGATTTGATCCAGGATTTGGGGCCTGAACTGGTTCCCTTTCACCGGAAGGAGGAGGGTGACCAGATCCATTTGATCCGGGCAGAGGAGGGCTCACTGCTCCATCGTCTGTACGGCCCGGTGTTTCCGGTGAACAGCAGCCACCATCAGGCGCTGGGTCGGCTGGGGCAGGGACTGCGAGTTTCTGCCCATTCCGAGGGCGGGGTAGTAGAGGCGGTGGAGCACGACACCCTGCCCCTCATCTCCGTCCAGTTCCACCCGGAGCGGATGACGGGGGCGCTGGCGCGGCCCGACACGGTGGACGGCGGGGAAATCTTCCGGGCGTTTCTGGAATTATGTGAATAGGCGAAATTAGCACTCTCTTATCGAGAGTGCTAATTGTTTACACCCAGTTCATGATTTCCGGGGAAAGAGGGGTATACTACACGTTAGAAATACAAGCTGCTGGGGATTTCCCCAGCTCAGAGGAGTGTGAACTTCATGAACATGAACCAATTTACCCAGAAATCCCTGGAGGCCGTCCAAAGCGCCCAGAACATCGCCGTCCAGCACGGCAACCAGCAGATCGAGCAGGCCCATCTGCTGCTGGCCTTAGTGGATCAGGAGGGGGGCTTCATCCCCCAGCTGCTCACCCACATGGGGCTGACGGTGGAGTCCTTCCGGGCAGCTGTCCGCCATGAGGTGGAAAAGCTGCCCAAGGTCACCGGCTCGGGGCGCGAGGCGGACAAGGTCTACATCTCCGCCGGGGTGGACAAGGCCATGAACCAGGCCCTGACCATTGCCGGGAGCATGAAGGACGAGTTCGTCTCCGTGGAGCATCTGCTGCTGGCCCTCATTGACACGGCGGAGGGCAATTTGAAGGAGCTTTTCCGCACCTACAACGTGGACAGGGAAAAGGTCATGCAGGCGCTGGCCGCCCTGCGTGGCAACCAGCGGGTGACCTCCGACAACCCGGAGGACACCTACGAGGCGCTGAAAAAGTACGGTGCGGATCTGGTGGAGCGGGCGCGGCAGAACAAGCTGGATCCGGTGATTGGCCGGGACGACGAGATCCGCAACGTGATCCGCATCCTGAGCCGCAAGAGCAAGAACAACCCCGTCCTCATCGGCGAACCTGGCGTGGGCAAGACCGCCATCGCCGAGGGTCTGGCCCAGCGCATTGTCAAGGGGGACGTGCCCGCAGGTTTGAAGGACAAGACCATCTTTGCCCTGGATATGGGGGCGCTCATCGCCGGGGCCAAGTACCGGGGCGAGTTCGAGGAGCGCTTGAAGGCCGTGCTCAACGAGGTGAAACAGTCCGAAGGCCGCATCCTCCTGTTCATCGACGAGCTGCACACCATCGTGGGCGCGGGCAAGACCGAGGGGGCCATGGACGCGGGCAACCTCTTGAAGCCTATGCTGGCCCGGGGCGAGCTGCACTGCATCGGGGCCACCACGCTGAACGAGTACCGGCAGTATATCGAGAAGGACGCCGCCCTGGAGCGCCGCTTCCAGCCCGTCATGGTCAATGAGCCCACCGTGGAGGACGCGGTGGCCATCCTGCGGGGCCTGAAGGAACGCTATGAGGTGTTCCACGGCGTGAAGATCACCGACGGGGCCATCGTCGCCGCCGCCACATTGTCTAACCGCTATATCACCGACCGTTTCCTGCCCGACAAGGCCATCGACCTCATCGACGAGGCCTGTGCCCTCATCCGCACTGAGATGGACTCCATGCCCACCGAGTTGGACGTGATCTCCCGGAAAATCATCCAGTGTGAAATTGAAGAGGCGGCGCTGAAAAAGGAGGACGACCAGCTCTCCCAGGCCCGGTTGGCGGACATCCAGAAGGAGCTGGCCGAGCTGCGGGATCAGTTCAATGCGGGCAAGGCCAAGTGGGAGAACGAGAAAAATGCCATTGGCAAGGTGCAGAAGCTGCGGGAGGACTTGGAAGCCGCCAACGCCCAGCTGGAGAAGGCCCAGCGGGAGTACGACCTGGAGAAGGCGGCCCAGCTCCAATATGGCACCATCCCCGAGCTGAAAAAGCAGCTGGAGGAGCAGGAGGGCTACGCCGCCCAGTCCAAGGAGGACAACTTGCTCCGGGACAAGGTGACGGAGGAGGAGATCGCCCGCATTGTGGAGCGCTGGACGGGCATCCCGGTGGCAAAGCTGATGGAGGGCGAGCGGGAGAAGCTGCTCCACCTGGAGGACATCCTGCATCAGCGGGTGGTGGGTCAGGAGGAGGCCGTGCGGCTGATCAGCGAGGCCATTTTGAGAAGCCGCGCCGGCATCGCCGACCCGGGCAAGCCCATCGGCTCCTTCCTGTTCCTGGGCCCCACCGGCGTGGGCAAGACGGAACTGGCTAAAACGCTGTCCGAAGCCCTGTTCGACAGCGAGAAGAACCTGGTGCGCATCGACATGAGCGAGTATATGGAGAAATTCTCCGTGTCCCGGCTCATCGGGGCCCCTCCGGGGTACGTGGGCTATGAGGAGGGCGGCCAGCTCACCGAGGCGGTGCGCCGCCACCCCTACAGCGTGATTTTGTTCGACGAGGTGGAAAAGGCCCACCCGGACGTGTTCAACGTATTACTTCAGGTTTTGGACGATGGGCGTATTACGGATAGTCAAGGCCGGACGGTGGACTTCAAGAACACCGTCATCATCCTCACCTCCAACCTGGGCAGCCAGTTCCTGCTGGACGGCATCGGCCCGGA
>JAAVHT010000072.1 GCA_014799565.1 Clostridiales bacterium
CCTGATCCAGAACGGCGGCTATGACCGGGCCATCGCCTTCTGCAACACCAAGAACATGACCGACCGTCTGGCGGGATTGCTGAAAATGCGGGGCATCTCCTGCGAGGCTATCCACGGCGACATCCAGCAGCGGGTGCGGGAGCAGACGCTGAAAAAGTTCAAGGACGGCAAGCTGCGGGTGCTGGTGGCCACCGACGTGGCGGCCCGGGGACTGGACATCGACGACGTGGACGCGGTGTTCAACTACGACGTGCCCGACGAGCAGGAGTACTATATCCACCGCATCGGCCGCACAGGCCGGGCGAAGAAGCACGGCGTGTCCTACACGCTGATGGCGTCGGTGACGGAATCGGTGAAAATGCGGGACATCGCTCGGAACACCAAGGCGGACATCCAGCTTTTAAAGTATGATAAGGACGGCTGTCTCATGCTGGTGGACGAATAGCACAATGGATTTCTTATATGACAGGGAAAACCTGTGCTTCTCCGTGGAACAGAACGACATTCGGTTCAGCTGTGAGCAGCCAACCCCTTCGCTGAAGGCGTTTGCGAATAGGCTTGCGCGGAAGTATAGGGATCGGCTTCCCTTCCTTGCTGAATTTGTTGTCAAAAGCGATGAATTTCTGGAAACGTATGGGGTGCTGTCAGCGGATGAGTTTATGGCTTTGCTGAAAGAAATGACCATCCCATGGGTTTTTCTCCACAGCGGGCACCACGGGACGATCGCATACTGTGATTCTGATTATGTGATAGAATTTGCCTTTACAGGCGATTTTGAAACCTTTGATGACCTGAGTGTGGACAGCTGATTTTATGACCAACGGGACAGGACGGACGGCAAGCCGTCCGTCCCCTTTTATTGGAGGATTTTTTTATGAATATCCACATTTTAGCCGTGGGCGACGTGGTGGGGGATGCCGGAGTGGATTTCCTTGCCCGCCATCTGCCCGCCCTGCGCAAAAGCCACGGCGTCGATTTCACCGTGGTGTGTGGGGAAAACGCCGCCTGCAACGGCCTGCTCCCAGCTCAGGCGGACGCCATCTTCTCCGCCGGGGCGGATGTGATTACCATGGGCAATCACACCTGGGATAAACAACAAATCGTTAAATATATGGAGCGCAATCCCTATGTCATCCGCCCCGCCAACTACACCAACCGCGCCCCCGGCCGGGGCTGGGGCATATTCGACGGCCCCCGGGGCCTGCGCATCCGGGTGGTGGATCTCATCGGCCGGGTGGCCATGGACACCAATTTTGACAATCCCTTCACCAAAATGGACTGGATCCTGAAGCAGGGGGAGGCCGATATCACCTTGGTGGACTTCCACGCCGAGGCTACCAGCGAGAAGGGGGCCATGGCCTGGTATCTGGACGGACGGGCGCAGGCGATATGGGGCACCCATACCCATGTGCCCACCGCCGACTGCCAGGTACTCCCCAAGGGCCTGGGCTTTGTCACCGACCTGGGCATGACCGGCCCCAGCCAGTCGGTCATCGGCATCAAGCCGGAGCAGGCCATCAACCGCTTTCTGGGCGGACTTCCACGCCGGTTTGAGCCCGCCCCCGGCCCGTGCAAGCTGAACGCGGTGCTGTTCGAAATCGATGCCGCCGCGAAATGCTGCGCCAACATCAATCGCATTGATATCGTGTAGGGGGAAAATGCAATGAAGCTGCTTCACGCTTCCGATTTCCACCTGGACTCCCCCCTGTCGGGGCTTCCCCCCGAGAAAAGCGCCCAGCGCCGCCGGGAGCTGCGGGAAATCCCCGCCCGCCTCGCCAAACTGGCCCGGGACGAGGGAGTGGATCTGGTTCTCCTCCCCGGCGACCTGTTTGACGGCGCGCGGGTGTACCCGGAGACCGTCCGGGCGCTGGCCCGGGCACTGGGCGATATGGGCGTACCGGTGTTCATCGCCCCAGGAAACCACGACTATTATCACAGCAAATCCCCCTATGCCCTGGCCAATTGGCCTGACAATGTACATATCTTTACACAGCCTGAATTGCAAGGGATTGAGCTTCCATCCCTCAACTGCGTTGTACATGGCCGCGCCTTTACAGCCCCCCACCGGGAGGACGACCCGCTATCCGGCTTTGCCGCCCCGGACGATGGAAGGCTCCACCTGCTGTGCGTCCATGGCGAGGTGGGCACAGCGGGCGGTTACGCCCCCATCGACCCCAAATCGCTGGAGCGCAGCGGCGCAGCTTACGCTGCCCTGGGCCACGTCCACGCCGCCGCCAGCGGCAAGGCGGGCAAAACTCTCTGGGCCTACCCCGGCTGTCCCGAGGGCCGGGGCTTTGACGAGCTTGGTCTCAAGGGGGCGCTCATCGTGGCCTTTGACGAGCCTGCCCAGCTGGGCATCACCTCCCCGGACGGCCCCCCGATGGCCCCCATTGACCTGGGCGTACAGCCTGTGGCGGCGCGGTTTGTCCCCGTCTGCAAGCGGCAGTATCGGATCGAGTCTGTAAATATTAATAGCTTTACAGCTGCTCTGCCCCAAGGGGAAAGCCCCGATCTGGTGCGCCTCCTGCTCACTGGGGAGAGCCGCTTCACCCCGGATCTGGCCGCGTTGGCGGCCCAGGCCGCGCCCCACTTCTTCCACGTGGAGCTGCAAGACCGCACCACCCTGCCCACCGACCTGTGGGCGCGGGCGGACGAGGACTCCCTCACCGGCCTGTTTTTGCGGGAAATGCGCGCCCGGCTGGACAGCGCGGACGAGGGCGAAAAGGACAAGCTCCTGCTGGCCGCCCGGTTCGGTCTGGCGGCGCTGGAGGGAGGGGAGGACGTCCGGCCATGAGGATCAAGAAAATGACCGCCGCCTTCGGCGCGCTGGACAACGCTGTGCTGGAGCCGGGGGACGGCCTCACCGTCATCACCGCCCCCAACGAGGCGGGCAAATCCACCTGGGCGGGCTTTTTGAAGGCCATGCTCTACGGCATCGACACCCGGGAGCGGGACAAGACCGGCTTTTTGGCGGACAAGACCCGCTACCAGCCCTGGTCGGGGGCCCCCATGTCCGGGGAGCTGCAAGTTGAATGGCAAGGCAAAGACATCACCATCCGCCGCTTCCCCACCCGCACCAACCCTTTCGGCGGCTTTGAGGCGGTGTACACCGCCTCCGGCGACCCCGTCCCCGGCCTCACCGCCGCCAATGTAGGAGAACAGCTCACCGGGGTGGGCAAGGAGGTATACCTCCGCTCCGCCTTTGTGGGCCAGGGGGGCACGGCCATCGGCGCCAGCAAAGAATTGGAGGCCCGGGTGGCGGCCCTGGCCACCTCCGGCCAGGAGGACGTGTCCTATTCCGCCGTGGAGCGCACCCTGAAGGACTGGCGCAACCGCCGCCGGGCCAACCGGGCCAACGGACTCATCCCCCAATTGGAAGAAGAAAAATCCAATCTGGACAGCACACTCCGGGAGATGGAGCAAACCCGCCGCCGCAGGGTGGAGGCAGAACAAGAGCTGGCCCGCCTGGAGGAAAAGCAGCGGGAAATCCAATCTGATTTGGAGATTTGGGCGCGCCTGGAGCGCCACGACCTCAACCGCCGCTACGCCGAGGCGTACATGGAATGGGAGGCGGCACAAGCCAACCTCCCGAAGGACAAGCCCCACCCGGTGTTCGGCACCATGTCCGGCGAGGAGGCGTGGGCCTTTGCCCAGGAGAAGCAGGAGGAGCGGGAAGCGGCAGAGGAAGAAAACCGCCATCGTGAATCCCAGCGCGCCGAAACGGAAAAGCAGTACGCAACCGGGCGGCAGGAGATGCTGATGGGCGGCATTTTGGGCGCGTGTATGCTGTTGATGGTGGCCGCGCAGCTGCTGGCCAGCCACTGGCCGCTGGCCGCTTTGGCCTGCGCGGTGGTACTGTGCGGCATTTATTGTTTCTTCCATGGCCGCAAGCTGATGCGCCACGCCCGGGACGAGCAAACCGCCTGTCAGCCCGTCCCCGTTCCCGAAACGGGCGACTTGCTGAACCAGGCGGCAGAATACCGCGAAACCCTGGCTGCGGCCCAGCAGGCCCGCGCCGCTGAGGCCGCCGCCCGCCGCCGGGTGGACGATCTCGCCGCCCAAGGTGGGCAGCTGTTCGACACTCTGGAGATGCTCTACCCGCCCGCCCAGTCCAAGGCCGCCACCGCCGCCCAGCTCAGCGCGGTAGAGCGGGAGCTGGCCCGCGTCCGGGACGATTTGGCTCGCACCGAGGGCATTCTGACCCACATGGGCGGTCGGTCAGACATCGAGGCCCGCCGGGGCGAACTGGACGTCCAGCTCACCCGGCGGCTGGAGGAGTACGACGCCCTCACCACAGCGCTGGAAGCGCTGTCTGCCGCCAACGATGCTCTGCGCCAGCGCTTCTCCCCGGCGCTGAACCAAAAGGCAGGGGAGCTGTTTGCCGCCCTCACCGGGGGGCGCTGGCCCCGGCTCACCCTGGCCCGAGACTTCTCCGCCCAGGCCGCGGCGGAGGACACCCTTCCCCGCTCTTCCCTGGCCCTGTCCACCGGGACGGCGGAACAGCTTTACCTGGCCGTCCGGCTGGCGGTGTGCGCCCTCACCGTGCCGGGCGCGCCCATCGTGCTGGACGACGCGCTGACCGCCTTTGACGACGCCCGCTGCGCCCTGGCCCTGGCGCTTTTAAAGGAACAGGCGCGGGATCGGCAGATCCTCCTCTTCTCCTGCCACGGCCGGGAGGCAGGCTGGGCCACGGCCCACGACGTGCCCGTCATCCAATTATAACAAAGGGTTCCCCTCCAATCTGCGGAGGGGAACCTTTTTGCCTTTCCATCTAATTAGTGCCGGTTTATTGGACTTATTGTCGGATATACTGACCTCAGAAAGCAGGGGAGGCAGTCCCCGCTGAAAGGAGTGTCCCAAATGTACGAAATCGAGTTTGTGAGAGGTCATGTGGAGGTTTATCTGGACGGCGCGTTCTGCTTTTCCGCGGACACCCGGGGCGAAGCGGAACGGGAAATTGCCGAGATGACAGCGTGAAAAACGGCCCGTGGACATTGTCCACGGGCCGCTTTTTACGATTTATCTACCAAAGAAGTAGCTCCAGGGGAAGCTGTTGAAGTAGTCGTCCCCACCGTAGCCGCCGTAGGGATACTCGTTTCCGTAGCCGTATCCATAGGAATCGCCGCTGCTGGCAGTGGGCTGGGGGGCGGGATCCTGGGTCTGTCCCTGGCCGCCCTGCTCCTGGGTGTTGTTCACCTGCTCGTCAAAGGTGATGGTCAGGGTGATCTCCTCGCCCATGCGGTACACGGTCAGCTGGGCGATCTCCCCCGCCTTGTACCGGTTCTTGGCGGAGGACAGCTCATTGGTGGTGGTCACCTCGGTGTCGCCCAGCTTGAGGATGATGTCGCCCTTCTTCAGCCCCGCCCGCTCGGCGCAGGAGCCCGCCTCTACATCGTTGACATACACGCCGGCGGGCCAGCCGAACACCTGCTGGTATTCCTGCGTCACCTCGGCCACCGTGATGCCCATGCTCGGCCGCCCGGTGACATAGCCGTACTGCATATAGTCGGTGATGATGTCAATGACGTCGTTGATGGGGATGGCGAAACCGATACCCTCGATGGTGGCCTGGGAGGACTGGCCGTTGTTGCTGAGCTTGGCGGAGGTGATGCCCACCACCCGGCCATAGCTGTCGAACAGCGGGCCGCCGGAGTTGCCCGAGTTGATGGTGCAGTCGGTCTGGATCATGTTCATCACGGTACCGTCGCTCATAGTGACGGAGCGCCCGGTGGCGGACACCGCTCCGGAGGTCATGGAGAAGGACAGGGTGCCCAGGGCGTTGCCGATGGTGCACACCGTCTCGCCCACCACCACGTCGTCGGAGTCGCCCAGCACCACGGGCTTGAGCCCGGACACACCGTCGATCTTCAGCACGGCCACGTCGTTGAGCTCCTCACCGCCCACCAGCTTGGCGTCATAGCTCTCGCCGTTGTTCAGCGTCACCTTGATGGCAATGGCCCCGTCGATGACATGGTAGTTCGTTACGATGTAGCCGTCCTCACTGATGATGAAGCCGGAGCCCGCGCCGGAGGCCTGGTACTGGTAGTATCCCTGCTGTACGATGGACTGCACGGAGATGCACACGCAGGAGTCGGCGTAAGCGGCGTTGATCTCGGAGAGGCTCATGGGGTTGAGGCCGTCGGCCTGCTTGACCGTCACGGCGGTGGGATCCACCTCATTGCGGTAGATGATCGTCTCGCCCTCGCTTTTGGGGCTGTCGGTCAGCGCGTTGAAGGCCGCCGCACCGCCCACGCCTGCGCCGCCGCCCACCAGGGCGCAGCACAGCACCAGGGCCACGACCTTACCCGCGCCGCCCTTTTTCTTCTTGGGGGGCTGGGGCGGAACGGGAGACTGCTGGGGCTGCTCCCAGGGGTCGGAATGCTGAGGGGCATAGCTGTAGTGGTATTCCCCATTATTGTTAAAACCGTTTTGATCGTACATGGAAATTCTCCTTTCCGATTTCACATCTCGGAACATTCTCATCGCCGGGGCGGCTGTCTGCGCCGCTTCCCTGTCGCTGAGCATACAATACGCCATAATTATGTCCAGAGTGTGTCAAAAAGCGGAAATGATTTTGAACGAATGCTGAAAAATTTTTGAATGCGGGCCCCATTTATTGCGGTTTTTCGTCCTCTTCCCTTTTGTCCTCTTTCCGCCCGGAGCGCAGAATGGCGTTGATGTCCCCCGCGGCCAGCGTGAGATCGTCCAGCACCGGCTGGAAGATGCCCAGCTTGGTCAGGTTGATGCACACCAGCAGCAGCAGCGGCCCCACCACCATGCCCAGCACGCCCCCCACCTTCATGCCCACATAAATACCCACCAGGGACAGGATGGGGGACAGCCCGGTCTGGTCGCCCAGAACCTTTGGCTCGGCAAACCTGCGGAACACCACGATGACCCCCCACACCGCCATGAGGGCGGCGGCCTCATTGTACTGAGCCAGCACCATGTCGATCACCGCCCAGGGCACCATGACCGTACCTGCGCCGATGATAGGGATGAAGTCCAGCACCGCCAGACCAAAGGCCAGCAGAAGCCCATAGGGCTGGCCCATCAGGAAAAAGCCCACCCCCAGGATGAGGAATACCCCGGTGGACAAAATGAGCTGGCTCTTGATATAGCCGCCGAAGGCGCTCATAAAGATGTTCTTCACCGAGCGGCAGAAGTCCCGGGCCATCATGGGCACCCGGTCGGTGAACTCCTGGCGCAGGCGGGGGTAGTCCCCGGTGATGAAATAGCTGGCCATCATGAACACGATCAGGGCCACGGCAAAGCCGGACACGTTGGTCACCATGGACGGAGCCTGTCCCGCCATCTGGGTCAGCCATCGGTCGTAGTCCAGCCCCTGCACCCAGCCGGCCAGGGCGGCCATCAAATCCTCGCTGGTGGTGATGAAGCCCTGGGGCACAAAATTACCCATTCCCTCCAGCCAGCCGCCCACGCTGTTGATGACGTTGACCACGCCGTTCAGCAGCTCGTCCAGCAGGGACTGGCGGTTGTCAAACAGGGAGCGGATCTGATCCACCGCCATCCAGCTCAGGCCAAACAGCGCGCCGCCGATGACGGCGAACACCATGACGACCAAAATCATGGAGATGACCTTGCGGGAGCCGCTGCTCTTCCCCTCCAGCCAGCGCACCGCCGGGTTGAGCATCCAGGCGAACACCAGCGCCAGCACAAAGGGGCTGAGCAGGGAAATCAAAGGCAGGCCCACCCAGAACAGCAGCGCCAACCCGCCCAGCAGCAGCACGCCCCGTATGCCCAGCCGGAGCCAGAGCTGCCCCCGCTGGCGCCATGTGAGCTGTGTGAATTCCACTTCGCCTGCCCCCATTCCTATCCAGGATTTCTTCATTATAAGCCAACTATCCGGCGTTGACAAGCGCAAACCTTTTGACTATACTAATTCATCATACAATTTTAAAACATAGTAAAGGAGTATCACGGATATGCACTCCCAACGGTTCCAGCGGGGCTATGTCCCCATCTTCCTGTCCTATTATAAGCCGCACCTGAAGCTGTTTATTCTGGATATGTGCTGCGCCCTGGGCATCGCCCTGGTGGACCTGGCCTTCCCCGCCGCCTCCCGGCAGGCGCTGAACACGCTGTTGCCCCAGGATCTGTTCACCGCCTTTTTCGCCGTTATGGCCATACTCCTGGGGGCCTACGCCCTGCGCTCGGTGATGTACTTCATCGTCACCTACTGGGGCCACATGATGGGCGTGCGCATCGAGGCGGATATCCGCCGGGATCTGTTCGGCCATATGCAGGATCTGTCCTTCTCCTTCTATGACAAGAACCGCACCGGCCAGCTCATGAGCCGGGCCACCAACGACCTGTTTGAGATCACGGAGCTGGCCCACCACGGCCCGGAGGATCTGTTCATCTCCATGGTGACGCTGATCGGCGCGTTCTGCATGATGCTGTCCATCCAGTGGAAGCTGGCCCTCATCGTGTTCGCCGTGGTGCCCATCTTTGTGGTGTTCACCGTCATCCAGCGCAAGCGGATGATGAAGGCTTCCGTGCGGCAGAAGCAGACCATGGCGGGCATCAACGGCCAGCTGGAGTCCTCCATCTCCGGGATGCGCACCGCCAAGGCCTTCGCCAACGAGGGCCAGGAGGATCAGAAGTTCCA
This sequence comes from Clostridiales bacterium, assembly GCA_014799565.1. Classification (GTDB taxonomy): domain Bacteria; phylum Bacillota; class Clostridia; order Oscillospirales; family Oscillospiraceae; genus Enterenecus. The sequence goes on from JAAVHT010000072.1 coordinate 8,633, forward strand.
GGCCGCCAACGAGCAGTTCAAGGGGGCCAAACGGGACTATTACAAGGCCATGGCCATTTATCACGGCGGGCTGGAGTTCGCCCTGCCCGCCATGAACGTGCTCACCGTGGCGGTGGGCGGGTATTTCATCATGCGGGGCGAGATGGACTTTGTAGATCTGGTCACCTTTACGCTGTACATATCCACCTTCCTCACCCCGGTGCGCAAGCTGGCGGCGTTCGTGGAGCAGTTCCTCAACGGCATGGCGGGCTTCAAGCGCTTCGTGGAGCTGATGCGGGTGGAGCCCGCCGTCCAGGACGCCCCAGACGCGGCGGAGATGGGGACGGCCCAAGGCGACATCCTCATCGACGACGTGTCCTTCCACTACGACGACGGCCCCGCCGTGCTGGATCACGTGTCCATCCACATCCCCTGTGGGGAGACGGTGGCGGTGGTAGGCCCCTCCGGCGGCGGCAAGTCCACCCTGTGCCAGCTCATCCCCCGGTTCTACGACGTGACCGACGGCCGCATCCTGGTGGACGGCCAGGACGTACGCTCGGTGACCCAGCGCTCCCTGCGCCACAACATCGGCATCGTCCAGCAGGACGTGTTCCTGTTCGCCGGGACGATCATGGAAAACATCCGCTACGGCCGGCCCGACGCCACCGAGGCGGAGGTCATCGACGCGGCCCGCCGGGCGGAGATCTACGACGATATCATGTCCATGCCCGACGGCTTCCAGACCTATGTGGGGGAGCGGGGGGTTATGCTGTCCGGCGGGCAGAAGCAGCGGGTGTCCATTGCCCGTATCTTCCTGAAAAACCCACCCATTCTCATCTTGGACGAGGCCACTTCCGCCCTGGACTCCGTCACCGAGGCCCGCATCCAGTCCGCCTTTGACGAGCTGGCTAAGGGCCGCACCACCCTCATCATCGCACACCGCCTGTCCACCATCCGCTCCGCTCACCGGATCATCGTGGTGGACGAGAACCACATCCTGGAGGAGGGCACCCACGAGGAGCTGATGGCCCTCGGCGGGGAGTACGCCCAGCTCTACAACGCCCAGAAGCGGGTGGTGTGACGTGGTATTTACATACCAGTTACACATACCCCGCCGAGCTGTGGTAAACTATTGCTGAGCGGCCCGGTCTTGCCCGCGGCCCCCGTTGAGGATTGGGGGCAGAAAGGAACGGTGTTCGTATGTCCTCATCTCTTGTCCCCATGCTGGCCACGCCGATTGCCGCCGTCATCGGGCTCGCCTGCTTTCTGGTGAGCGGCGGCCTGCTGGTTTTTCGCGGAAAAGCCCTGTCCAAAGGCGCCAAGGCCGCGCTGATTGTGGTGCTGGCCCTGTCGATTTTGTATCTCCTGTTTGTCCTGTGGCTGGTGATCGCCTCCGGCGCCCACCGCGACCCCAACTACGCCCCCATCCCCGCTCCAAACTGAATCCATCGTAATTGAGGAAGAATATGAACAAGACCGAACTGCTGAACAAATTCTCCAAGGACGCGGACGAGCGCATCGTCCTGGCCCGGGCCTTGGATCAGATGGACCGGGCGGCAAACCGCTCCATCCCCTGCGCCACCCAGTTCCTCTCCCCCGCCCAGCGGGCGGCGCTGGAGCCGCTGCTGGCCGCTTCGGGGCACCCAAAGCACCTGTTCCACGGTGGCTATGAGGGCGCGGAGCGCACGGTGTGCGTGTTCCTCCCCGACTGGCAGGAGCCCGAAGATTGGGCAGCGGAGGACGAGCTGGCCGCCATCGAGGCGGCCTACCCGCCCACCGGGGCCGACCTGACCCACCGGGATCTGCTGGGCGGACTGATGGGCATTGGCCTCACCCGGGAGAAGGTGGGCGACATCCTGGTGGGCGACACCGCCGCCCAGATCGTCTGTCTGAAGGAGGCCGCCCCCATCATCCTGTCCCAGTTCGACCAGGCGGGGCGGTACCGCTTGAAGCTGAAGGAAATCCCCCTGTCCGCCCTCTCCCCCGCCCCCGCCGAGGTCAAGCTGATCCACGACACGGTGTCTACCCTGCGCCTGGACGCGGTGCTGGCTGCCGGGTTCTCCCTGGCCCGGGGTAAAGCCGCAGACCTTGTCGCCACAGGACGGGTGTCCCTCAACCACCGGGAATGCCTCAAACCGGACAAGCCGGTGGCCCAGGGCGATATCCTCACCTGCCGGGGGCTGGGCAAGTGCGTGGTCAAGACCGTGGGCGGCCAATCCCGGAAGGGCCGGATCATCATCGAAATCGAGAGGTATTTGTAATGGATCAGAAGAAGATCGACCGCATCAACGAACTGGCCCGCCGGGTAAAGGCGGGGAAAACGCTGACGGCTGAGGAGCTTTCCGAGCGGGATGCTCTGCGCCGCGAGTATATCGCCAGTGTGAAGGCGAGCCTCACCGGGCATCTGGACAACACCTATATCGTGGAGCCGGATGGAACCAAGCATAAGCTGCCGAGGCGAAAGTAACCTGTTTGTGGTTAGGCTGCATACAGCGTCAACCCGAAAAAGCGCAAAAAAATGCCTGCCGTATCACGGCAGGCACTTTTTTGCAAGAATTACTCCTCGACGATGGCGACCACGTTGGTAGCGCGCACGCCCTTGGCGCCCCGGGGATCGGGCTCGGTCTCAAAGGTGACCTTCTGGCCCTCCAGCAGCTTCTTGTAGCC